>JAFSNT010000119.1 GCA_017443295.1 Clostridia bacterium
ATTATACTACGGAGGGCTTGAAAACACTATGTCTTCAGCACCTGTTGGGTGTATTTCTACAGTACTTGATTATGTGCCATGGCGCCAATGATTCCAAGGTGCCTGGCAAGTTTTCAAGGTGCGAGTTTCACGGATTCAGGGAATATTGCTGATATTATTCGCGAATGGACTGTCATTCGGGAGGCCGTTCATGCAAATCTTGCAAAATGTAATCGTTCATATATTCGCTTCACTACCGACAGCATGAGTGCTGTTTTGCCGGATATTCCAAATGCGCCGAGTGGATGGAATACTGATAACCATTACTTCTATGAGATTATAAACCGTACAGGCAAGAGCATCTATATTCAGCTTGCAATCAGCGCCCGGAACGCAACAGATGAATTCCTGGCTATTTGTGACAGAATCAATACATACTATCCGGCAAAGATGGGAAAAGATGATTGGCAGTGGAGAACGCCATTTAAGACCACAACGATTGAGCTTAGCGAGGAGCTATCAAAAGAGGAAATCTTTGATAAGCTGGATATATGTTTAAGAGAAGTTCATGCGTTTGAAATTGATTTGATGCGGAAAATGGAGGAATCATAATAACTATATATCGGGACGCAAAGGACTTTCTGTCAATTATCATCTTTGAGAGGAATAGTGTATGAGTATACCAAAATCAATGCAGGAAACATACGCGAAGATCGAACCGTTGATTACCGGCTATTGCGATCAATGTCTGAATGAGGACTACAAAGTACTCTGCCTTCGGTTATTGGAAAAGCTTTGCAGGAAAAGGCCATCGCCCTTACTAAGCGGTCGGGCCAATACTTGGGCGGCAGGCATCGTGTACGCCATTGCCACCAACAATTTTATCTTCGATAAATCCCAGCCGATTCATCATACCGCCGATGAATTGTGTGCGCCTTTCGGTCTGGCAAAGTCCACGGTTGCCAACAAGGCAAATGAGATCAACCGGTTATGCAGTATATCACGGCTTGATCCTCAGTGGATGCTGCCGCATCTCATCGACAGCAACCCTGCAGTTTGGTTTCTGTACGTGAATGACTATCTGATTGACATTCGCCACGCGCCGCTTGAAATCCAGATACAGGCATACGAAAAAGGCTTGATCCCATATGTGCCGGCGATCAAAGAAGCGGAAAGACAGGCGGCACAGGCCGCTGCCGAAGCAGTCCAGATAAAAGAAAATGATAAGCAGGAAGAAACGAAAGAAGCGTCTCCTTCATCAGATACACCCAAAGAACCGATTCAGGATGATTTTTCCGATATCTATCAATCGTTTCAAACCTGATTAGGGAAGCAATCATTGATAAGAAGGAAATAATAGCGATTATGAAGAAATATTTTTAGGGTGTAAATGTGGAGGTGAGCGCCATGCCTGAAAACAAACAGGAAAGAAAAGATCGGGAACGCCAGGAGGATTTGGCGAAACTGCGCGGACTGCGCCCCATTGACGACGACTTTATGCGCTGCATCTTCCGGGATAACATTCCCCTCGCCCAGCTTGTGCTGCGAATCCTCACCGGCAAGGATGATTTGGAAATCACGAAGCTGGAGACGCAAATGGACATGAAGCGGCTGGTCGGCGCACGCTCCATCTGTCTGGATGCGTATGGGACGGACGCGCAGGGGAAAAAGTACGATTTGGAAGTGCAGCGTGCCGATCATGGCGCGGGCAAGCACCGTGCGCGGTATCATTCCAGTTCCATGGATATTGAAAATTTAGACGCCGGGCAGGATTTTGATGAGCTTCCAGACACCTACACGATTTTTTTGACGGAGCATGACGTATTTTCCAGGGGTAAACCGTTTTATCGAGTGGAACGAATTAATCTCGATCTGGATGAACCGTTTGACGATGGGGAGCATATCCTGTATGTCAACGGCGCTTACCGGGACGATTCCGACATCGGGAAGCTCATGCACGACTTTTCCTGCTGGGACCCCGATGATATGAACTTTGAACTGCTGAAAAGCGCGGCCAGGTATTACAAAGAAAATCCGGAAGGAGTGGAAATCATGTGCAAAGCTTTTGAAGAAATCAGAAACGAAAAGGCGATTCGGATTGCCAAGAATATCATGATGATGGCGTTATCAATCGCTGCATTGCTTACTGTGCGTCTTTCTTGACAAAATTCGGGGCGTACTTGGCCGCCAGCCGGATGGCCTCAATCATGCTGACTTCGCTTACGATGTTCTTTCCCGCGATATCAAACGCGGTGCCATGGTCCACGGAGGTGCGGAGGATCGGCATGCCGTTGGTGACGGAAATCGTTCTTTCAAAGTCCAGGGTCTTGGCGGCGATATGCCCCTGGTCGTGATACAGGGAAAGCACGCTGTTATATTTGCCCTGGGCCGCCTGATGGAAGACGGAATCCGCGCCGATAGGCCCGGTCACCTGATGGCCCTCCGATTGCAGCTGCCTGACGGCGGGTTCGATCTCGTTTACCTCTTCCCAGCCGAAGAGACCGTGTTCGCCGCAGTGGGGATTGAGGCCCGCAACGGCCATGGTCCCCTCGGTCACGCCAAGCTTCCGCAGGGCCTCCACGCATTCCTTTACGCAGCTTACGATTTTATCCTTTCTGATCTGGCCCAGCATTTGCAGCAGGGACAGATGCCGGGTCAGGAAGAAGACCCGCAGGCCGCTGGTTTCAAACATGGTGAGAGGGTTTGGGGTATTCGTCAGCTTTCCGAAAATCTCGGTGTGGCCGATAAACGGAACCTCTGCCGCATGAAGGGCTTCTTTGTTGATGGGGGTGGTCGCCACGGCGTCCGCTTTTCCGGCCATGGCCAGCTCAATGCTTTTTTCGATGTAATCATAGGCGGCTTTCCCGCACATGGCCTGCACGGCCCCGTACCGGAACGCGGCCATGTCGATGTTGTCCATGTCGATCAGGTTCAATATCCCCGCCCTGTAATCCCCTTCCGCCGGGTCCCTGACCACGTTGATTTTGAGGTCAACCCCGGTGAGGGCGACGGCCTTTTCCAATACCTTGCGGCTGCCGATCGCGATGCAGTCCGCCGACTCTTTCACCGTCTCCGACGCCAGCGCTTTCACCGTGATCTCTGGCCCCACGCCTGCGCAGTCCCCGATGGGAATTGCGATCAATGGCTTTTTCATGCTCTGCCTCCTTTGTCAAATCCTCCGCGTCTTCCTCTGCTTCATTTCCGAAAAGGTACGGAACTCATGGTATTTCCAAAGCGCTGTGATTATAGCTCAGCGCCAGGGAATGAACGCGCCGGGCCGTGTACGTTTCAAGCATATTTGATATGATATAAGAGCGCAGGGAAGTCACGTGACGATCCGTAGTGGAAACGAGGCTGATCGTTTCATCCCCATCCGCGATAAGCATGCCGTCCAGCAGGTCGTTGAGCGGCATGATCAAAACCGCGTATTTCATCCAGGCGAGATAAGCCGAAGCGCTGGCATATAACTGGCTGTCGGGATGATATGCCTGCAGAAAAGCGTCTCCGCCGCACAGAATTGCCGCGAACATCAGCATGCCAATCACAGAGGAAACCGTTAATCCAACGCCGAAGCATCGGTCTGCCTCCTCTTTTCGGAAAGCCCCTATCTTTCCGGCATACAGAATCGGCACCCCATAAGAAAAGAAAACAGAAAAGAAACTGGCAAGAGAATACAACGGCAGCGCCAGGCATATCCCGGCAACGGCGGTTTCACCCAGGATGATCCCGGCGATCAGGGTATCCGCAGTACCCATAATGGCTCCCATTACCATCAGGATGGTACCGCTGAACAGCAGCGCATAGTATTTTGATGAAATGAACGTCTTTTGATGTTTTGCCATTGGGGCCTCCGTTGGCTGCAAATTATACGCTTCCTCGTCGTCCGCCGTGTTTTTCATCACGATGATTTCCGTGCCTTTCGGCTTCGGCAAATCATCATGGTTTTCTGCCGGATGGGATCAGGAGGTTTATTCCAGAAAATGATCCCGAAGCAGCTGGATATCCTCGTCCGTCACGCCTAACGCCCCGGTGATATAGCCCAGGGGCGAACCGTAGGCTTCGGTCATCCACTGGATGGCGTTTTCCATGAACGCGGGAAACACCTGATCCATGGATTTCATGAACGTTTCCAGTTCGTCTTCCCCGACGCCGTTCTCGATCAGGTATTGCCGTTCCTCGGCGATCAGGGCCGCGTTGTATTCATTGGTCAGCATGAAATCCGCCATAACGGTTTCCTCGTCCACGCCCAGGGCAAACAGGATCAGCATGGCCCCGCATCCCGTGCGGTCCTTCCCCTGGGAGCAGTGGAACAGGATGGCCCCGTCTTCGGGCAGCGCCAGCAGCGCCTGGAAAAACCGGCTGTACCCGGCCTTGCCCACGTCGGAGGAAAGAAAGTCCACATACATCTGATCGGTGAAGCCGCCGTATTTCATGAACAGGCGGATCTCGGTGATCTTGTCGATCTCCACGCCCTGCGCTTCCAGGGCCGCGATTTCAGCTTCCAGTTCTTCCGAAGGCCCCATGCTGTCATCCAGAATATGGATATTCAGGTATTCCACGCCCTCCATGACCGGGTCGGGCGCTCTTTCCACCTCATTATCTCCCCGGAAATCCACGTCCACGGCCAAATGATAGACCGAGAGCAGCCTCGCTATATCCTCTTCCGTGGCGTTCACCAGCTTGGCTGTGCGCAGCAGCACGCCCCGCTTCACCGTCTTTCCGTCTTCCGCGGTATAGCCGCCCAATTCCCGGGCGTTGCCCACGCCGGTCAGCGAAAGGGACTGGCTGTTTTCGGAAGCCTCCGCCTTGCAGACGGCGCAGAAAAGAAGCGACAGGCAAAGCGCGAGGATCAAGCTATATTTCATCATCTTTTTCATGGTGTACCCCCTCCATACATCAATTATACATTTGTGAAATCCCAGAAAGCCGGGGGAATCGCCCGCGAAAGAGACAGGCGGGTGATCCCCCGGCTTCGCAATCGCCTGATAGAGGCTGCTTTTATTTTATATGCTGGACGAGATTGATGGAGAAGCCGGAAGGCGCGATCATCAGGGTGGATTTGGACGTGGGCGTTTCGTTGTTCCGATCCACATAGTAATTTTTGAATCCGTGGGCAACCAGCAATTGATAGGCCGCGTCGAAATCGTCCACGTTCATGCGGATGGTGGCCACGTCCCGCTGCAGCGGCAAATCGGGCTGGGAAACGTCCAGGTAAAAACCGTTTGCGTCCTTCATCCGAATGCCTTCCACGTTCAGTTCGCCGATGCCTTCCTGATCGTGGCGTTTTTCAAAGCCTATTTCCTCAAACAAATGAGCGATGGCGGAGGCGTCCCTGGTGATGATCTGCGGGTTAAAAGTTGTGATCTTCATGATGTTTTCTCCTTCCTGTCAATCGTGATCCTTGATGTGCTGGCAGAGGTCGAACGCGAAGCCGGAGGGCGACTTCATCATGCAGGACTTGTTGGTCTTGGTATCCACCGTGTGATCTCCCCGGGGATTCGTAAAGCCTCTGGCTGTCAAAAATTCGTATGCTTCGTCGAAGTTGTCCACGTTCATGCGGATGAGCGTCATATCCTGCGGGACGGTGGGGATGTTCGCGACGTCCACATAAAAGCCGTTGGCGTCCTTCATGCGGACACTGTTGAAGTCCGTGGTGCCGGTGGTTGCCGCCAGGTTGTGGCGTTTCTCGAAGCCCAGGGCCTCAAACAGCTTGATGACGTTCTCCGCGTCTTTGGTGACGATCAGGGGGTTGAAAGAAGTGATTTTCATAGGGTATTCCTCCTTTTTGATTTTTAATTATATTTATACGCGGGGTTTCCGCGAATATTGTTGCGTGGATGTTCCGCTTTATTTTCCGCCGTAGTATTCGACGGTGATCTCGTCTTCCTCAATCAGCACCGTGTTCTGGTTCAGGGCCTTGATGACCTCGTCCGCCGCCTTGTACACCGTGGCTTTGTCCGCGCCGTCGAAATAGCAGACCAGGGTGTATTCATGGGTGATGGCCCCCGTTTCGTCCGTCCACGCGCCGGTGGCGTCCTGGAGGGTGTAGCCCTCAAAGTATTTGAGACACACAGTGTCCACGATGTTCCGCGCTTCCTCCCGGCTCATTTCCATTTTGTAGGTGTCCTTGTCGTTGGTGCCCACATACATCACGTACTGGATGCTTTTGCCCGTGTCCGCTTCCAGCGCTTTCGGCGCGTTGAGCTGCCCCAGCACCATCCCGAGGCACACCGCCGAGCAGCACAGGCTGACGATGGCAATGATGATCGCGATGATCGTTCCGTTTTTCTTCAAGGTGTTTTCCTTCTTTCTGTTTTTTATCTTGGTCATTCATTCTTTCAAATGAACGTTCCAGCCTGTGTCGATCTTCTTTTTCACGGTTTTCATGGTTTCCGGGTCAAGATTCGGCCAATCAATGACTGTGGAGGCCTTGTTTGTTACCAAATGCGCTTTTTCGGCGCATAAAGCGAGCGGCGTATCGGAAAGAGAATCGGAATAAAAGTGTTCGATCTTGGGAAAACCGTGGTCGATGATGTATCTGGCTTTCTCCTTCGCGTACATCAGGTTATTCAATAGCACGCCGAATTCACGGTCATATTCCGTCGCTACAAAGTTCACCTGAAGCCTTTTTGCGATGGGCGCAATGATGCACGTGGGCGACGCGCTGATAATGAGATCGTCGGGCCTTTTTTGCTTTAGATACCAGGGGGCGATCTTCTTTTCGTTTTTATCCCAATACCGCTCGATCTGCGCGTCAAAGTCATCAATCATCGTAAGAAAACTGAAGAACTTGCGCCGCATCAGATAATCCGGCATCTTTCCTTTTTTGACGAGCAGCAGGTTTTTGATCGCAAAGGGGAAAAAGGTAAACCACAGCTTCGGATGGCGGTTCATGCACCAAATCGCAAATCCGACGGAACAATCCGAAGAAAAAATGGTTCCGTCAAAATCATATGCGTTCATCCCGTTTCCCTCCCTGGCTTCATTTTATGGTGCGTCGGCGGCTGCTCGCGGCTTCATCGCACGTCTCCGGGCTGTCTTCCGCAATCATTATATCAATGATAGCCGGCGCTGTCCAGCAAATGTCCAATAAATCAAAGAAAAGCACCGGCCTTCTTTTGAAGAAAACCGGTGCGGGCTTCTGCCGTGATGTTTTATTCGATACGGAATTACTGGGCGGGCACAAAATCCATATCGCTGAGGAACTGCACGGCCATCTGAATTTCCGCTTCCGTAATGGGGGGCGTATCCAGGATCATGCCGGTTTCGGCGTCGTATTGGGCGTGGGTCAGAATCAGCTCCACTTCATAGCCCTTGTAGACGGTGTAGAAGTCCACATAGTCTGCGCCGTCCAGGTTCTCCTTGACCACCATGAGCTTGGTGCCGTAAGCGGTTTCCATGTAGGAGATGTCCACGGATTCTTCCGCCCGGAAGCTGTCCTCGACCGCTTTCAGCGCGTCTTCGTCCATGTCGTTCAGCCGGTCGATCCCGGCGTAGATTTCGTTGAAAGCGACGGAAATCTGCAGGGTCGGCTTGCTCGGGTCTTCGGCCTTGACCGTGGCGATGCAGGTGACAGAATCGCTGTACAGCACCTCCAAGCGATAGCCTTCCGGCAGCGCGCACTTGAGATCAAAAGCGCCGTTGACGTCGATGACGCCCATGGAGGCCTTTCCCGTTTCGGCCAGGGCCGCGCAGTTTACCAGCATGGACAGGCACAGCAGCATCGCAAATAATTTCTTCATCATCATGTACATGAACTCCTTTCAAGCGTGGGTTTCAAAGGAAATCAGTAAACGCGGCTGACGTATTGACTGCTGATGAAGCCGATCAGGCCGGTTTCGGGGTCCTGCACCTGATACCAGTTTCTCAGCTCGGCCAGCACGGTCAGGCGCTTGCCCTGGGTGCATTTGGAGATGACCTCCATGCCGGTGGAGGGCGCCCAGCGCAGGTTCACCCAGCCGGATGCGCGGGAGGGACGGGCCGCCACCGTGTAGGGAGAAACCTTCCTGGCGGAGGCAAATTCCCGGTTCATATCGGCGATGATCCTGTCGGAGTCGGCGGAAGGGGCGGCGGTTGGGGTGGGCGCTTTCGTGGGCCGGGTGCCGGGGTTGTAGTTCACCAGATGGCGGCTCATGACGTAAGCTGTGAAGAACTCGCCGTAATAGCTTTGCCATTCGATGCTGGCCCAGCCGTTAGTGCTGATGGAATACACAAACACGGAGTCGCCGTAATTCAGCTTGCCGATCACGTTGTCACCCGTCTTGGGGGAGCTGCGCACGTTCAGGGAGCCGCCGTTTTCCGTACAAACGTACATGGTCCAGCCCGCTTCGGCCACGGCGAAGGCGGGGAGGAACGCCGTCAGCAGGATGACGGCCAGCGCCAGAGAAAGCAGTCTTTTTTTCATGAGTCATACCTCCTTTTGTTAATAAGACGCGGAAAACCTGTTATTTCTTCCCAATCAATCGAAATAATGCCGGAATACGACGCCGTACCCCGAAACGCCCGTATCGTCATGCCAGACCAGACGATCGTCGTCCTCCAGCACGAAGGTGGCGGTGGTGGTGAAGATGTCCCGGTACAGCTCCATGGTCAGGGAATCAAAATCAATGGTGGAAGGATCAACGGCGGTCAGGGTGCGGGTCGCCCGGTCATAGGTACAAAGATAATCGTACTCATCAAAGTCCGGGTGGGTGTAGATATGGATTTCATAGTACCCGTCCATCGCCATCACAAAAATGTCGGCTTCCTCGGCCATCCAGGGATCATTGATGAGGAGCGGCTCATACATTTCAAAGGTCAGCCCGTTCCGCGCCTCGGAAACCTGGCCGTCCGTCCAGATCACCTGAGCGCGGTCGTTCTGGAAAACGAAGGTTCCGTGATAGCCCTCCGCGGTTTCGCCCGTTTCCAGGTTTTCAAAATATCCGTTTCCTTCCAGCACGTCGCTTTCTTCATTCGGCGGGCAGGCATAGACCCACAGGTCGTCATCCCGCTGGATGCTGACTTCCAGATGATTGCCCATCCAGGTGGTCGTGATCTCTTTTCCGTCCCCGTATCCCCTAAGGTCGGCCAAAGGAGACTGATAGCCGGTGAAAACGACTTCTTCGCCGTCGGCCTTCTGCCAGACCAGCTGATCGTCCTCGGTGATGTAGAAGGTGGCGACGCCGTGATCGGGCTGGGTTTCCGCCGTTTCCGGGTCGCCCGTGCCGAGGCTGGTGGCGAGGCCCGTTTTCACGTCCACGTCGCACAGGTAGGAAAGCGTCTGATCCCCTTCCGTGACGGTGAGCTTGTAGTATACGTCGTCCCACAAGGCTTCCAGCTTCGTTTCGCCGCTGACCCACAGCATGTCCCAGTAATACCCGGAATAGTCCGGCTCGTATTCTCCTTCCTCTTCTTCGCTGCCTTCTTCGCCATCGCCAAACTCCATGCCCCAGCCGTCGCCCAAGCCGAAGGAGGAATCGGAATCATCCGTCAGGCCGCCCATCAGACCGCCGAACATACCGCCCAGCATGCCTGCCAGGGCCTCGCCGCCATCCTCGCTTTCAGCAAGACCTGCAAAGTAGCCGAGCATGCTGAGAACCGGGGCCAGCTGATCGGCAATTTCTTCCTTGGTGAGGGTTTCCAGGGGCTGGTCGTAGTCCTCCAGCTTTTGGAGCAGTGCGTCCCGATCCCAGGCGAAAACCTGGGCGTAATTTTCTTCCGTGATATCCTTCATCAGCCATGTCATCACCGTGGCCAATTCCAATTGCTGGGCCTCGGTGAGCATTTCCGTGGTCTCCGCCAGGGAAAGGCTGGAGAAAGCGCAGGTGAACAGCATCACCAGCGCCAGGAAAACAGACAGCGTTTTTTTCATAAATCATCCTCCTTCATTCATCGGTTCGTTTTTCGCCGTATGCGGCGTGGATCAGTGTGCCTTGGTTCGGCTTTGCTCTTATTATACATGCAGAGCCGCAACAAAGCCGCAACAAACAATGAACAAAAAGCAACAATTAAATTACGTATTTATTAAAAATCTGTTAAATAGAGAGTAAGCGTGAGAAAAAATGATTTTTCGTTTCATATTTTATTAAAAAAGTTGCTCTTTGAGATTTCCTTGTTGCGGTTTTGGTGCGTTTCGTGTAAAATAATAAAGATGAATTTCGGCGGAAATCTTTCAGTATTTCCCCAAGCATCCCATTTGTTTCGCGAAAAGAATGATCGAAAATCAATTGACGATAAAGGAGTGGGAATAATGCCCAATTCCTCCCAGGAAGAAAAACAGCTGATTTCCTCCATTTTCAGCGATGAAACGCCCCTGTTCCGCACGCCCGCCGAACCCGAGGTGGGGGACACGGTGTCCATCCGCCTGCGCATCCGGAAAAACGCCGGGGCGCAGGTGACCTTTTTGACCGGCATGCCCACCCGGGTGTCCAATATGCGGCGAATCAAAACGGACGACGTGTTCGACTGGTTTGAAACGGAATATACCCTGAAGGACCCGACGACCATTTACTATGCCTTTCTGATTTCCTGGAAGGGAAAATATATCCATTATCTGCGCTCGGGGGCCAGCCTGACCGATTCCGTGCCCTTCCCCGACCCCGCCCACTCCTTCCGCATCATTCCCGGCTTCCACGTGCCGGAATGGGCCAAGGGCGCGGTGCAGTACCAGATTTTCCCGGATCGGTTCTACAACGGCAATCCCCGCACCGACGTGCGGGACAGGGAATATTTCTACTCCGGGGATTACGTGAGCCACGCCGCCCATTGGGACGATCCGCCCCAGATCGGCGATTATCGGGTGTTCTACGGCGGCGACCTGAAGGGCGTGATGGATAAGCTGGACTATTTGCAGGAATTGGGCGTGGAAGCGATTTACTTCAATCCCATTTTTGTGTCCCCCTCCAGCCATAAATACGATACGCAGGATTACGGCCACATTGATCCCCACCTGACCGTGGTGATCCAGGATAAGGAAGCGCCCCTCAAAAAGGACGAGCGGAAGAATACCGCCGCCGCCCAGTACATCCTGCGCACCGCCAGCGGCATGAACCTGGTGGGCAGCAACGCCTTTTTCGCCCGGTTCTGCCGGGAGGTTCACCGCCGGGGTATGAAGATCATTTTGGACGGCGTGTTCAACCACTGCGGTTCCTTCAACCGGTGGATGGACAGAGAAGGCATCTATAAGCAGTCCGGGGATTATCCGCCCGGCGCCTACGGCAACCCGGAAAGCCCATACCGGAACTATTTCCGCTTCACCGCCCCCAAGGATTACGACGCCTGGTGGGGCGTGGAAACGCTGCCCAAGCTGAATTACGAGGGCAGCAGCGAGCTGTGCGAGGAAATCCTTAAGGTGGCGGAAAAGTGGGCCTCCCCGCCCTATTCCATCGACGGCTGGCGGCTGGACGTGGCGGCCGATCTGGCCCACAGCCATGAGTTCAACCACCTGTTCTGGCACATGTTCCGCCGGCGGGTGAAGCAGGCGAATCCCAATACCGTCATTTTGGCCGAGCATTACGGCAATCCTTCCTCCTGGCTGCGGGGCGACCAATGGGACACCGTGATGAACTACGACGCGTTCATGGAGCCGGTCACCTGGTTCCTGACCGGCGTTGAGAAGCACTCCGATTACCGGCGGGACGATTTGTACCAGAATGGATCCGCGTTCTTTGGCATCATGTGTGAAAACATGTGCCGCCTGCCCACCCCCAGCCTGCAGTGCGCCATGAACGAATTGAGCAACCATGACCACAGCCGTTTCCTCACCCGCACCAACGGGCGGGTGGGCCGTTTGCAGTCCGCCGGCAGCAATGCGGCCAGCGAGGGTATACAGGTGCCCGTGTTCCGGGAGGCGGTGGTCATTCAAATGACCTGGCCGGGCGCGCCCACAATTTATTACGGCGACGAAGCCGGGCAGGTGGGCTGGACCGACCCGGACAACCGCCGCACCTATCCCTGGGGCCATGAGGATCAGGGCCTGATCGAACTGCACAAAGCCCTGACAAAGCTCCGCGGAAAGCTGCCCGTCCTGAAAAAGGGCAGCGTAAAATCCCTCTGCGCGGGGTACGGCTTCATCGCTTACGCCCGGTTCGACGAAGAAGCCACAGTCGTCGTGGCCGTTAACAACCTGAATCACGCCCAGACGCTCACCCTGCCCCTGCGGGACGTGGGCATACCGGATGGGATTGATATGCACTGTATTTTCCGCACGACCGACCAGGGCTTCCTGGAAGCTGACGAAGGGGTGGGCCGCGTCGACGGCGGCCACCTCCAGATTTCCGTTGAAGCCCAATCCGCCTCCATCATCCTCCCCCGGAAAACGTAAGCAGACGAAAGGAAGGACAAACCTATGGACGACGAAACGAGAAAGGTATTCACCGGGTACGACAGCTTTTTGTTCCATCAGGGCACCGATTATGAGGTTTACCGCAAGTTGGGCGCGCATCCCGGCGAAGCGGAGGGCGTGAAGGGCACCTGGTTCAACGTGTGGGCCCCTAACGCCCAGTACGTTTCCGTCATCACCGCCAAGACCGGCTGGGAAAACGAAAAGTGGATGCACCGCAGCGAAGGCGACAGCGGCGTGTGGGAATGCTTTTTGGCCGACGCGGGCCAGGGCGACGCTTACCGCTATGTGATCACCGGCGCGGACGGGGTGAAGCGCTTCAAGAGCGACCCCTACGGCTTCTGGTTTGAAAAGCGGCCCAACAACGCCTCCATCGTGTGGGGGCTGGATAACTTTCAATGGTCGGACGAGGCGCATCAGGCCCAGCGGGACAACACCAAGGTGCTGGAAAAGCCCATGTCCATTTACGAGGTGCATTTAGGCTCCTGGAAGAAGGGTTACCGCGGGCCGGAGGACGAGGACGGCTTCCTGAATTATACCCAGCTTGCGGACGACCTGGTGAATTACGTCACCTACATGGGTTATACCCACGTGGAGTTGATGGGCATCTGCGAGCATCCCTTCGACCTGTCCTGGGGCTATCAGGTGACGGGCTATTACGCTCCCACCAGCCGATACGGAACGCCCGACGATTTCCGTTCCTTCGTGAACACCCTGCACCGGGCGGGCATCGGCGTGATTTTGGACTGGGTGCCCGCCCATTTCCCCAAGGACGCCTTCGCCATGGGCTGGTTCGACGGAACGCCCCTCTATGAAAACAGCGACCCCCTGCGCCGGGAGTTCCCCGTGTGGGGCACCCTGGCCTTTGACCACGGCAAGCCCGAGGTGCGCTCCTTCCTGATCGCCAACGCCATGTACTGGATCAGGGAGTTCCACATCGACGCCCTCCGCGTGGACGCCGTGGCCTCCATGCTCTACAACGACTATGACCGTTCCGAGTGGCGGCCCAACAAGTTCGGCGGACGCATGAACTTAGAAAGCATGGATTTCCTGCGGCAGCTCAATTATGAAGTCTGCGGCAAGACCACCGGTTTCCTCATCGCCGAGGATTCCTCTCCCGAATGGGGCATCACCGCCGATGTGAAGCAGGGCGGCTTAGGCTTTACCTTCAAGTGGAACATGGGCTGGATGAACGATACCATCCGGTACATGAATCTCGATCCCGTCTATCGCAAATATCACCACGGTATGCTGACCCACATCGCGGATTACGCGTTCACGGAAAACTTCATCCTGGTGCTGAGCCACGACGAGGTGGTGTACGGCAAGGGCACCATGGCGAAGAAAGCACCCGGAGAAAAACAGGATCGGATGGGCGAGCTGAAAACCCTGTACACCTGGCAGTTCACCTTCCCCGGCAAGAAGCTTTTGTTCATGGGCCAGGAATTTGCCCAGGAAAAAGAGTGGGACGTGAAGCACAGCATCGACTGGCATTTGACGGACGATTTTGCCCACCGGGACGTGATGCAGTGCGTGCGCAACCTGCTGGGCCTGTATAAGATGTATCCCAGCCTGCACAGCGACAGCCGCGACCCCGCCACCTTCGAGTGGGTGAACAAAGGCGACGCGAACCGCAATATTCTGGCCTTCATCCGCCGCAATCCATGGAACTACGACGGCGCGGTACTGGTGGTGCTGAATTTCTCCCCGGTTTCCTACCACGATTATTCCGCGGGCGTGCCCTTCGGCGGCCTGTACAAGCGCGTTTTCAGCACCTACGACAGTCTGCCCGGCCAGGGCAACCCCGCCGAGATCGGCGGCATCCCGCCCCTGACCGCCGATTGGAAGGAGTGCGACAGCTATTCCCACCGCTTAACCTACAGCCTTAGGCCCTTTGAAGCCGTGATCTTCGAGTTCCCCACCTGACGCTTCACGCGCTTGTTCTTTCGCAGGAGCAAACCGTCAGCACGCCGTTCACCGTCAGCGCGCCCTGGGTTTTTCCCATGGCGGGGGAGGCGGGCGGGATGAAGAAGGCCGCTTCCATGCTTTCGCTTTCGATTTTGCCTAAATTGGTGACGCTGTGGCCCGCCGCCGCGCCGAAGCCGAAGAACATGCCGCCGATGAACTTCCCGGCCTTGCTGGGGAAACCGCCCCGGCAGGCGATCAGCGCGGCGTCCAGCAGGCCGGGGTTCAGGCTGGCATAACATTGCAGCACCAGGAAAAGCGCTTTAGGATCGGAAATTTTCTTTTGCACCTGTTCGTGGGCCGCCTTGGCCAGCGCGAACAGGTCTTTTTCTTTTGCTTTCACTTCGATGCTGAAGGCGGTGGAATAGTTGCCCAGCGCCCCTTTGCGGTAAAAGCCGAAACGGTCCCGCAGGTCGCAGGCCGCGACGATTTTTTCGGCGCGGTCTTCCAGCGCCATTTTTGCCAGCAGCCAGTCGTTGACCGTCACGCTGTTTTCGCGGCATTTTTGCCGAATGGCTTTCAGTTCTTCCGAATCAAACCGAGTTACGGAATAACGAACCGCGTCCTGTTTTAGAAATCCGTCGGCAAAGGCGTGGTATTCCGCATAAGAAACGGTATGGTTTTCCCTGCGCCAGGCTTTGTTGGCCCTATCCACCAGAAACCGGCTGATGAAGGGCATGCGGGAGTTTTCCGGCAAATCTTTTGCGGTGATCAGCTGCTCCGGCGCGAAATCCGGTTTCTTGCCCAGCGCATAGCAGTCCGCCAGCTCTTCCGCAAGATGCAGCGCGCCACGTCCATCCGCCAGCAGATGATGAAAAACCAGCAGGAAGCAGGTGCGATCATTCATCCGCCAGACGGCGATTTTCAGCATGCCTTCCTCAAACAGGTTCCAGTCCCGTTCGGTCAGAATCCGGTATGCTTCCGTGATTTCGGGCGCGTCCACGCCGCTGATTTCCCGATCGTTCGGCAAAAGCGCCGCCTTGCACTGATTCGTGACGCGGTAATAATAGGCGTTTTCTTTTTCTTCATACCCTAACAGGGCGTTCAGAAAGGGATGGGCGGCGGACAGCTGGCTGATTGCGCCCTTGATCCGGCTTTCCTCATAGACGCGCTTCACCGCCATCACGATGCCGAAGCACATATGAGGGCACATGAGGTGCGCCCGTTCAGTAAAAAGGTACTGCATATGCGGCCTCCTGCGGTATTCTCCTTATAATTTCGGTTTAAAACAGCCCATCCGCATTGCCGCGGGGGGCTGTGTTTCACGTGAAAAACCGCGCGGTGCAAAATTCCGCGAAAGGGGTCAGGCGTTTTCCGTCGATTCGTCTAAAATTTTCATGAATTCCTCTCCGGTGATGGTTTCCTTTTCCAGCAGGTAGGCGGCCAGCCTGTGCAGCTGCTCCATGTTGGAAGAAAGGATCTCCCGGGCGGTATCGTGGGCGGATTTGATGATGGCGTTCACTTCCGCGTCGATTTTGGCGGAGGTGTCGGCGGAACAGGCCAGGGAGGTATCGCCGCCCAAATACTGGTTGGTCACCGTTTCCAGGGCCACCATATCGAACTGGTCGCTCATGCCGTAGCGCGTCACCATGGCGCGGGCCAGCCGGGTGGCCTTTTCGATGTCGTTGGACGCGCCGGAAGTGATGGAATGGAAGATCAATTCCTCCGCCGTGCGGCCGCCGGTGAGGGTGACGAGCTGGTTCATGGCGTCCTCTTTGGACATAAGCACCCGTTCGTCCTCCTCCACCTGCATGGTGTAGCCTAAGGCCCCGGAGGTGCGGGGGATGATGGTGATCTTGGTCACGGGGGCGGAATGCTTCTGCCGCGCCGCCACCAGGGCATGGCCGATCTCATGGTAGGCGATGATCTTCTTTTCCTTGTCGGAAATCACCGCGCCCTTGCGCTGGTAGCCCGCGATGACCGTTTCCACGCTTTCCTCCAGATCATTTTGGAGGATGGTGCCGTGGCCCATGCGCACGGCCCGCAGGGCGGCTTCGTTGATGATGTTGGCAAGCTCCGCGCCGGACGCGCCGGAGGTAGCCCGGGCCACGGGGGAAAGGTCCACCGCATCGTCCATTTTTACGTTCTTGGCGTGAACTTTCAGGATGGCCAAGCGGCCCTGCAAATCGGGCAGCTCCACGGGGATGCGCCGGTCAAACCGGCCGGGACGCAGCAGGGCGGGATCCAAAATGTCGGGCCGGTTGGTGGCGGCTAAGATCACCACGCCCTTTTTGCCGTCGAAGCCGTCCATTTCGGCCAGCAGCTGGTTCAGGGTCTGTTCCCGCTCGTCGTTGCCGCCCACCATACCGCCGTTGTCGCGCTTTTTGCCGATGGTGTCGATCTCGTCAATGAACACGATGCAGGGGGCCTTTTCCTCCGCCTGCTTGAACAGGTCGCGCACCTTGGCCGCGCCCATGCCCACGAACATCTCCACGAATTCCGAGCCGGAAATGGAGAAGAAGGGCACCTTGGCTTCACCGGCCACGGCCTTGGCAAGCAGCGTTTTACCGGTGCCGGGAGGGCCTACCAACAGCGCGCCCTTGGGCAGCTTCGCGCCGATTTCGGCGTACTTGCCGGGATCGTGCAGGAAATCCACGATTTCGGTCAGCGCTTCCTTGGCTTCATCCTGGCCCGCCACGTCGGCGAAGGTTTTGCCGGTCTGGGATTCGATGTAGATTTTCGCGTTGGATTTGCCCAGTGTCAGTGCCTCGCCGCCCATGCGTTTGGTC
This sequence comes from Clostridia bacterium, assembly GCA_017443295.1. GTDB lineage: Bacteria > Bacillota > Clostridia > Christensenellales > Aristaeellaceae > RUG563. The sequence continues at coordinate 16,993 of JAFSNT010000119.1, forward strand.
ATGGTGTTCATGAGCCACCGGCCCAGCAGGGCGAACAGCGCCATGGGCAGCACAAAGGAAATGAGGAAGCTCAGCAGGGGAGAGGCCTGGGTGGGGATTTCGGCGGCGAACTTCACGCCCTTTTCCAGCAGGCGCGCTGTCAGGCTGTCGTCCCCGGGCCACACGCCGGTTTTATAGAAGGCCGGGCGGCCGCTTTCATCCTTGACGGTAAAAACCATCATGTTGTCCTGGTAGGAGACCTCCTGCACTTGGCCCCCGTCCACCTTGGCCAGGAAATCGTCGTAGGTCACTTCCGTCACCTGGGGCGAAAGCAAAGCGGGGAATACGAAAATGTTCAGCAGCAGCATCACGATAATGACCAGGCCGCAGTAATACAGCATCTGCTTTCTTTGGTTTGGCTGTTCCTTCATGCGAATGAACACCTCCTTCGCCTGTATTATCCATCAAAGGTAAAAGAAAGTCAATACGATGCCACAATAACGCCACGGTTTCGCAAATAATATGTTCATGGTTGGAGAAAACAAAAGTAGGAGGTAGGAAGTAGGAGGTAGGAGGTTTCATAGTGTTTGGACAAAGGAACCGTTTTCCGGGGCTTTTGAAAACATAATCTAACCTCCTACTTCCTACTTCCAACTTCCAACTTCCTACCTCCTACTTCCAACTTCCTACCTCCTACC
>JAFSNT010000120.1 GCA_017443295.1 Clostridia bacterium
CCCGCAGGGCGGCGTGGCCGCTGGTTTCAATGGCCAGGGGGCAGTTGATGCCCGCTTCGTTCAGGCGCTTGGCCTCGTCAATCACGTTGCGGTAGCCCCGCTTGTAGCGGTAATGCTCCCCGCCCCATTCCATGATGAACTGGGCAAGGCCCGAGGAAGTGACGGAATCGGTCACGATGGTGAGGCCCGGCTTCTTATCCAGCAAAATGGCGGAAATCAGGGCGATGAGCCGGTTGCGGTTGATTTCCCGGCCCGTGCGGTCCACGATGGCGGCCCGGTCGCAGTCCGTATCGAAGATCACGCCCAAGTCGGCCCCCGCCTTCACCACCGCGGCGCTGACCGACGCCATGGCGTCCGGGTTCTCCGGGTTGGGGATATGGTTGGGGAACATGCCGTCCGGCTCTAAGAACTGGCTGCCCTCCACCCAAGCGCCCAAATCCTCCATCAGCCCGGCGTAGAAGCCGCCCGCGCCGTTGCCGGCGTCCACCAGCACATGCAGGCCCAAAAGGGGCTTCTGCACGTCGGTGTCCAGGCCCTGGCGGATGCGGTCTTTCAGCTGCTCGCAGTACACGGGCAGGAATTCCCGCTTCACGATGGGAGAGCTGCCGCCGTTCAGGGGCGCGTCGCTTTCGGCGATGTCCAGAATGGCGTCCAAATCGGTGCTTTCGATGCCGCCCTCTTTGGTGAAAAATTTCAGGCCGTTGCGGTCATAGGGGTGATGGCTGGCGGTGATCATGATGGAACCGTCGCAGCCGTAGCCCTCGGTGATCAGGCTCATGTACATGGCCGGGGTGGTACACATGCCGTAGGTTTCCACCTGTGCCCCCGCCATCATGCAGCCCTTGGCGCAGGCGTCCAGCAGCGCTTCGCCGGTCACGCGGGAATCCCGGCCCAGGGCCACCCGGGGGTTATCCACGCCCCGTTCCTTGAGCCATTGCACAAACGCCCCGCCGATCCGGGCGGCCACAGCCCCCGTCAGCGGCGCGTTCTCTCCCAGCGCCCGTCCGCGCACATCCGTTCCGCTTTTCAGCCCGCGCAAACCAGTACTCATACATTCCCTCCCTGTTCATCCATTTGGTTCATAGCTTCCTCCACGCAGCCCCTGAAAATCCAGTACAGGGGTGAAAGCGCGGTATAATCCTCCATCACCCGGCTTATGATGTCGGGCGAGTGAATCCATGATAATTGGGCGCCCTGCCGCTCGGCGTAGACCGATTTTTTCAAATACCAGGGCACGAGTACCTCCGGCAAATTTTCCGGCGGCTTCATTTTCTTCCATTCGGGACCGGCCAGGGCAAAGCCCCGCTTTTTCAGGATCGGCAGCAGGCGCAGAAAATCGTCGGGATGGGCAAGCATCCGCCTGCGCATGGCGTCCATGATTTCGCGGTTTTCGCCCCAGATGCCAACGCCCCAGCTCACGTTTTCGGGGCTGACCTCGAACCAGTAAAAGGGCGTGCCGTCGTTGGGCCTGCCGCTTTGCCGGAAGGCCACCCACAAATGATCCCGGTAGGGAGACTTGTCCTTGCTGAACCGCGTGTCCCGGTTGATGCGGGAAAGGCACTTGGCGGGGCGCACCTCCATATCCTCGGCGATCTTTTGCATGCCCGGCCCCATGGCCCCGATAAAATCATAAAAAGGCTGGCGCACGTCCCGGAGGTACCGCTCCCGGTTGGCGTCCATAAAAGACTTATCGTTATGAAACCGCAGATCCAGAAAGAAAGGAATCATTTCCTTTCCGAAGCCCTGAAACACGTTTGCGCCTCCCAAGCAAAAATTCACCTTTCCTATTATAAATGAAACCGCCGCTTTATTCAAGCCGTAGGGGAGAGGAAATCCGAGAATTGAGACAAGAAAATGTGACGATTCACCTGTCAAAAACCCACCGGAAGCTGGAATGCGCAGGCGTGGGGCACGCGGGGGGCATTCAATATCCGCCCGCGCGTTACCAGGCAGCCGCAGGCTGAATGACAACAAGAAAATTGTTGGAAAAATGTTGGCTACTTTCTGCCGACAGGCGCGCAGACATACTTGCCATCTTTGGCTTTTTCCTGTATAATGTAGATGATTCTTTCAGAAATTGGAATCTATTCGGAAGCGTCCCCCTGGGGCGGATGACGCGCCCAACGCGTTTCAGAGTATTCAGCGCCTGAACCGACGATGGATATTGGAGTGATACCATGAAAAAAGCCCTGCGTTTTGCTTCACACCTATTGGGTTTTGAAAAACTGGATAAATACGAAAGGGATTATCTGCACGACGCCAACATCCGCAGCAGCATCTATATGGGCGTCATCGTGATGGTGCTGGAAATCTGGATGCTGATCCGGCAAACGCATTCCAAGATCATTCCCAAGTATCAGGCGGGGGGCGATCTGTTCGATCTGATCGTAAAATACACCACCAAATACTGGCTGTTCCTGCTGATCGGTTTGGGCGTGATGCTGTTCTGCGTCTTCCAGAAGGACAAAAAACTTTCCAAAGGCCGGTTTTGGACGCTGATCGCCGTCGGCTCGGCCTGCATTCTGTATACTTCCGTTTTGAGCCTGGAGGCGTTTACCCAGGAAAGCGCTTCGGTCACGCCGGTGATGGCGGGCATTATGAACGCCATGCTCGTCTCCATTTACGTTTTGCTGTTTTTGATTGGCGCGGTCATCGTGACCTACGCGCTGTTCAAATATCGAAAGAACAAAACCATCGTGCTGCTGGAGCATTTGACGATCATCGGCTTTACCCTGGTCTGCCTGGCCTTCGGCGTGTTCGTATCCTACAGCGACTTCTGGGGCGGCAAAGAAATCATCTGCTTTTTGACCATGGTGCTTTACGTGGGCTGCCTGCTGATCTACCGTCCCTACGTTACGGTTCTGATCCTCGGCGTCAGCTTCTTCGGGTTTTACCGCGTGCTGCTGACGTATCAAAACGGGCTGTCCTTCCAGGATCAGGAGGTCATCATCAGCGGCGTGGCGCAGAAGATCATCTCCGGGGACGCGGTCAACTACATCACGTTCTTTATTTCCCTTGCCACCATCTGCTTTGCCATCTACCACGGGCGTCTGAATGAAGCCAACAAATCCAGGGCGCTGGAAAAGAGCGCCAAGGAAGACGCCCTGACCGGCATGAACAATTACAGCTCCTTCCCCGGGCTGGCCAGAGAATACATTCAGGGCCTGACGGATAATTTCGGCGAAAACGTGTTCCTGTTCCTGGACGTGCATAATTTCAAGGCGTTCAACGACCAGCGAGGGTTTGAGGAGGGCGACAAATTTTTGATCGCCATCGGAAAATATATTTCCGAAATTTTCAGCGATTCCCTGTGCGCCAGACAGGCCGACGATCATTTCGTCGTTCTGACGAAAACGGCGGGCCTGAAGGAAAGGCTGGACGCGCTGAACAAGCTGGTACACGATTACGACGAAGAGATCCTGCTGGGCATCAACTGCGGCGCGTATCACCTGACCGGCGAAAACGAGGATCCGCGCATGGCCATCGACAGGGCGCGCTACGCCGCCCACCTGATCAAGAACCGTTTCCAGACCGTTTATGCCGAATACGATAAAAGGATGAGCGAGGAATACCACAAGCGGCTGTATATCGTCAACAACATTGATAACGCCGTGAACAACGGCTGGATCGTTCCCTTCTATCAGCCGGTGGTCTGGTCGGACAGCAAGGAGCTGTGCGGCTGCGAGGCGCTGGCCCGCTGGATGGACCCGGTGTACGGCCAGCTGTACCCCAACGAGTTTATCCCGGTGCTGGAGGAATACCGCCTGATTCACAAGCTGGATAAAGCCATCTTTGAATCCGTGTGCAAGGATCTCCGGGCGGCGATGGACGCGGGCAGGCCGGTGTTCCCCGCGTCGCTGAACTTCTCCAGGCTGGACTTTGAACTGATGGACGCGGTGCAGGAGCTGGAGGATCTGGTGACCAGGTACCGCATCCCCAAAGAGCTGATCCACGTGGAAGTGACGGAAAGCGCGCTGACGGATAACTTCTTAAAGCTGAACGAGGCCATGAACCGCATCAAGGAACTGGGCTATTCCCTGTGGCTGGACGATTTCGGAAGCGGCTATTCCTCCCTGAACGTTTTGAAGGATTACCAGTTCGACGTGGTGAAGATCGACATGCGCTTCCTGTCCAACCTGGAAAACAGCGAGAAATCCAGAACGATGATCGACTGCATCGTGAAGATGGCCAACCGGATCAATATGCTCACGCTGACGGAGGGCGTGGAAACGGAAATGCAGGCCGCGTTCCTGAACAAGGTGGGCTGCAACCGCCTGCAGGGCTATCTGTTCGGCAAGCCGATCCCCAAGGACGCTTTGTATAAGCGCATTGATAACGGCGAGCTGACCGTGTCCGAGAACCAGATTTAATAGACTTACAAATCGAGCCTCCCGCCAGGGCGTCCGGCAAAAGGACGGCGCGGGAGGCTGTTTGTTTTATCGGCTGGTTATGGGCGGCCGTTTTTCATTGATAGATGTCTTCATAAGCGGAAGTGAGCCCGAAAAGCCCCCAGAATGTTTCGCCGATGATGGAGGAACTGCCGTACAGCCTGAGGGCTTCATCCCCGTCGCCGTAGGAGAAATAGCTTCCGTCTTCTGTGCGGAAGGTATGGCAGCTGTCCGTAGCCACATACAGCGTGGCCGTGGTTCCGTCCGCGAAGAACAGCTTAAGCGTCCCGTCGAAGGGACAGCCTGCGCTCATGATGGGTTGGGCCATGGAGAAGTTTTCCCCGATCCATTTCAGGCTTGCTTCATCCGTCAGGGTATAGGCAGACTTGGGGGTCGTCAATTCCACTTTTTGCAGGTTGGAAATGGATCGAATCGCCTCTTTTGTGCCCGCATCCGTCCGGTCGGCGGCGTTTTTACGGATCCAACCCGTGGCGCCCCGCAGGCTGACGATGAGCCAATCCCCATCGTCTTTCAAAATGGGCAGCGTTTCGCCCTTGCCGAGAAGCGCCACTTTGGGAGCCATAGTATCGTTCCAGGCGTATACCGGCGTTGGTTCATCCGTCCGGTACCAGGCAGGATCGATGGCGATATAGTCCGAGTTCACCCAGCCCGCCGGGCCGGCGTCAACGTCGTCCGAGAGAAAACATTCCGCCCAGCCGTCCCATCTTTCCTGCACAATGATGCGGTCGCCGTATTTCAGCGTCTTCACCGCATTGGAGGAAGCGGAGCGCCCCTTTCGCACAGTCAGGCTTTCGCACAGCACCACGGCCTGCAGGCCGATTTGGCCCTCGCCGTAGGGCGGAATGATTTCCGCCCGGCAGGCGGTTCCCATGCCCCCAAATACGGCTAGCGCCATGATCAACAAAATGACCCTCTTTTTCAGCATCTTCATAAACGACTCCTTTCTCTGTCAACAAACATTTTCGTCATATAAACGAAGCGGCAGACCGGTTTCTTCCACTTTTTCAAAGTATATCATTTTTCTATACCACCGGCAATGCGCCCCAAAAATAAAAAAGCCGCCGTCGACATTACTGTTAATTGGTGGAAAAGATCAGAATGGGTTTTCTTGCGGCTTTCTCGGGAGGGGGTCTGGGGGAAACCGTTCTTTGGCCCCCAAAGAATGGTTTCCCCCAGAAATATTCGTATAGATCACGGATACTTCCGAATCCGGATGCGCATTTCAACCCAGGCATCCCCGTCCTGGGTTTCCATGGCGGCGTCCAGGCCGGTTTCCTGCATCTGGCGCATGACGTTTTTGATGGCGTTCACATAGAGGCGGGGGTCGTGGACCAGGGAGATGACCTTGCGGGCGGGGGTCGTGGGCAGGCGCTTTTGGGTTTTGCGCACCAGCGCTTCCGTTTCGCGGACGGTCAAATGGCATTCCGCCGCCTGACGGGCCACGCGGCTGCGGGCGGCGGGGTCGGAAAGGGACAGGAGCGCCCGGGCGTGGCGCTCGCTCAATCCCTCCTCCGTAAGGTATTGGCGCAGGTCTTCGTCCAGCTTCAGCAGCCTTAATTTGTTGGCGATGCCGGAGGCGCTTTTGCCTAAGCGCCGGGCCAGGGCCTCCTGGGTGACGCCTTCGGCGATGAGGGCGGCGTAAGCCTCCGCTTCCTCAAAATAGTGTAAATCCTGCCGCTGCAAATTCTCGATCAGGGCCAGCAGGGCGCTTTCTTCCTCGCCCGCGGGCAGGATGAAGGCGTCGATGTGGGTGAAGCCTAACATGAGGCAGGCCCTGTACCGCCTTTCGCCCATGACGATCTCATAGCCGCCCCCCGCCGCTCGCACGGTGATGGGCTGGAGCAGGCCGTGCTGGCGGATGGAGGAGGCCAGCTCCATCAGGGCGTAATCGTCGAAGCGCTTCCGGGGCTGCCGGGGATTGGGCGCGATTCGATCCAGGGGCAGCCAGCACGCTTGCCGCCCCGGCCCCGCCTGTCCCTCCCGCAATACGCTCATGGGGCATACCTCCCTAAGCAAATTCGTGACTGCTCTATCGCAGCAAACTGTATGCGTGAAAGAGTTGAGAGTTGAGAGCGGAGAGTTGAGATTTATATATTGGATGATTCTGAATCCGATAGATAAACATTCTTAATAATCTCTACTCTCAACTCTTAACTCTCAACTCTAAAAGTTGAAATCGAGCGCGGCCCGAACCGCTCGTCCCTCCCCCGATGGCCGGGGTCCGCGCCGCGCTCTTGGGGGAAGGGATTCTGCAAAAAAGAAAATCCTCCTGCCGGGTTTTGGGCGGGAGGCGGGAGAACCGTTCGACGGAAAAGGACGGTTTTTTCGGTTTTTCGGCGTCACTTTTTGCCGCTTTTCAGGGGACGCTTGGCGGGGATGCCGTTTTTTCGGGGATAGAGGGGAAGGGTTTTTGTGAATTTTTTTACGGGCACGATCACGTGGCGGGTATCATGGCAGGAAAACTCCATGATTTCGCCCAATTCGCCTCCCAGGGCCTGGGCCGCGAAAGCGCCGTCGGGCCATTCGTCCTCCGCCGCCGGGCCTTTCCAGCACAGGGCCAGGCCGCCGGGCTGCACGAAGGGCAGAAGATATTCGCACAGCACGTTCAGGGGGGCCACGGCCCGGGCCACGGCGCGGTCGTAGCGCTCCCGGTGCGTTTCGTCCCGGCCCGCGATTTCCGCCCTGTTCTGGATCACCCGCACGTTGGCAAGGCCCAATTCATCGCATACGGCCTGCAAAAACTGGCACCGCTTCTGCATGGCTTCCAGCAGGGTCACGCGGCAGTCGGGCCGGGCGGCGGCCAGGGCCAGGCCGGGAAAGCCCGCCCCCGTGCCCACGTCGATCAGGCTGCACCCTTCCGGGAACAGCCCCGGCTGGGTCAGGGGCAGCAGGGAATCCAGAAAATGCTTTTCGCCCATGTCCTGGGGCGGCACGCTGGTCAAATCCATGCGCCCGTTCCAGTCGACGAGCATGTCCCAATACCGGTTCAGCTCTTGAATGGCTTCCGCCGTCACGGGTACGCCGGAGGCCTGCAAAAGTGGGGTCAAATCATACATACCGGTTCGCCTCCCGCATGGACAGAATTTGCAGCATCACCTTTTCAAGAGCGCCCGCGTCGGACAATTGGCCGCTTTTCACTAAATACTCGCTGTCCAAGCACAGCCGGGCCATTTCGCCCAATTGCGCTAAGGTGTAGGAGCGGGCGGTGTCCAGGGTTTTCCGGGCCACGAAGGGGGGCACGCCGAGCTTTGACGCGATTTCCCCCTGCTGGCGGCCTTCTGCGGCCATGGCCTTGGCGTAGCGGAGCTGGCGGCATTGCCTGCCCAGCAGGGAAAGAATCATGAGCCGCTCTTCCCCGTCCCGCAGCAGGCCGTCTAACATGCGCAGGGCCTTGCCGCCCTGGCCGGAGAGCAGGGCGTCGGTCATATCAAACACCTTGTATTCCGTGGACTGGACGCAGATGGCCTGCACGTCCTTTTCCGTCACCTCGTCCTTGTCGCCCGCGTAGGCGGCCAGCTTGCCGATTTCATTGTTCAGCAGCGTTAAATCCCGCCCGGCGGAGAACCACAGGCGCTGGCAGGCGGCCTGGCTGATCTTTTTTCCTTCCTTTTTCAGGGTGCGGGCGATCCATTGAGCTAATTCCTTATCGTCCAGGGGGTCGAAGGACACGATTTTGGCTTTCTTTTTTAATGCCTGATACAGCTTTTTCCTCCCGTCCGCCCTGCCGCGCACGGAAAACACGATCACCGCCGTGTCCGGCAGCTCGGAAAGGTAGGCGTCCAAGCGCTTCACCGCGCTGTCCTCGTCGTACTCCTTGGCTTTGCCGGAAAGCAGCATGGCGCTGTCCCGCACCTCCAAAAACCGCTTTTCGCTCATAAAGGGCAGGGTTTCCGCCGCGGCGATCAGTGCGTCGGGGGCCGGGTCCACCAAACGGGTATCGTTCATGGCGGCAAAATCCCCGCCCGCGATCTTTTCCCGCAGGGCTTTCAGGGCGGCCTGCTTGGTAAATTCCTCTTCCCCCTCGAACAGATAGCACTTTTCGATCTGCCCGGCGCGAAGGGCGGAAAAAAACTCGCTGTGGGTCATGGCTGCTCCTTTGGGTTCAAATAGGATGTGAGTATCGCTTCGCCCGCCCGCACGGTGACGGTCAGCGCGCCGTTTGAAGCGGTATCGTAGGCTTGCGCTCCGCAATCTTTCAGGCGGGCGACGGTGTCGGCGTGGGGGAGACGGCGGCTGACGGGGCTGTTGGTGATCAGGGCAATCCGGGGCGAAACCGTTTCCAGAAAGGCTTCTCCCGTGCTGGTTTTGCTGCCGTGGTGGGCTACCTTCAATATATCCGCGTCCCGGGCGGCGTACTGTTCGTATGTGCCGGGAATGTCGGAAACGGTCAGGAGGGTCACCCCGTCCAGATCGCACAGCAGGCCCAGAGAAAAGCGGTTGGCGTCCTGACCGGGGAGGGTCGTGTCCGCCCAGGGCCAGGTGACGGTGAGAGAGGCGCGGGCGGTGGCGATTGTATCCCCGGCATGCAGGGAATAAACGGGAATCCCCTTTTCCCGCAGGACGCTTAACAGGGCAAGGCATTGCGCGTCCACCTGCATGCTTTCCGCCCCTTCGGGCAGATACACCGCGCCGATGGAAATTTCCTGCTCCAAAAGCTGGGTGAGGCCCATGCAGTGGTCGCTGTGGAGATGGGTCAGGATCACCTTGTCCGCCTGCCGTCCGGTGGAAAGCAGGTAGGAGGCGACGTCCCCGCCGTATTCCCCCGCGTCGATCAGCACGGTTTCCCGGCCGTCCAAAATCAACGCCGCGTCGGCCTGGCCCATGGCGAACTGGATATACCGCACGTCCCGGCACAGGGTCAGCCGCCACGCCCCGATGGAAACAGTCAGCAGCCCGGCGGCCAGCAGGGCTTTTCGGCGGCGGGAGAAAAGGCAATACCGGGTGGAGAAAATCAGGACGGTGGCAGCGGCAAGCACGCAGTGCCATGGCAGGACGGGCACGCGCACCGAAGCCAGCGGCAGGCCGCCCAGCCAGGCAACCGCCCGGGTCAGTCCTCGGGTAATGGGATTGATCCAGCCCGCCAGCCAAACGCCCGCGGGCAGGTACAGGCAGCCCATGAGCAGCGCCAGCGCGTACAGGGGCAGCAGCACCCCGAACAGGGCACACAGGAAGGGGTTGAGCGCCAGTCCCATGAGGGAAAACCGGTGAAAAATCTGGATGACGGGCAGGGCCGTGCCCGCCGTGGCGGAAAAGGTGTTCACCCAGCCCTCCCGCAGAAACCGGGGCCGCGCCCACCGCAACGCCTTTTCCAGGGAAGGCCCCAGCAGCACCATGCCCAGCACCGCGCAGAAGGATAGCTGGAAACCGGCGGAAAACAGATCCAGGGGCCGCAGGAGCAGCAGGGCAAAGAAGGCGGCACACAGGGCGGTGAGCGGGTCGGGGGCGCGGCGCAGGATGCGGCGCAGCTGGAAGATCAGCATCAGCAGGGAGGCGCGCACCACCGGCGCGGGAAAGCCCAGCAAAGCGCTGTACAAAAGCAGAAACGCGCCCATGACCGTAAATTGCCCTTTGGGGCCGAGAAACCTTCGCAGGGGAAGCAGGAGCAGGGCGGCGATGAGGCCCACGTGCAGCCCGGACACAGCCAGCAGATGGGCGATGCCCGCATCGGCAAAGTCCCGCTGCGTTTCCTCCGGCAAATTGCCCCGGTCGCCCAGCAGCAGGGCTTCCGGCAGGGCGCTGTCCGTGCCGAACACCGATTGCGCCCGGCGAAGCAGCCCCTGCCGCGCCCGGTACAGCCAAGACCATACGCCCCGGCCCGGATGACCCGATATTTCCGCCTGGGCCGCGCCGGACACGCCGGCGGGAACGCCCTTTTGCAGCAGGTACATGCGGAAATCAAAGCCGTAGGGGTTCACCTGGCCCGAGGGGCGGTATACGTTGCCAGCAAAGCTCACCCGGTCGCCCTCCTTGGGCAGAAAAGGCGCGTCCGGGTCGGGGGCATACGTCCAGTACAGGGCGGAAAGGGCGGTTTCACCGCTTTCGTTTTCCAGCCGCGCGGCGGCCAGATACGCCGCCGCCGTGCCGTCCTCCCGCAGAACGGAATCGGCGGAAAGCACGCCCGTTACCTGATACCACCCCGGTTCCGGAAGGTTTGGATTGGCAGCCCGGCCGCCCAGCAGCGCGCCGAAAAACAGGGCCACTATCAGCACGCCCGTCACGCGCTTGCGGCCCATAACGGGCAGCAGAAGCGCCAGGGCGATTCCGAAGGTCAGGCCTAGTCCGTACAGCGCCGGACGCCATACAAAAGAAGCGCCCGCCCATACACCCAGCCCATAGGCCGCGGCAGCGGCGGCCAGGGGACGCTGGTGATGAAACGGACGGGCCGCTGTCATAGCGCGATCACCATGCCGGGCGTCACGGCCCGGACGCGGGGAAATACCTGTTTCGCTTCCTGTACCAGGGTTTCCGGCGCGTGGCGCACCGGCAGATGGGTGAGGTACAGCTCCTTTGCCTCCGCCGCCAGGGCCAGCCGGGCCGCCCCCGCCGCGCTCATGTGGGGCTTTTGATCCGTCCATTCAGGGATCAAAAAAGCCGCGTCCGCCAGCAGCGCGTCGGCGTTTCGCGCAAAGGCGTCCAAACCGGGACAGTCGTTGGTGTCCTCGGTGAAAACCAGCGTCTTTTCCCCGTCCGTCAGGCGCAGCGCCCGGCAGGGTACGGGATGGCGCACCGGCAGGGTGGTGATGTTCAGCCCCATGATCTCCAATTCCGCCGGGTAGGGCCGCACGTCAAAGGCCGGGGCCGTCAGCAGGGCGCGGAAGGGGGAATCGTCCTCCGGCGGCACGTAAACGGGCAGGGTTTTGCCCGCGATTTCCAGATAGTAGCGCATCACCAGCAAATCGCTGGCGTGGTCAAAATGCAGGTGGGAAAGAAGCACCGCTTCTAAGGCGGAGGGATCCCACAGCTTCATGAGGCGGCCCATGACCCCCGCGCCGCAGTCCATGAGCAGAGCCTTTCCTTCATGCACCACCAGATATCCGCTGGTGCAGCCCCCGGCCACGGGATAAGGGCCGTGGCATCCGATCACGTGCAGCTTCATTTCCGTTCCCTCACTCGATTTCAAATTTCCGGCTCACCCGGTCCCGCCAGGCAAGGCCGATGCGGATATCATCGCCCACCCGCACCCCTTCCCGGGAAAGGCGCTCCGTGTGGGTGGCCAGGGCAAGCTCCGGGGTGTTGTTTTCCCCGCTCAAATGGCCCAACATCACTTCCCGCACGCCCGTTTCCATCAAAGAAAGCAGGCCCTCGGCGCTGGCTAAGTTGGACAGGTGGCCGTGATTGCCCAAAATGCGCTGTTTCAGGTACAGGGAATAATGGGGGTTGAGCATGAGCAAATCGGGGTCGTGGTTGCTTTCCAGCAGCAGCACGTCCACGCCGCTCAGGGCTTTCACCACGCTCTTTTTCATAAAGCCCATGTCCGTGGCGGTGGCGGCGCTGCGGCCCCCGTAAAACACCCGGTAGCCCACCGGATCCGCCGCGTCGTGGGGGATGGAGAAGGGCAGCAGGGCCAAATCGCCGATAAAAAAGTCTTCCTCGTCCTCAATGATCCGCCGGTTGCCGGGGGCGATTTCGCCCACCGTGCGGGCCATGGCGTTCCAGGTGCGTTCGTTGGCGTACACCGGCAGGCGGTATTTCCGGCTCAAGATGCCCACGCCCTTCACGTGGTCGCTGTGTTCGTGGGTGACGGCGATGCCGTTCAGGGTTTCCGGCAGCACGCCGATCTGCTGCAGGGCCCCTTCGATGGCCTTGCCGGTCATGCCCGCGTCGATCAGGATTCTGGTATCTCCCGCGCCGATGAACAGCGCGTTTCCGCTGCTCCCGCTGAACAGCGGGCAAAATGTGAACCGCATTTGTTTGTCCTCTCCGGGAAAATGAATCAACGAAGTGTTTTTTCGCCCAGCTTCTTTCTCAGGGCGCGGGCAACGGGTTTTTCAAACAGGTAGGTGATCAGGGTGGAAAGAATGATGGCCAGCACGAAGGAAAGCACCGTGAAGGACACTTGCCAGACATGATCCGACGCGGACCAGGGCGTTTCGGAAGCGCTGGGGATGAATTTCAGTTCCTTCAGCTTCACGGCGATCCATTGATGGTACATATAAAATTGGAAGGAAATGGCCGCCAAATACCGCATGACCCGGTTTCCCAGCAGGAAACGCAGTGCGGTGCAGGAAAAGGCGGAGCATATCATCAGGCAGGCCAGCACGGCGGTAAAGGAGAAGCGGCGGTCCATCTGGCCCTGGCGGATGGCGTCGTACCCCACGGAACCGGCCTGTGCCCGGGCGATTTCCATCAGCAGGCACACGCACACCACCGTCAGGGCGGTGAAGAAGATTTTCACCTTGCTGTCCATCCGTTCGCCCAATGCTTTACGCAGAGCGGCGAAGACGGAGGCCGCCACGAAGCCGTTGGCGTACACGTCCAGGAACGCGGGCAATTGATTGAACCACATGCTGGTGTCCGGCTTGGTGGCGCCCACGTAATACCGGTAGCCGAAAGCGGCTGCGGCCATGACGATGTAGGTGATCACCGGCTTTTTCTTAAAGCACCGGGCCAGCAGGGGGAACAGCAGATAGAACTGCACCTCCACGGCCAGGGTCCACAGCACGCCGTTGATGGGCGAACCCAGATAGCTGAAATAGAAGAAGGTGTGGGTAAAGGTCAGGTGCGCAGCCAAATCCTTGACGGCGTCCAGCACCGAGCCGTACCGGCCCTCAAAGCAGGCCCCGGCAAAAAAGAACGCGACGCACAGCAGGTAGCTGGGCAGGATGCGCACCAGCCTGCGCTTGTAGAAGGGCACGGCCCCGGGCAATTTGCTGCCCGACCGGGTATAGGGCAGATACAGCAGGAAGCCGGACAAAAGCAGCATGCCGTCCACCCACATATAGCCGCTGCGCAGTAGGAAATCCAGGGAAACATACGTTTCGCCCACGGAAAAATAGGGCGAAAACCAGCTTTGCTGCCAGATATGGAACCAGCCCACGATCAGGATGATCAGCACCCGCAGGCCGTCCAGCGTGTCGATGTGCGTATCGTCCGGCGTCTGCCGGAAGGAACGAAAGTATTCAGCCGCTTTCTGCATATCAGTCCTTCACCCTCGTCATTCTGTAAAGTGTTTTTAGCTTCACGTGGCGCAGCGTCATGCTGTTTTCGCCAAAGGAGACGATTTCGTAGGTATAGTTCAAGCTGTCGGGCTGATCGCCGATTTGCAGGGCGTAGACGTTGGGCGTGTAGTAATAATAATTCCGGTTTTCGATGGTGCAGGTGCCGTCCTCCCTGAATTCCATCACGATGCCCTTGCTGCTTTCCCAGGTGCCCATCATCTGATATACGATCTTCTTCAGGCGGGCGGTGGCAACGTCCTTGTAATCCGTGATCTGCCGATAGTACACCAGGGCCTCAAAGGGCTTTTTCTCGCTGTACAGCTGGTTGGCCCAGTTATAGCACGCCTCCTGGAACATGGCGGGAATATCGGCGTATTTCTCGGAAAGGTACTCCCGGGAAAGGGGCATGAGCGCTTCCGCGGCGGTCTTGTAATCCTTTTGCTCCATGGCGGCCACGGCGGTGGCGTAAGCCTCGGCGTAATACTGATCCGCGGTGCGCTGGGCGCGGTCGGCGGCGTCCTGATAGCTGCCCGCCATATCGTAGTACATGGCGGCGGCGGCCAAATCGCCGTGTTCCTCGGCGTCCAGGCCCAGCTGGTAGGCAAACTCCTGCACCTTTTCGTTGGCGTCCTGATATCCGCGCAGGTCGTTCAGCTGAGCGATGGCCCCGGCCAAATTGCCCTGCGCCGCGCGTTCCATGGCGATTTCGTACAGGCAGGCCTGCCGCAGCTGGCGGGCGTCCTCATACACGCCCAGCGTGTCCAGGATGGTAATGGCGTCCTCGTAATCGCCCCTGGCGCGCAGATCCAGGGCCAGCAGATACCGGGCCTGGGTCATGTACTCGGCGGCGTCCTTGTAATCCTCCAGGGCGGCCAGGGCCGTGATGGCGTCCTCATACCGGGCGTTTTCGATCATGGAAATGGCGGAAGCGTAGCGGGCCTCGGTCAGCAGCTCGGCGGCGTCGCTGTACGCCCCTAACTGATCCAGCAATTGCGCGGCGGCGTCGTAATCGCCCTTTTCCATGCTTTCCTTCGCCATGGCGTAGCGGATCTCGTTGATGTAGTTCCCGGCGAAGCGATGCTCGGGAATGGTTTCCAGCAGGGCCAGGGCCTCGGCGGCTTTTCCGTCCCCCAGCAGGGTCAGGGCGGGATAGTACACGCAGTCCTTTTTGGCCTCCTGGGCGTCCTGCAAATCGGGCGCTTGATCGAAGAAGGCGGCCGCGCCCTCGTAATCCTTTTGCTCCAGCAGCGCCAGGCCCTGATAGTAGTAGCATTGCTGCATCAGCGTTCTGGAATCCTGGTAGCCCGCGATTTTTTCCAGCATGGAGGCCGCCCGGGCGTATTCCCCGTTTTCCATGGCGGCCACGGCGGGGGCGTACAGGCAGGCGGTGGCCCGGCGGTAAGCGTCGGAATAATCCCCGGCCAGCAGATAGTATTCGGCGGCCGTATCGTAATCCTCGGCGGCGAAATACTGTTCGCCCGCCAAATAATAAGCCCTTTGCAGCTCTAAGGCGGAATCCCGGTAAGAACCCAATTGCAGATAGCAGTCGATGGCCGTCAGGGGGTCGCCTGCCGCCAGGGCCTCCGCGGCGGGCTGATAGAGACATTCTAAGGCGTTGGTCTTGGCGTTCTGGTAG
The DNA here is from genome assembly GCA_017443295.1 of Clostridia bacterium. Lineage (GTDB taxonomy): Bacteria > Bacillota > Clostridia > Christensenellales > Aristaeellaceae > RUG563. The sequence goes on from JAFSNT010000120.1 coordinate 15,204, forward strand.
CTGCCCAGGGCCAGAAACTTTTCCCGGGCGGCGGCGTATTCCTTCTTCCCCATCAGTGCCGTGGCCCATTCGTACTGGGCCTGGGTGATGCGGGCCTCGGCGTCGGCATAGTCCGGCACCAGGCTGAACATTTCGATGGCGGCTTCCCAGTTTCCGGCGGCCAGCAGCTTTTCAGCGTTCACATACCGGGCTTCCTTCGCGCGCTGGGCGCTGTCCTTGTAATCCCCCAGGTCGTCAAAGCCGCTTTGGGCCGAGCGCAGGGAAGTATAGGTGCCGCTGTTCAGGGCGGAAAGGGCGGCGCGGTAATCGCATTCCAGGGCCAGCTCGGCGCTGTCCCGGTAATCCGTAAGGGCCAGAAACTGTTCCTTGGCGGCGTCATACAGGCCGTTGGTCAGGGACAGGTTGGCCTGATAATAGCGGTAATAGGGGATGCCATGGAAATAAACGCCGTAAGCCAGCGCGCCCACGGTGATCACGGAAATCAGGGTGGTCACGATGATCCGGCGGCGGCGGCGGCGCTTTTTTTCCTTGGCTTCCTTTTCGGCGGCGGCGCGCCGGGCTTCCTCCCGGACGCGGCGCTGCTCCTCCTCCAGGGCGCTTTGGCGCTGGAAGATGATTTTTTCGATGGCAGCTTCGTTGAGCTGGGTAAAAATCTCGTGCTTGTCCCGGTGGCAGCGGCGGCAGGTGTCCTCGCTGGCGGCGTTGGGCCTGCCGCATACGCAGACCCACACGCTGCCCTGATCGCTGGGATAGCTGGCCGCGTCCCGCCCGGCCAGCTCCTGCATCACCTGCAGGCGCTGGCCCTGGAGCAGGGGAGAGGGGCGGTAGGAGGCGGGATCGGCCATGCCGCGCCGCCACACCATGCCGTCCGTGTACCAGACTTTTTCGATCAGCACCTCCAGGTCCTGGGCCTGAACGGCCTCCTCCACCTGGAGGGACGCTTCAAAAGCGTGGTGGGAGGGGCCTTCCAGGCCCTGCACCCTTTCCACGTGGCGGGCGAAGCGCTGTCCTTCCTCGTTAAAGCACAGCACGCAGAACTGGATGCTGTTCACGGCCTTATCGGACAGGTTGTATATCTGCATCGCCAGAACGGGATCCTCCGGGGAGGGCATTCGGCAATGCCATAATTCGATCGGACAGGTCAAGTCGATCCGCATGGAGAAAACCTCCGTGGGTTTTTTTCGGGCGTTCCGCCCCTACGGTATCAATGCGGGGGAAAGGTCACTGCAGCGCCAGCGTCATGGATTGCAGCTCCCCGATCACGAAGGTCATATGCCATACCACGGTGCGGCCTTCGCCCACGGACAGGGCATAGGTCACTTCGGCGTTTTCGGGGGTATAGACCAGCGCGCCGTAGGGAACCGTCTGCCCGTCGCCGTAAAGGAGAACGGTATCGTCCGCGTAAAGGATTTCCGCGTGGCGGAAGCGGTAAATCACGCTGTCCAGGCTGTCGCTCACGCGCACGCCCCGGGGGCCGTCTAAGTTCACGTCGTTGACGGTCAGGCTGCCCACACCGGTGAATTGCCGCTGAGCGTTGTAGCGCAGATACACGGAAACGCCTTCCCACTGGAGCAGGCGCAGGAAGGAGCCGTCGGAATCCTCGGTCCATTCGTCCACGGGGGCGGGGCCCAGCACGTCGGTCAGGCCTTCGGCGGTCAGATCCAGGAAATCCAGCACGTCGGAGGCGTTGGCCCGCAGGGCCAGATCCTCCCGTTCAAAGGGGGCCAGGGCTTCGCCGTTGTCCATGCTGACAGGATAAGCGAAATACTCGCTGATTTCCTGCATTTCGCGGATTTCCTGAATCTTTTCCCGCGCTTCCGCTTCCTCTAAGATTTCGTCGTCCATGGCGATCCGAATGGATTCCACGTAACCGTTTTCCAGCAGATAGGTCACGGAGGAAACCGACACGCCGTCCGGCTGCCAGGAATACACTTCGTAAGCGACCAGATACGCCTGCTGGCCCTGCCGCAGCACGTAGCCCGCGCTCACTTCCGACTTTTCCCCGGCAATGAACAGCGTGTCGTCAATGAACAGCGCGGCGTCGTAATAGGAGCCGTTCAGCCTGGGGTTGTTGTTGGGATAAACGGCCAGCACCTCCTCCAGGGAGGAGCCGAGGAACAGGCCGCGCAGATCGGCCTGATCGTCGCCGGGATACGCGGCAACGATGGCGGAGGATTCCGTCAGCGTTTCGTCGGAAATCTCGAATACCGTTTCATTCAGGCGCACTTCGGCGCCGCCCTGCGCCAAGGGGGTAACGACCGCGTCCTCGGCCTCCAAAGCGGCCCGGCCTAAGCCGTTCAGATAGAGTTCGATTTCTTCCCGGGTCAGGGCCGCGTTTTCGTCCACGGGCACGTCTTCCGCCAGGGCGGCGGAGGACAGCAGCATCGCCAGGGACAGCAGCAGACAAAACAGCTTTTTCATGGTTTTTCTCCTTATTCATGAAGGTTCTTTACCCCTTGGGGGGTAATGAGGGCATAGAGCAGCCTCGCCTTGGGGGCGGGTTCTTTTGTAAATTCAAGGGCGTTCAGCACCCGTTCTTCCGTTTCCCTGGCGCTTTCCTCGCTGGCCGCGTGGAGGGTACACAGCACGTCGCCGGGGCGTACCTCGTCCCCGATGCGCTTTTCCATGACGAAGCCCACGGCGGGGTCGATTCGGTCCTCCTTGCGCACCCGGCCCGCGCCCATGCGCTGGGCGGCCAGACCCAGGCCCGTGCCGTCCACGTGAGCCAGGAAGCCGCCCTCCCGCGCCCGGACGGGATAAAGCACCGGGGCCTTGGGCAGCAGGTTCACGTCGTCGCACACCCGGCTGTCGCCGCCCTGGGCGGAAATCATTTCCTTGAGCTTTTGGAGGCCCGCCCCGCTGTCCAAAGCGCGGTTCAGGCTGCCAAGCGCTTCTTCTTCCGTATTGGCCACTCCCGAGGCCAGCAGCATCTGCGCCCCTAAGAACAGGGACACTTTTTTCAGCGGCCCATGGGCGCGGCCCGCCAAAATGTCGATGGCTTCCTTGACCTCCAGGGCGTTGCCCACGTGGGAACCCAGGGGTTCCTCCATGCCGGAAACCACCGCCACAATGCGCCGCCCGGCGTGGTCGCCGATGGCGACCATGGCCTGCGCCAGCTCGATGGAGGCTTCCAGGGTGGGCATGAGCGCGCCGGAGCCGGTTTTCACGTCCAGCACGATGGCCTTGGCCCCCGCCGCGAATTTCTTGGACAGGATGCTGCTCACGATCAGGGGAATGGAATCCACCGTGGCCGTCACGTCCCTGAGGCTGTACAACGTCTTGTCCGCCGGGGCCAATTGGGCGCTCTGGCTCACCACGGCGCAGCCCACGGAGCGCACGATGTCCTGAAACTCCTTTTCCGACAGGGCGATGCGCATGCCGGGAATGCTTTCCAGCTTGTCCAGGGTGCCGCCGGTGTGGCCTAAGCCCCGGCCGCTCATTTTCAGCACCTTGCCGCCGCAGGCCGCCACCAGCGGGGCCAGCACCAGGGTGGTGGTATCGCCCACGCCGCCGGTGGAATGCTTGTCCACGGGCACGCCGCCCACGTCGGGGATCAGCATATCGCCGGAATTAGCCATGGCCATGGTCAGATCCGCCGTTTCACGGGCGTCCATCCCGTTCAGGCGGATGGCCATCAGCAGGGCGGCCAGCTGGTAATCCGGCAGCGAATGATCCGCCGCGCCCCGGACAAAAAAGCCGATTTCTTCCGCCGAAAGCGGCTTGCCGCGTTTTTTGTTTTCCAGGACGGATAAAATGTCCATACAGAACCCTTCCTTAATATAAACATGATGCAAAAGCATTATAGCATAGATATGGGGTTCCGTAAAGCAATTGAAGGGAATAATTCGTAAAAAACCCGTAACAATTTTTTAAAAACGCTTGACCTCGTAACAAAAATGTAATACAATGCAGGAGAAAGAATGGATTTTTTCATCCTTTGCAGCATGAAGCCCGGGAAGGGCTTGAAACACAAGCGGATGGGGTGTCATTTTCTATGAAGCAAAAAGGGACGCTGAACCGGATCGTATCCATTGCGCTGCTGCTGGCGATGGCGCTGTCGCTGCTGCCCGCGGGCGGGGCGGCTGAAGTGCAGCATGGCTACCTGGTGATCAACAACAACAGCGCGAACCGGGTGGTGAATTTCCGCGCCCAGCCCAACACCAACGACAATACCAACTTCCCCATTGCCCGCCTGCCGGAGTACTGGGTGGTGGAGGTATTGAGCCACCAGACGGGCTGGTATAAGGTTTACGCCAATATCAACACCACGGGCGGCGCGGAGGATTACCGCAACGGCTACGTGATGGATACTTTCCTCAAGGTGTTTACCGCCGAGGAAGAATACGATTGGCTGATGAACCCCACGGTGATGTACGTGCCCGGCGGCAGCGCCGCGCAAGCCACGTCCACGCCTACGCCCACGCCCGCCTCGGCCGCCCAGCCGGAAATCGTTCCGGGGCAGACCGTTGGCTGCGTGACCATTGACAACGTGTTTTTCCGCAAAAGCCCCAGCACCAGCGGCGATTTCTGGTCGCGCCTGCCCGCGGGGTGGGCCATGACCGTGCTGGGCACCACCACCAAAAGCAACATCCTTTGGTATAAGGTGCAGGGCAGCATTCCCTCCAACCCCTCCCGCACGTATACGGGCTATATTCACAGCGGCTACTTTACCATTACCGGCACAGCCGCCCCCACCGCCAGCCCCACGCCCAACCTCACCTACAGCGATTACGCGGTGGTGATTGCGGACGGCGCCAATATGCGCCAGACGCCGGGCGGCGCTACCGTGACCGTTCTGCTGTCGGGCACGGTGGTAAACGTGCTGTCCGCCCCCGCCGGGAATACCAGCAACGATTGGTTTTATGTGGAATTGAACGGCACCTACGGTTATCTGCCCGCCACCTCTCTGCGGGTGCTGACCACGGCTGAACTGAACGAATACGCGCTGCCCGCCAAGCCCTCCGGGGCTTTCCCGCCCGTGATCACCGGCAGCGGCTATGTGAAGCTGGTCAAGGACAAGGTGAACATCCGCAAAGAACCCGCCGGCACTGTGCTGACCTCCAAGACCACCGATAAGATGCCCCTGGGCACCGTGCTGGCCTATACGGAAGGCCCTGTGAGCGCCAGCAGCTACAGCTGGGTGAAGATCACCTACAAGGGCATCACCGGCTATGTGCGCAGCGACTGTTACACCTTCTGCGACAGCAGCGGCAATCCCGTGGCCACGGCCACGGCGCAGCCCACGCCCACGCCCACCAACAACGCCGACGGCAGCCAGGGCTATATCAAGCTGATCAAAGGCGGCGTGAACCTGCGCAACAGCGTATGGGGCAAAGTGCTTGGCCAGCTGGCCCGCGGCACGGTGCTGCCCTACTTCAACATCGTCAAGACCAACAACACCTCCACCGAATTCTGGTATGAGGTCTATTCCAGCCAGTACGGCACCTTCGGCTTCATCTTGGGTTCCATGGCCGAGCTGAGCGACGCCAACGGCAACCACGTGGATCCCATCGTGCTGCCCACGTATTCCCCGATCACGGTGACGGGCTATGTGGCCACCAGCGTGTCCTCCGTGTGGATCCGCAAAACGCCCAATACCGGCGCGGAAACCGCCGGTCAGGTGAAGACCAAGGGCACTGTGCTGCCCATGATCGGCGCCCCCGTGGTGACGGATTACACTTGGTATCCCATCCAGACAGCCGACGGCACCCGGGGCTACCTGCGCGGCGACTGCGCGTTCCAGCTGGCTGCCTGGCAGATCGAGCTGTACAACTCCACCGGCAAGCTGGCCAGCCCCACGCCCGGACCCGCCACGCCCAAGCCCGGCTTCAGCAGTTATCTGCAGGTGGTGGGCGGATCGCTATGGATCCGTGAAACCCCCAGCAAGAAAGCGGCCACCGTGGGCCAGCTGGCCAACGGCACCATCATCAAATTCAATGGAAAGCAGACCGTGTCCGGCGTGGAATGGTACCAGGTCACCAACGGCGGCAGGATCGGCTGGGTGATGGGCACCTATACCCGCGTGCTGACCAACGCCGAATATGAGGCGCTCGTGGGCACGCCCACCCCCGCTCCCACCACAACGCCCCAGGGCGTCGTCGATCCTACTGATTTCAGCGATTTGATCGTGACCACCACCACCCGCGTGCGCATCCGTGCCGCCGCTTCCATGAGCGGCAAGGAAATCGGCATGGTGTACGCGGCGGGCACCGTGTTCTCCTACCTGGGCAGCTATACCACGCCCACGCTCAGCAACCCCTACTACTGGTACAAGGTAAAGTACCAGAACATCACCGGCTGGATGCGCGGCGACTGTGTGCGGGTGCTTTCCAAGGCGGAAAAGGAAGCCTACCAGCAGAGCAACGGCGGAAACAACAACAATAATCAGAACGTCACCTACCGCACCCTGTACCTGAATTCCACGGGCGACGACGTGACCCGCCTGCAGCAGCGGCTGAACGAGCTGGGCTACCTGAACGCCGATCAGGTGAGCGGCGTCTACCTGTCCAGCACCCAGCAGGCCGTGATCAACTACCAGCGGGATAAGGGCCTGGTGGTAGACGGCATCGCGGGCACCAAGACCCAGCAGTCCCTGTACGGCACCCAGCAAAACGGCACCGAATTGAACGAGAACGGCAGCTCCGTCAGCGTGACGCTGTACCCTGTGGAAAAGGTCGACTGGTACACGGGCGACATCCAGAAAGTCTGGACGAACGGCACCGTGGCCATCATCACTGACGTGTACACCGGCATCTCCTTCCGGGCGCAGCGGCTCTACGGCGATTATCACGCCGACTGCGAACCGCTGACCACCGCCGACACCGCCGCCTACTGCCGCATTTACGGCGTGAGCACGCCCCAGGAAATCGAGGATCGGGAGCAGCAGCTGCAATCCTATATGCGCCGTCCTTTGTGGGTCACCATCGGCGCGCGCACCTTCGCGGCCTCCATGTACGGCATTCCCCACAATTACGAGGGCGACCGCATCCCGGATAACGGCTACACCGGTCAGTTCTGCGTCCACTTCGTCAACAGCAAGGTACACAAAACCGGCCTTGTGGACACGGATTCCAGCTCCAACGGCTATTTCAGCCACCAGAGCGCCATCCAGTACGCTTACAACCATTCCATCAGCGGAACGAAGTAAAAACATGAAATACGATGTCATTGTCATCGGCGGAGGCGCGGCGGGATTGACCGCCGCGCTTTCCGCATCCGGACGCGGCGCGCGGGTGCTGGTGCTGGAAGCGGCCAATCGGGTGGGAAGAAAAATCCTGGCTTCCGGCAACGGGCGCTGCAATCTGGCGAACTTAGGCCCGGAAAGCTATCCCGGCGGCGGGCCTTTCGCCCAAAAGATTTTGCGGCAATGCCCCGTGAGCCGGGTACTGGATTTCTTTCACGGTCTGGGTCTGGTGACGGTGGAGGAGGACGGGGGCCGGGTCTATCCCGGCTGCGGTCAGGCCGCCGCCGTGCTGGACGTGCTGCGGTCTGCCATGGAACGGCAGAAAATCGAAGTCCTGTGCGATACGCCGGTTAAGCGCGTCCAGCAGACGAAATGGGGCCTGCGGGCGGAGGCCGGGGGAAAGGCGTTTGACGCTTCCGCTGTGATCGCCGCCTGCGGCGGCATGGCCGGGGGCAAGTTAGGCCACGACGGCGGCGCGTATCGGCTGCTGACCGATTTGGGCCACACCCTGACGCCGGTGAAGCCCGCCCTTGCGCCGCTGATGGCGGAAAAGAGCGCCGTCAGGGGCCTGTCCGGCCTGCGTCTGCCCGCCATCCTGACCCTGTGCGATCAAAAGGGCCAGCCCCTGGGCCATCCCTTCCAGGGAGAAGCGCTGTTCACCGATTACGGGGTCAGCGGCGTATGCGCTATGGAACTGGCCCGCCGGGCCGGGGAGGAAAAGGAAAAAACGGGCGCGTGGCCCGTGCTGTACATGGATTTTGCGCCCATGCTGGGGCTGTGCCCCCGGTATTACGGGGCGCTGGATAAAGCGGACGGAGACCCCAACCGCCACCTGAAAGCCATGCGGGTATTTTTGGAGGAACGGGCGCATATCCTGCCCAAAGACGCGCTTTTGCAGGGCATGGTGCCCCGGCTGCTGGCGGAACGGCTGAAAGGCCGATCCATTCCCGAGCTGGCCCGCAGTCTGGCCGCGTTTCCGGTTCCGTTGACCGGCGTGCGGGGCTTTGAATACGCCCAGGTCACCGCCGGAGGCGTCGCCTGCGGGGAATTTGACCCGGCCACCCTCCAATCCCTTTTGGTTCCCGGCCTGTACGCCGCCGGGGAAATGCTGGACGTGGACGGGGCCTGCGGCGGCTTCAACCTGCAGTTCGCCTTCGCCTCCGGCATCGTGGCGGGAGAGGAAGCGGTACGCGCGGCACTGATGCTTTAGGGACAGTATAAGACAGAGTTGAGAGTTGAGAGTGGAGAGTTGAGATTTATATAGTCGGTCAAGAGAATAACGCCATCGTTTATTCATCAAAATTTTATCTCAACTCTCAACTCTTAACTCTCAACTCCCGTGCAGTTCTAAATTGTCTATTCATCCAAAAGGAGGATTTGCCCATGAACACCCCCTTCGTTTCTCTCACCCCCGGTACGCTGCTTGCCCCTGTGCCCGCCGTGATGGTTTCCTGCGCCCTGCCGGGACAGAAGCCCAATATCGTCACCATCGCCTGGGCGGGCACGATCAATTCCGATCCGCCCATGTGTTCCGTTTCCGTGCGCAAGGAGCGCTTTTCCCATGATATCATCCGGGATTCCGGGGAGTTCGTCATCAACCTGTGCGGGCAGGAGCAATTGAAGGGCATGGATTTCTGCGGCGTAAAATCGGGCCGGGATGTGGATAAGTTCGCCGCCTGCGGCTTTGCCCCCGTTCCCGTGCCGGGCTTCGCCGCCCCCGCCGTGGGAGAGTGCCCCCTGTATTTGGCCTGCCGGGTCACGTCCGTGCAGGAGCTGGGCAGCCACGACCTGTTCTTAGGCAAGGTGGAGCAGATGGGCGTGCGGCCTGACCTGATAGACGAAGCGGGCCGCATTGATTTCGGCAAAGCCCGCTTGGTGGCTTACAACCACGGGAATTATTACGCTCTGGGCGAAGCGCTGGGCTTCTTCGGCTATTCCGTGGCCGCCCCGGACGTGCTGGAACGCCGCATGAAGCAATTGAAAAGTGGAAAGTAAAAAGTGAAAAGAGGAAATGAGAAGCGAAGGCGATTTGCCCGGCGTTTGGACAATTCAAATCCTCACTTTTCACTTTCCACTTTTCACTTTTTTAGCAGGTTTTTTCCCCATCCGCGCAGAAATATTCCGCAGACCATTCAAAGGAGGAAACACCCATGAAGTTTGCCATCGCCTGTGATCCGGCCGGCGTGCCGCTGAAGGAACCCATCAAGGAAACCTTAAAGGAATTAGGCGTTGAATACGAGGATTTCGGCATCAACGAGGGCGATCCCCGGGATTACCCCATCTTCGCCGTGCGCGCCGCGGGCGCCGTGGTGAACGGCGACTGCGACCGGGGCATCATCCTGTGCGGCACCGGCGTGGGCATTTCCATCGCCGCCAACAAGGTACACGGTATCCGCTGCTGCTGCTGCTCCGACTGTTACAGCGCCAAAATGAGCCGCGCCCACAACGACGCCAACATGCTGGCCCTGGGCGGCCGGGTGATCGCGCCCGAATTGGCAAAGCTGATCGTGGAAATTTGGGTAAAAACCCCCTTCGAGGGCGGGCGGCATCAGCGCCGCATTGACATGTTTTCCCTCATCGAGGCGGGCAAACCGGTGGAATAAAAAGCAATCTTCAATGATTTTTCTTGTAAATTCTGGCCGATTGTGGTAAGATAAATATATCTTATGATCAGATGGGCGGCGGGCCGGGATCGCTTTGGGGGGTGATTCCGTGCGTTTTTTCCGTACCGTTTCCCGGTCGGGCAAGCCGGAAAGGAGAAACGAGATGATTCCCACATTATATATTGTGATCCCCTGCTATAACGAGGAAGAAGTGCTGCCGGTGACCGCGCCCCAGTTCCTGCAGAAAATCGACGATTTGAGCCGGGCGGGAAAAATCAGCGGGGAAAGCCGGGTGCTGTTCGTGGACGACGGCTCCAGGGACAAAACCTGGGAGATCATATCCTCCCTGGCCGCCTCCGATCGGCGCTATACGGGCATCCGCCAAAGCCGCAACCGGGGCCACCAGAACGCCGTGCTGGCGGGCCTGATGGAAGCGAAGGACAAGTGCGATATCACCATTTCCATCGACTGCGACGGCCAGGACGATATAAACGCCATGGACGAAATGGTGGACGCGTACCTGGACGGCTGCGAAATCGTGTACGGCGTGCGCAGCAAGCGGGATACGGACACTTTTTTCAAGCGCTTTACCGCCGAGGGGTATTACAAGCTGCTGAGCGGCATGGGCGTGGACGTGGTGTTCAACCACGCGGACTACCGGCTGGTATCTGCCCGTGTCCTGCGGGAATTTGCCAATTTCAAAGAAGTGAACCTGTTTCTGCGGGGCATGTTTCCCCTGGTGGGTTTCAAATCCACCTCGGTGTATTACGAGCGCCACGAACGAATCGCGGGCAGCAGCCATTATCCCCTGAAAAAAATGCTGGCCCTGGCCTTCGACGGCATCACCAGCCTGTCGGTGAAGCCCATCCGCATGATCACCCTGTTCGGCCTGATCGTAAGCGTTTTGAGCTTCATCGCCCTGCTTGGAATCGCCATCGCCGCCCTGTGCGGCGCGGCGGCGGAGGGCTGGGCCGTCACCGCCTGCGCCGTGTGCTTCATGGGCGGCGTGCAGATGCTGTTCCTTGGCGTCGTGGGCGAATACGTGGGGAAGATTTATCTGGAAACCAAAGCCCGCCCCCGGTACATCATCAGCGAACGCACCGAGGACAGGCGCCCGAAGCCCTGACGGGTGTTAAAACAGAATTGGTTTGGAGAGATCGGTTATGTATACAAAAGGAAGTATCGCGCGGAATAAGCTGTCGCCGCTGAACGCCTGGGCTTTCTCCTTCGCCTGCATGATCGGCTGGGCGGCCTTCGTCATGCCCGCCACCACGTTCCTGCCCGTGGGCGGCATCTTAGGCTCCTCCCTGGCGTTCCTGGTAGCGGGAGTCGCCATGGTGATCATCGCCCTGAACTACCATTATCTGAGCAACCTGTATCCCAGCATGAGCGGCATTTACAACCTGGTGAAGGTGTCCGGCAACCGCCGCCAGGCGTTCACCGCTTCCTGGGCCATGGGGCTGGCGCACCTGTGCTGCATCCCCCTGAACGCCCGGGCCTTGGGCATGCTGCTGCGCACGATCTTAGAGGAATTTCTGCACATCGAATTCCGGGCGTACTTCTTCCAGTCCAACACCCTACTGGTGGAAGCCATCGTGGTGGTGACCGCCCTGGTGCTGTTCGGATTCATCAACATCCGGGGCATGCGGCAGACCGCCCTGGTGCAGACCATCGGCGCCATCGTGCTGCTGGGCGGCATCGTGATCATTTTGATCGCTTCCGTCTTTACGGCGGGCGATACGGCCCGCACCCTGTCTCCCGCCTATTATCCCGGCACCGGGCCGCGCCACGCCTTTATGACCATCTTCATCATGACGCCCTGGGCCTTCGTGGGGTTCGATTCCCTGTCCAACGCCACCACCGAGCTGAATTTCCCCCTGAAAAAGTTAGGGAAAATCATGATCATTTCCGTGCTTTGCGGCACCTTTGCCTACGTGGCCAATATTTTCAGCGCCCTGCTGGGCATGCCGGACAGCTTTTCCTCCTGGCCGGAATATGTGGACAGGCTTCGGGGCATGTCCGGGGTGGCCGGATATCCGGTGGCCATGGCGGCGCGGAAATCCATGGGTAAGATCGGCACCGTGATTTTCTTCGCCTCCTGCATCAGCGCCACCCTCACGGGCCTCGTGGGCTTTTTCGCCTCCATCAGCCGCCTGATTTCCCAGATGGCCAACGACGGCGCGCTGCCCACCTCCCTGGGCAAGACCCATAAGCTTTACGGCACGCCCGTCAACGCCGTGAAGCTGGTGGTGGTCATGGCGCTGCTGCTGTCCCTGGCGCGGAGCGCTTTTGACTACATCGAGGAGCTGGCCTCCGTGGCCACCGCCGTGGGCTTTGGCTATTGCTCCCTGGCCGCCCTGCTCAACGCCGTGCAGAACGAGGATAAGCGCTATGTGTTCACCGGCGCGGTGGGCATGCTGCTGTGCCTTGGATGGATCTTTTTCCAGCTTGTGCCGGTGGGCGGCTTAAGCTCCGCCATCAGCGAGGAAGCCATGATCTGCGTGGTCGCCTGGGTCTTCATCGGCATCTTGCTGTATGTGCTGAACAGCAAATCCATGGCCGCGAAATAACCTGAACAAAAGAAAGGGGGGACCGCCATGCATACCAACCGTTCCGACAGCGCCTTGAGGCACCTGGACTTCGCGTTTTTCGACGTGGTGGTGATGCAGCTTTCCTTCATCATGATGTACGGCATCACCAAGCACCAGGGCTTCCTTTACAACGACGAGCAGTATGTGATCCAGGCCTCCGTTTTCCTGGTGGTGCAGATCGCCCTGGGGCTGTTTTCCAACGCCTACGACCGGATCTATACCCGCGGCATGTATGAGGAATTGAAATCCCTGCTGCTGAACATCGCCATGATCGAGCTGCTGAGCGGCGCTTTCATCCTGATGACCCATACCCCGGTGAAAAACAAGGAACTGCTGATCGTGGCGGGCCTGTATTTTGACATCAACTTTTTCGTGCGTCAGGCCAACAAGGCCCGCCATCTGCGCAAGGGCCTGCCCAAGCGCAAGGTGGCCATCGTCACCTCGGGCGACCGGGTGTTTTCGGTGCTCCGCAGACTAAGGGAGAACACGGTTTCCGCCGAATACGAACTGAGCTGCGTGATCCTGCTGGACGAGGCCCCGCCGGAAAGGTACGACGATTTGGGCGTGCCCGTCTTTTACGCCTACGGCGAGCTGATTTTGGAAAAAATCACCCGTCTGTGGATCGACGACGCTTTCGTGCTGCTGGAGGACAACGTGCCCTATCCCAAGAGCCTGATGGCCAACTTCCTGTACATGGGCATCACCATCCATACCAGCCTTTCCGTGCTGGACGATTTTTCCAACACGGAGGTGGGCGTGGAAGAGCTGGGCAGTTTCAAAGTAATTACCAATTCCATACGCTTCGTTTCCGATTCGGCCCTGTTCCTCAAGCGGGCGGTGGATATCGCGGGCGGCCTGATCGGCACCATCGGCACGGGGATGCTGACCCTGATCATCGGCCCCCTGATCTACATCAAATCCCCCGGCCCCATTTTCTTTGCCCAGAAGCGCATCGGCCTGAACGGGCGCGTGTTCAAAATGTACAAGTTCCGCAGCATGTATATGGACGCGGAAAAGCGCAAGGCCGAGCTGATGGAAAAGAACAAGGTGCAGGGCGGCCTGATGTTCAAAATGGACGACGACCCCCGCATCATCGGCAGCGAAAAGAAGGGCAGGGACGGCAAGCCCAAGGGCATCGGCAACTTTATCCGCAACACCAGCCTGGACGAGTTTCCCCAGTTTTTCAACGTGCTTAAGGGGGATATGAGCTTAGTCGGCACCCGTCCGCCCACCCTGGACGAATGGAACCAGTACGACCCCCGCCACCGCATCCGCATGAGCGTGAAGCCCGGCATCACCGGCATGTGGCAGGTGAGCGGCCGCAGCAAGATCACCGATTTCGAGCAGGTGGTGGCCCTTGATCAGAAATACATCGACAACTGGAGTGTGTGGCTGGATTTCAAGATCCTGGCGAAAACCGTGCAGGTGGTGCTTCAGCACGACGGCGCGGTATAAGATATACCAACAATGGGACGGCGGCGGAAACGCTGGCCGTCCTTTTTCTTTTTTTGGTGATTGTAATTTTTTGGCCGAAATGCTATAATAAAAATACATGCTGCGGCCCGTCAGATTTACCGCGGCGGAAATGAATCAGGAAAGGCGGAAAACAGGATGAAACGAAAGCTGATCTTTCTGGACATCGACGGCACTTTGACGCCCGCGGGCAGCAACGTGCCGCCGGAAAGCGCCATGAAAGCCATCCGGATGGCCCAGGCCAAAGGGCATCTGGTGTTCCTGTGTACGGGACGCAACCCCGGCATGCTGGCCCCGGTGCTGGCGCTGGGCTTCGAGGGGGCCGTTGCGGGGGCGGGCGGCTACGTGTTCGCCGGGGACGAGGTGCTGTTCGACTGTCCCATGCCCAAGGAGGAATTTGAAACGGGCATGCGCCTGCTGAAGGAACAGGGCGTGTTCCGCACCATCGAGGCCCGGGATACCACCTGGGGAGACGAGGATTTGGGCGATTTCCTGGCCCAGGCCGGGGAGGGCAACAGCGAACTGGTGCGCTGGCGCAAGGCCCTGGCGGAGCAATTGAACATCCGCCCCATGTCGGAATACGACGGCAGCCCCATTTACAAGATCGTGTTCATGTGCAGGGAAGCAAAGCAATTGGAGCCCGCCCGGCAGGCCCTGGAGGAGAAATACAACTTCGTGGTGCAGGACGTGGCCGCCCATCACTGCCTGAACGGCGAGCTGATCAACCGGAAATTCGATAAGGGCCGGGGCGTGAAGATCGTGGCGGAGCACTTCGGCATCCCCATCGAGGATACCTACGGCTTCGGCGACAGCATGAACGACCTGGAAATGATCGAAACGGTGGGCTATTCCGTGTGCATGGACAACGGCAGCCCCAAACTCAAGGAGATCAGCGATCTGGTATGCCCTGCCGTGGAAGCCGACGGTTTGTACTGGGCCTTTGAAAAATTAGGCCTTCTCTGACCGGATTTCGTGCCCATTTGTGCAAAATGTGCAAAACTTATCCATTTACAGGGAGCGCCTCATCCGGTATAATAACCTCAATATCCCTGATTTGTCAAAAAATCTCCCGCGTTTGACAAATTTCTCGAAGAAAAAAGGAGGGTAAAACCAATGGCTCTTGACTACAGAAAGTGCGCCGAGGAAATCGCTGCCAACATCGGCGGCGGCTCCAACGTCATCAGCGCGGCTCACTGCGCCACCCGTCTCCGCCTGGTCATCGCGGACAACAGCAAGGTGAACAAGAAGGTGCTGGAAAACGTGGACGGCGTGAAGGGCATGTTTGAATCCAACGGCCAGCTGCAGCTCATCATCGGCACCGGCACGGTGAACAAGGTCTACGACGAGTTCCTCTCCGTCACCGGCGCTTCCGCCGCCACCAAGGACGACGTGAAAGCGGCCGCCGCTTCCAAGATGCCCTTGTGGAAGAAGATTCTCAAGACCCCCGGCGACGTGTTCGTGCCCATCCTGCCCGCCATCGTGGCCTCCGGTCTGATGATGGGTCTGGTGGAAGCCCTGGCGAAAGCCATTCCCTCCTTCGCCGAAAGCGGCTGGTTCGGCTTCCTGGACATGGTGGCCAACACCGCCTTCGCCCTGCTGCCCGTGCTGGTGGCCATTTCCGCTGCCCGCGTGTTCGGCGGCAACATCTTCTTAGGCGGCGTCATCGGCATCATGATGGTACACCCCGCCCTGATGAACGCCTGGACCGTTACCCCCACCAACCAGCCGGCTGTATGGGATTTGGGCATCTTCTCCATCTCCCAGGTGGGCTATCAGGGCCACGTCATCCCGGTCATATTGGCGGTGCTGCTCATGGCTACCGTTGAAAAATGGCTGCATAAGCACGTGCCGGAAATGATCGACCTGTTCGTGACTCCCCTCGTCACCGTTCTCGTGACCGCTTTTGCCACCTTCGTGGTCATCGGCCCCATCTTCTCCATCCTGGAGAACTGGGTACTCACCGGCGCTGAATGGCTGGTGACTTCCACCGGCGGCATCGGCGCGCTGGTCATGGGCGCTCTCTATCCCTGGACCGTGGTCATGGGCCTGCACCATATGTACAACGTCATCGAGGCCGGCATGCTGTCGGGCGCGCTGGGCCTGAACATCTGGATGCCCATCGCCTCCGCCGCCAACTTCGCCCAGTTCGGCGCCTGCTTGGCCGTCGCCATCAAGTGCCGCAACGGCAAGCTCAAGTCCGTGGCCCTGCCCTCCTCCCTCTCCGCCTCCCTGGGCATTACGGAACCCGCCATCTTCGGTGTGAACTTCCGCTTCATGAAGCCCTTCATCGCGGGCGTCATCGGCGGTGCCGTCGGCGCGATCTTCGGCTCCCTCACCGGCCTGGGCGCTACCACCTACGGCGTCACCGGCATCCCCGGCCTGCTGGCCATCAACAACATTCCCGTGTATGTGATCGAGCTGCTGATCTCCGCGGGCATCGCCTTCGCCATCACCACCGTCATCTGGAAGGAAGAACAGCCTGTGGAAGCGCCCGCCGCAGCCGCGCCCGCCGCTCCCGCTATCGAAGTGCCCACCGTCAGCGTCATCCGCTGCGCCGCGGGCCAGGTACTCCAGCCCGTGAAGGGCACCGTCATCGCCCGGGACCAGATCCCTGACGAGACCTTCGCTTCCGGCGTGCTGGGCGACGGCGTGGGCATTCAGCCCGCCGACGACAAGGTGGTCGCGCCCTTTGACGGCACCATTTCCTCCGTGGCCGA
>JAFSNT010000121.1 GCA_017443295.1 Clostridia bacterium
AGGCTGTTCCTGCCCTTCCTGGACAGCGATCCGCAGACTGCCGAAATACTGACCAAGGTGCTGTTCCTTGCGGAAGACGACCGCATTCAGGACCCTAATATATTGGGCCAGATTCGATAGGAGGCGCGCATGAATCCTGTTTTGCTTTTAATTGAAGATGATCCTGTCCTGCGGAGTGGATTGGTGGAATTATTCACCAGAGAGGGATACCGCGTGATCGAGGCCGGATCGGTGCGGGAAGCACGGGCGAAGAAAGATGATTCTGTGCAGGGGATCGTGATGGATGTGGGCCTGCCAGACGGCGACGGGGTATCCTTATGCCGGGAATGGCGAGCACAGGGAGAAACCCGGCCTATTCTTTTCCTGACCGCTAAGGATGAAGAATTTGATGTGGTACGAGGGTTGGATTCCGGCGGCAACGATTATGTCACCAAGCCTTTCCGGATGCAGGAATTATTGAGCCGAGTGCGAGTTCTTCTGCGGAACAGCCAGCCTAAAAAAGCCGCCTTTTCCCGCGGCGGATTCTCTGTGGATGAAGAGCGGATGCAGGTGCAGAAAAACGGAGAGGCGCTGCCGCTGACCTTGACGGAGTATAAAATCCTCACGATGCTGCTGGAAAACAAGGCCGTGGTGCAAAGGGATCGGCTTTTGCAGGTGCTTTGGGACGACGGAGGAAAATTTATCGACGATAATACGCTGTCCGTCCACATGAGCAGGCTGCGGGAAAAAGTCGGCGCGGAGCATATCCGCACCGTGCGGGGAGTGGGATATCAATGGTCGGATATGTGATCGGCGGAGTACTGGCGGTCATCGCGGCAGTGTTGGCGGTTCGCCTGTTGATGCAGAAAAAACGGATGGAACGATTAGCGGAGCAAATGGAGGATTATCTGACGGGCAACGGAATGCCGCTTTGCTATTCCTTGAAGGAAGATGCGGTGGCCCCGCTGGAAAACGCTGCCGCCGAAATGGAAAACCGCATTGAGGTGGAGAAAGAACGGTATCAACAGGAGGCCCGGCGCACCAGCGACCTGACCGCGGATATTTCCCATCAGCTCAAAACGCCGCTGGCCTCCCTCCGACTGTTTGTTGAAATGGATGAAAGCGCCCACATGGAACAGGAAATCAGCCAGATCGAACGTATGGAAACACTGATCGGCAGCCTTCTGCGATTGGAGAAGCTGTGCGCGGACGGGTATGAATTCTCTTTAGCCGAACATTCCATCCGGCCTTTGATTCAGGAGGTCTGGAATCGGCTTCAGCCGCTGTGGCCGGAAAAAGAAATCGTCCTGGATGGCGACGCCGTGATCCGCTGCGATGAAAAATGGCTGTCCGAGGCGTTTTTGAATCTGCTGAAAAACGCCTGTGAGCATACGGCAGAAAACGGAAAAATCACCGTCCGCCTTGAGCAGACCGAACGTGCGTTTTACTGCGCCATCGAAGATAACGGCGGCGGAGTATCAGAAAACGATTTGCCTCACCTGTTTGATCGCTTTTACCGGGCGGAGGGACAGAAACAAAGCGGCGCGGGCCTGGGCCTCGCCATCGTGAAGGAGATCATCTTCCGCCATCATGGGCATATCACGGCGGAGAACACAAGGAATGGCTTAAAGTTTTCAATCTCTCTTCCTATATTGAATTTGACGAAATCATAAGTTGGTTTTCTTGGAAAGGGGGTGCGGGGGGAAAACGTTCTTTTGGCACAAAAGAATGGTTTTCCCCCGCCTTCGTTATCCGTTACCTTACGAAATCGTAAGGTAAAAGTCACCTAAAAGTAAGGTTGGTTTGGTAGGATACTGTCAGAAGGAGGAATGAACCATGGAAATCTTACGCTGTGAAAGCCTGACGAAAACCTACCAGAGCGGCGGCGCGCCGGTGCACGCGCTGCAAAATGTGAACCTGACCTTCTCCCAGGGCTCCTTTACCGCCATTACGGGGAAAAGCGGCAGCGGGAAATCCACCCTGCTGCACATGCTCTCCGGGCTGGATCGGCCCACGTCCGGCAAGGTGATCTATCAGGACAATGACCTTTCCAAATACAACGACAACCAGCTTTCCGTTCTGCGCAGGAGGCGGTTCGGGTTCGTGTTCCAAAGCTACAACCTGGTGCGGGAGCTGACTGCCCAGGAAAATATCCTGCTGCCGGTGATGCTGGACAGCCGGAAGCCCGACGAAAACCATCTAAATCGGCTGATCGAAATCCTTGGCATCGGCGACCGGCTCTCCCATTTGCCGGGTGCCATGAGCGGCGGACAGCAGCAACGCGTGTGCATCGCGCGGGCCCTGGCGAACAAGCCCGCCATCCTGTTTGCCGACGAGCCCACGGGCAACCTGGACGGAAAGACAGGCCGAGAGGTATTGACCCTCATGCGCACAGTAAGCCAGGAGCTTGGCATCACCATGATCTTAGTGACCCATGACCTGACCGTAGCGGAGCAGGCCGAGCGCATCATCCGTTTAGAAGATGGGCAGGTCGCAGACGACAGTGGGACGGTGGTGATCCCATGAAACGCCTCACCATGAACCAGGTGGCGAAAGCCAGTCTGAAAGCCAACAAAAAAGCCTATCGCAGCCTGGCCGTCGGTATTTTCCTGGCGGTGTATCTGTGCACGGCGGCGGTGCTGGGGGCTTACGGCACGATCCAGGCGAACCAGCAGAAAATCATTGATCGGGTGGGAACCATCGACGCTTTTATTCTGAACTGCGCCAGCGTATCGGATGAAACTGTGCGAACCAGCGGGTTTTTCTCCCGCGTCGGCAAGGTGTTCGTCACCGCCCAGATCGACAAAACGGGGCAGTATGTGGGGTATTACGACGAGGAAGCGTTATCCCTGCTGCCAAGAACGTGTTTGGAAGGCAGGATGCCGGAAGCCCCCGGCGAAATCGCGCTGGAGGAAACCGCTCTGGCCCAGCTTCGCCTGGACATCGGGGTGGGCGATCAAGTCACCTGGATGATGCAGCCTCTGGAGGGTTTGCCGGAGGAAAGGACCTATACCTTAGTAGGTGTGCTGAATGATCAATCCCCCTATATGGAAAGCTACGGCTCCATGATCTCAGACCACGGAACACCTGAATGGCCCAACGCCCTGGTGTATCCCCAGGATACACCCTTTCAAACGGGCGACCCCGCCGCTCACCGGGTACTTACCTACGCACCGCTGGTCACCTATTCCCGGTTCACCCATTCCGATGCCTACGAGGATTGGGGATACACCTTCATTGCCGTCAGCCGTTCCACAGGCCAAGCCACCTGGAACGACCCCACGCTGGAGGACCTGAACGAATACGCCGGGCAATCCATGATCTGGTGGATCATGGGCGGGTCGCTGCTGCTGGCCTGCGGCATCGGCATCTCCAGCGCCATGGAAAGCATGTTGGCCCAAAAGACGGAGGAGATCGGGATGCTCCGTGCCGTGGGCGCTACCCGGCGGCAGATTCGGCGCTTGTTCGGACGGGATGGATGGATGCTGTGCCTGATCGCCCTGCCTATCGGTATAGGGCTGGGCATCGTCACCGTTTGGGGTTTTTCCCTGTTCGCGGAAAAAACGATCCTGTTCCGGCTGAACGGCTGGCTGCTGCTGCCCGTGGCGGCGCTGTCCGCCTTGTGCATGTTCCTGTCCTCAAGGCTTCCGCTGAAACGGGCGTCCCGGCAAACGCCCATGGGCGTGCTGCGGGATACGGGGATGCTGCGCAAAGCCAAGCGCTTCCAAAGCAAAAAGCAGTTCCGGGCGACGGCCCTCATCGCTTCACGCCAAACTCGGCTGCATCCCCTGCGCCAAGCGGGCGCGTCGGCCATGGTAGCGCTGACGCTGCTGCTGACCGCCATCCTGTCGGAAGCGTTTCTGTACCAATCGGGGTATCAGCCCGCCTATGATTTCTATATCATGCCCAGGAACGGGCATTACTCTACCTATACATGGGGTTCCCTGCATTTTGCCAGCCAGGCAGTCCGGGAAAACGTACTGTCGGAGCAGGACCTTCAGCAAATCCGAGCGATTGAAAAAGTACAGTCCGTCACCGTGGAAACGTCGGCGGATATCCTACTGGAATTGAACGAAGATGAAGTTCCCCAATACTTCCGTGATTACTATACGGAAGAGAGTCTCATTGCTGGGCTCAGCGCGAATGACGAAGCTTCGCTTCATTACAGTTTTCATAACGTGGTCATGCCCTTTATCTTCACAAATTCTTTGGCTTATCTGTTGGAAGACACTTTGGATCAGGTAACCAATTTATCGGACGAATACCGCGCCTGGAACGCGAAAGCCTTTCAGGAGATGCAGGCGGCTCAAAAGGGCTACGGCATTACAGGCAAGCTGATTCCCCTGACGATCGAAGTCGTCGATGTGAACGACCCCGAATTGCAAAAGGGCGTGAAGGACGGAAGAATTAACCAGGCCGCCCTGGATGCGGGGCAGGAGGTATTGGTCTATGCCCCGTCGCTGGGCTACTGGGAAACGGTGGAGCGCGGCGAAACCGTGGGCAATACCGCCGAGGCGGACTTCGGAAAGTACCACCCGGACGCCAAGCTGAAGGGCATGGCCCAAAACGATTATTTCAAGGCAGGGCAATCCCTGTCCCTGATGCAGGCGCTGACAGAAGCCGGAAATGGGCTGGAGATTCTGAATTCCGCGCCTTATACCCCGGCGGAGCTGGAAGCCCTGAAGCAATCCTACCGAAATATGCATGTCGATCAAGCCGCCCCTGTGGTAGGCGCGGTACTGGAAAGCGCAACCGTAGGCAGGAACGGGCTGTGCCTGATTACCACGGAAAAGGGCCTGCGAGCACTGGGCTTTGCGCCTACCCAGCCCACCTTTGTCAATATCACCTTAACGGGCGAGGTGGACCAGGCAACAGAAGACGTCATCCAGCGCCGCCTGGAAACCATCGCTGCCCGGGCCGGGATGGAGGTGGTCAACCGCCTGGCAAACGCTCGGGAAACCGCCCGGCAGCAGCGGAAGACCGAACTGGTCTTCTTAGGCGTGATCATCCTATTCTTCGCCGTGGCTGTATCCATGCAGGTAAGCGCTGCTGGGCGGCGCATCCGGGCGGATCAGCGCATGATCGGCACCCTCCGGGCCGTGGGCGCGGACGAAAGCGCCCTGCTGGGCTGCTATCGCCTGCCCATGATTGTGACCACTGTTATCGGCCTGCTGCTGGCGCTCTGCCTGTTTATCCTTATGGGGACGGTCTGGAACAATTACTTCCTGATGGATCGCCACGTAGTCATTACCCTTCCGCTAATGATCCTTCTGGCAGCGCTGTGCGCCTTGTGCTGCATGATCGGCGTAAAAGCGCGGCTCAAGCAGGTGCTGAGCAAGAGCGTGGTTGAGAATATCAGGGAACTGTGAGAAGAGAGTGCAGAGTACAGAGTACAGATTTATATGGTCGGATACTTTGGGAGCCACAAGATGTAGACTATATCATCTGAACTCCGAACTCTGAACTCTCCGACTTCTACTCTTTTTGAAAGGAAATGAATATGCAATTCAAATGCAAAATCGCGATCCTGCTGACCGCTTTGCTTCTGATACCCATTTTCACCGCAAAATCAGAGGAAAAAGCCGATTTTGAAATTGACCAGCGCCGGGTGCTGCAAGGCATGAACCGTTCCTGGCTGCAAGGGTATGAACCAACGATTTCCAATAATTATCTTTCCATGGTGCTTCCCATTCTGTCCGATCAGGCGGAAGGAAGTATCCAGACTGAATTGATTGTGCTGCACGAAAGCGCGTCTCCCTTCAAGCCTCAAACCATGTATGTGAAGACCCAGCGGTCGGAAAGCGGCGTCTATGCCGTGCGGCTGAACCTGGAGATGTACGCCGACCGGCGGAACGGTGATTATCCCTGTGTCATCCGTATCACCGGACATGCGAAATCAGGGAAGCTTCTGACGGCAGAAATCCCGTATACACTCCGCGTCCGTGACGGCCTGCCCACCAAAGAAACCCTCCGCATGGCAATTAATGACGTGGAGACCAATTTGAACGTGGGAGAGGACGGCTGCATCCGAGCCGTCCTCCGAAACCCCTGTCAGACCGTCGCGTATGAGCAGCCGGTTTTGCATATCACCGACCCGACCGGAGACATCATTCCCCGGGAAGTGGATGTGCTGTATCTGCCCGATCTGGCCCCCGGCGAAAGCGTTCAGGTGGAATACCCTGTGGCAGTACTTGGGAAAGCGTCGGTCGCCCGCCATAGTCTAAAATTCGATCTGAGCTGGACAGCCTTGGGGCAGAATGTTTCCCAAACGGAGAGCTACACGGTGCCGGTCAGGCAGGAAATCCGATTGGAACAGGGCGGACTGAAAATGGCTTCCAGCGTGGTAGCCGGGGATTCTGTCACCCTGTCCCTGCCTCTTATGAACATGGGTAAGGCAGATATCGTCAATGTTTTAGCGACTGTATCCCTGCCCGGCATAACGGAACGGCAGGCCGTGCTGGTAGGCACGATCGCTCCCGGCGAAACCCGGCAGGCGCAGATTACCCTTACCACTGGTAAAGACATATCCGGCGATTTTCAAGGAAAGCTTACCGTGGAAGGGGAGGATAACGACGGAAATCCTGTTTCCTTCTCTCTGCCCCTCCAATTGACCGTGGAAAAACCGGCGGTATCTTCTGTCACGGCTGACACAGTACAACAGAAGAATGAACAGCCGACTTTCCTGATCTATGCGTTGGCCGGTGGATGCGGACTGCTTTTTCTGATATTGCTTTTGCAGGGCATCCTGCTCAGAAGAAAAATTCATCGGCTGGAAGAAGATAAACTATGAAACGTGTGAATCGCTCTGCAATATGCCTGAGAATATCGTTCATCTATTTTCTTTGCATTTCGTTGTATTTCTTTACAATACCGTTCAGAAAATCCAAGTGTTCAAACCCTTGCGGATAAACGATGTTGATCTCGCGCATCATGCTCAGATTTTCAACGGATAACGCAACCAGTTTTCCCTTCTTTATCTCATCCATGCATGCGCTTTTTGCAAGGATGGAAACCCCGAAGCCCCGGCGCACCAGATCCTTAATGCTGGCAATGCTGTCTATTTCCATTGCCACATTGAATTCATCTATACGCAGACCTTGGCTTTCAAGCGAAGTTGAGAACAGGCTGCGCGTATTGGAATTCGGCAATCTCAGTATCAACCGTTCTTTTTTCAACTGATTGATGCTGATGATACTCTGTCTTGCCAATCTGTGATCAGGCGGTACGGCAAGCACCAGGCAATCCGTGTCCAGCATCATATATCGAAATGCCGAATCTGCGATCTTTCCCTCCACAAACGCGAAATCCAGTTCAAAACTGCTCAGCATGGTATACAGGTTATCCGTTGTATTGGTGAGGATTTTAAGGTTCAGGTGATCAAACTGATCCGTATAAGCCGCAAGCGCTTCAATGATAGCGCTGCTTTCGGCGGTATGGGTAATTCCGATCGTGAGGGAGCGGATCTGTTCCCGCTCGTTCCTGAGCGTTTGCTTTAAGTTGTTGGACAATGCCGCGACCCGCTGGGCATACCGGACGATCAGTTCCCCCTCGGATGTGAGCGTAAAGCGGTTGTGCGCATGCTCAAAGATCTTTACATCCCAATATTCCTCCAACTGCTTGATGTGCTGGCTGACAGCAGGCTGAGACAGACCGAGCTGATTGGCAGCCTTGGAAAAGCTGCCGGTTTCCACAATTTTCAATAATGACAGAAGCCGATAATCGACCATCACCGGTTCACCCCTTTCGCGTCAGATCGTTTCCACGCTCCATGGAGACTGATGGGAAGCAGCGGAGAGCTTGCGGATATAGTACATAAACAGAATGTTTGCCGCAGCGCAGCAGAGCGCGTCCGCCAGAGGCGTTGCAAGTACGATCCCATAGGCCGGCAGCAGACGGTTCAGGATAAACATCAGAGGAATGTCGATCAATCCTTTGCGCAGGATGGCCAGAATAAAAGCCTTGCGTCCTTCACCCGTAGCCTGGAAGAAGGAAATATAGGTGTAGGCGCTTGCGGAAAAAGGCCCGCCGACACATAGAATGCGGAGAAACGCCGTTCCGTATAACAGGGAAGGCGATTTATGATGAATAAAGATACCGGTAAGCTGCCTGGCGAACACAAGGTAAATGATCATACAGATGCTCGCCGTGCCGACGGCGGCTATCTGGGCGACCCGCACGGCGTCCCGCATGCGCTTTCGGTTTCCCGCCGCAAAGTTATAGCCGATCAGGGGCAGCGCGCCCTGCGCAATGCCGCGAACGATGCAGTGCGCCAGCATGTTGATCTTCTTCGCGACACCGACGCCCGCCTGCATGGCAAGGCCGGAAAGCGACATCAGTTTATCCAGTACCGCATAAGAGATGTTTTCAAACAGGGTCATGACGCAGGCCGGCAAGCCCGCGCTCAGCACCGCCTGGGGAATATGATTGTACCACATGGAAGCGGAAAAGCGGAAGCATAGAAGCGTTTTTTTCCTGATGGCGAGCAAAATGACGATGAAATAGATCAGGGTGATCAAATTGGAGAGCGCGGTGGCAATGGCCGCGCCCAGCGATTCCCTTCCGGGAGGCAGAAGCACAAACATGAAAAGCGGGTCCAGTAGAATATTCAGTATTCCGCCGAGCATGATTCCGGCGCTTGCGTGGACCGCCCGACCCTCCGCGCGGATCATGTGAGAAAAGAAAGTCCCCATAGCGGTCCAGCTTCCGCCCAGTACGACCGTACAGACGAGGTATTCCACCGCATTTTTATGTACGGCGGGGTCGGTGCCGCCGAGAAGATCCGCAAACACGTCTTTCCCGACATATGCAAGGACGGAATACAGCGCCGCCGTTATCAGGCAGCCCCAAAACGAAAAGGCTGCGGCGGCTTTTACCCGTGCCTCATCCCCTCTGCCCAGGGCGCGGGAGATAACGCTCGCGCCTCCTGCGCCAAACAGGTTAGAAATGGCGGAGAGAAACATAAAGGCCGGCATGCACACGGTGACCGCGGTCAGCTTGGCGTCGTCGCCCGCAAGGCCGACAAAAAAGGTGTCTGCCATGTTATAGACGACCAGGATGATTTGCCCGATCACGGTGGGAAAAGCCAATCGAAAAATTGCCGTCGGAACGCTGCAGTTTTCAAACAGATCCTTTTCCTTCGTATTCAGCATGCGGCTCGCCCCTTTGCATTTGATGTCAAAATGGAATATTCTCAAATACCAGCATGAAACATGCCGTAATAAACCATGAGTCACCGCAAATAAACGAATAAACGAGATAGCAGAGCTTTATCATTGTACGGCTCCAGTTATCCCGACATAAGCAGAATGCGGCGATACAGCAAAAGAAGCCCAAAACATCGCCATAAATGGAGATATGCACGGAATACAAATCCAGCAGCAGCGCTGCCGCAAAGCACCAGCCGAACAGGATCACGTTTGCAGCAAGCAAAGCGAAGGTTCCGTTTTGCTTCTTGATCGCACGAAGAAGATCGCAGGGCAGATACTGCGGGGGACAATGACAGATTTTTGCTGCAATTTGCAATCTCTCATCCGGTGCGTAGAAACGAACGGAGTATCTTGCGCATTGCTTGAACACTTCACGCATATCATCATCCCCCCTTATCTGCTTGATGGTGATATTATATGAGATGGAACAGTAGAGTACAAATCAAAGTTCCATCATGTGTTATCAGGTATTTTTATAGGCAATTATGAAATGCCGGGCAGGCAATGGATTTTATCGAAAAAAGGCACAACAATGCGTGGAAACCCATAAATAATATGGATGAGTTCCATGAAAACTATAATATCTTGATTGATAACACGAAAAATCAGCGG
This sequence comes from Clostridia bacterium, assembly GCA_017443295.1. GTDB lineage: Bacteria > Bacillota > Clostridia > Christensenellales > Aristaeellaceae > RUG563. The sequence goes on from JAFSNT010000121.1 coordinate 9,798, forward strand.
GAGAAAAAACGCTCAACTATGGAAGCAGAGAAGCGCTTCTTCCATCATTCACTGTCAATGGATGATCTGGTTCCGTTTCAATCATTCACACACGTTGATTACACGGCTATAATAATAAGTGTTGGGGCCGTCAGGATGGCCCAAAGAAAAATGACAGCGGTGAAGATCAATAAAGAAGGGAGAATCACCTATGACGTTCTACAAATGCGCCCACTGTGGCAACATCATCGCACACGTCCACGATTCCGGCGTCCGGGTCGTCTGCTGCGGGGAAGAAATGAAGCCGCTCGTGCCCAATACTTCCGACGGTGCAGGTGAAAAACACGTCCCTGTGATCACGCAGGAAGGGAACATCGTGACCGTAGCGATCGGTTCCGTTGCCCACCCCATGTTGGAAGCCCATTTCATCCAGTGGATCATCCTGGAAACCACTGCAGGCCGCCAGAGGAAGGAACTGAAGCCGGGAGAGAAGCCTGTGGCTGTCTTCGCTTTGACGGATGGCGATGAAGTGGTAGCTGCCTACGAATACTGCAATCTGCACGGGTTGTGGAGCGCAACGATTTAAGCGCCTCTCCCATAAGGCCCATACAGGGGATGTCGCTATCCTATCGGCATCTCTTTTTGGTTGCCATATGCGGACGAGACACTTCTCAATACTGACTCTACCGCCAGAATGGCAGCAGTGAAGTAGACACCACGAGCGGTGCTGCTATAAAAAAGGAAAAGTAAAAAAAATCAGAGACGTCGCTGTCCTGGCGGCGTCTCTTTGGATCCCCGCCACAGGCGGGTGAGACGGTTCTTCTTGCGTCAATTTCTCCTTTTTGAGATTGGCCTGGCAACGTGATTGCGCTACTGCCGGGCGAATACGTTGCTTCATTTTATATCCGCTGCCAAAACAGCATGTTTTTATCAAACAGACTATTCAGCCTGCCGGTGTCTTTCAGCCATGCAAGATAGGATCGGACAGTACTGCCGACCAGAACATATTGCTCGAAAGACATTTCCAACTATCTTATGTGTTTTTCGCGCATGAATACCTATACCTTAAGCAGAAAACTCCGACAGAAGAACTCCAATGGCCCAACCGTGCCCAAACAGGATTATCACGCATTATCACGTATTGGTAAAATTATATCAAATATCTGTACAGAATATCACGATATTTTGTACATTATCACCAGATTTCAGGGAAATCCCGGAGTTCAAATCTCTCCACCCAGACTTGAAAAGTCCTTGCAAATCAAGGGCTTTTTTATTATATTTCTATCACGTTTTCGGATTCGTTTTCCAGCATGTTGAATTCTGCTGTATTTTTTCAAAAAAGTGCAGGCGGCCTTTCGACCATCTGCACTTTCTGCCGTCTAAATGAGTATTCCATGATTCCTATTTCCTTGATGTGTTTTCCAGCGCCTTGAACAGCATGGGAAACACATCGTCGGTGTGGGCGGGAGCGTTCTCCCTGGGTCCTAAGTAGAAATCCTTTTTCGAGCAGCCGGCCCGTCCGCCGCCCGCGCAGGCACAGGCACAGGCGCACGCGCAGGAAGCGCAGGCGCAGGAGGACCGCACGCATCCGCCGGACCGGGTGTGGGTGTGAACGATCACGGGATGCCCGCCGCCGAAGCCGGAGCCGCCCCGGTAATTATCATTCCGGCAGGCTTTCACGATGAGAACGATGATGCCGACGGGGAACAGCATGCTCAGCAGCATGAAGCCCCAATCCTCATCATCCGTTTTCACGTTGGTGGATTGCTGGCTTTCGTCCAGCTGCATGAAATAGGTTCGCGGATACGTTACCTCCGCCCGCAGGCGTTCGCCCTTGCGCAGGACGGTTTTCCAGAAGAGATAGCCGTTTTCCTCAAATTCCGCGTTGGAGGACTGCACTCCCGCCGGGTTCCAGCGGATCACGGCGTTTTTTACTTCGATCTTGTCAAACCAGCCGGGGGTGAGGGAGAAGCGCACCGTATCGCCCTCCAGCACGAACAGATAAGCCTGATGCAGGGAAAAATCGAAGGACACCGTTTCTCCCGCGTAATATTTCCGGATAAAGGTGATTTTCACATAAGAGCCGCCGTCGGACAGGTAGCCGATCTTTTTGATGTTCTGGGATATGGCGGCAAAGCTGTCGGCGTGGCTGTTGGGAATGCCGATCTTCACCCATTCCAGGGGGCCTTCGGCCTTATCGTCCAGCACCAGCCAGTCCACGTGATAGGTCAGGTCCGCCGTGCCGTCCTCCCGCATTTGTACGCTGACGCCGTAATTCTGAATCTCGTCCAGGTCCTTGGCGAAAGCGGAAAGGGGCAGCAGGCAAAGCAGCAGCGCGAACAAAACAAATATCTTTTTCATCAGCAGCCCTCCTTTTTCAGCGGGCATTCGTGGGTCATTTTCGCGGAATCGTTACGGATCGCGGCGGCGGCGGGGCTGTTCCAGATGCGCTTCCAGTCGTCGGTGAGCAGATTGCCCAGGGGCTTATCGGACAGCCAGCTCTGGCAGGGCACCACGTCGCCATTGGGAGCTACCGCCATATTGGAAAGACAGGCTCCGCAGGAGGGCACCATGAGGCCCAGCTCCCGCAGGGTTTCCTCCTTCACCCAGCCGGGAGACGTGAAGGAAAGCTCCATTTCGTTTTCGGCGCAGAACGCGGCGGCGGCGCGCAGGGTTTCCTTCAATTGCGCTTCGGTGAGCTGCGTAGCCTGGCTGTCCTTTTCCTTGGCGTTGCCGGTCAGGATCAGGCTGGAGCAGGACACGTAGCCCACGCCCATATCCCGCAGCACTTCCAGCGTTTTCAAGTATTCCCCGGCGTTCAAGCTGCAAAGCGGCGTGTTCACGCTGACGCTGAGGCCTGCCTTCAGGGCGTTGTTCAGGCCCTCCATGGTTTTATGATGATTCCGCGCGCCCACCAGGATGTTATGGGTGGCTTCCCCGGCAGCATACAGGGTGATCTGGGCGCTGTCCAGGCTGGCGTCGTACAGGGCGCGGGCCAGGTCCGCCGTCAGGTTCACCCCGTTGGTGTTCAGCCGGGTCACGAACCACTGGGCGTATTCCACCAGCTCCACCAGGTCGCCGCGCAGGGTGGGTTCCCCGCCGGTGAAGGTCAGCTGGGGAATGTTGGCCTTTTTGCAGGCGTCGATCACCCGCTTCCATTCCGCCGTGGTCAGTTCCTTCACTTCCGCCTCCGGCTGACCGGCGGCGTAGCAGTGCAGGCATTTCTGGTTGCAGTGCCAGCGGCCGTCCTTCGTCATGGCGGACACCATCAGGTTCATCCGATGGGGCGCGGTCATATAAGGCGCGTATTCGCCCAGGGACAGATACCCGATCTCCGTTTCCGGCTTCCGTCCGTATGCCACGTCCATCAGCGCCCGCAGCATGGTTTCCAGGTCCTTGTGGATGGTTTCACGGGGCGTTCTGGGAAACACGCGGCAAGTATCGCTTACCGTCTGCTCCACGATCCTGTCCAGGTCCTCCTGGGCCAGGGGCTGATCCGGAAGCTGATTCACCTGGGTGATGAATTGATTCAGCAGCACCGTCCAGCTTGGATTCACCGGAATGATGTCCTGCCCGTTGAGAATGACCACGGACGGCTCCTTCATCGGATGCTTGGGAGGCACCAGATGGATGCGCACCACGCCCGGCCCCCGCGGATTCAGGGTGGTGTGCGATACGCCGGTGAAGTTGGTTTTCATGTATTTCCATTCCCGAAAATTCATCGTGTCCTCCTTTTTTGCGCAGGTCATTTTCCGCCGTATACGCCGCGGCGAAGGATAAGCCGTTTCCCGGCCCTTTTGAACGAGGCTATTATATCAGCGAATGTGCTTCGGGAGCAAGAGAAACCGGTCAAAATGTCAAAAGAAGCGGTCAGACTGTCGGGAAATGGAAGGCTGCGATTGCAGGTGAAAACATGATATGATTTCCCCGCAAACATTCAGCGCGCCCCCACTTTTTTATTTTCATGCCGCACGATGAAACAAAATACAGTCGAAAAACAGTTCCGCCCTTGACACGCACGAAAAAATGCATTATGATGCTGCTGTAAACCGATGAAGCGGAGATCAAACCGCAGCGCGCACTTCCAGAGAGCCGGGGGAAGCTGGAAACCCGGCAGAAAGCGGCGCGGCAAATGGACCGCCGAGGGAAAGGTGAACGGTGCGTCGCGCGCCCTGTATCCGGCCCGTATGCCTGCGTTAAAGGCAGGAAATGTGATGGCATTTCCGCAGAGAGGATGCTTAGGGTTCAGCCCTGAACATCAACAAAGGTGGTACCGCAAGGCGTGATTTCATGCCCTGTCCTTTGAAGGGGACAGGGCTGTTTTTTTGTAAGGAGGCGCGTTTCATGGCAATTCGTCATTTGGTGCTGATGCGTTTAAAGCCCGGCGTTTTCACCCCGGAGGCACGGAAGGATTACGAAAGCATCTTCGCCGCCCTGAAAGCGGCGCTGCCGGAGGATATTTTGGACGCGAAGGTGTACGAAAACATGGTTGACCGGCCCCAGAACATGACCGTCATGATCGAAATGCTTTTGAAGGACGAAGCCTCCCTGCCCACGTACCTCAAGCATCCGCTGCATCAGGAAATCGGGAAGCGGTACAATCCCTTTGTGGAAGCCATCGCCTCCTTCGACTGCGAGGTGGACGTAACGTGATCAACTCCATGCCGGATTATTCCCTTCGGCTTCCATCCTGGACGGTGGGGGAAAAGGCCCTGGAGAAGCTTCGGGCAATTCTTCCCGTCGGACAGACTGCCGTGGTGATCGGCGGAAAGAAAAGCACGGCGGCCATCCGGGACAAGCTGGAAAAGGCCGCCGAGGGCCACGTTTCCATTTTAGACTTCCTCTGGTACGGCGGGGAAGCGTCCCAGGAAAACATCGAAATGCTCTCCGCAAAGGACGCCGTGCAAAAGGCCGATGTGATTTTCGCCGTGGGCGGGGGAAAGGCGTTGGATACCTGCAAGGCCTTAGCCTTCCGCATCGGCAAGCCGGTATACGCTTTCCCCACCATCGCCTCCACCTGCGCCGCCTGTACGGCGGTGGCCATTCTGTACCACCCGGACGGCAGCTTCGCCGCCCCCTGCTTCCTGCCGGGGCCGCCCTGCCATACCTTTATTGATACGGAGGTGATCGCATCCGCACCCGAGCGGTACTTGTGGGCCGGGCTGGGGGACACATACGCCAAGTTCTTTGAATCCACCGTGTCCAGCAGGGGAGACGAGCTGGCTTACTACCACGCCCTCGGCGTCAGCGTCAGCCGCTCCTGTTTGGAACCGCTGCTGCAATACGGCGAAAAGGCGTTCCGCGATCACCAGGAAAAGAAAGTGACCGAGGAGCTGACCCAGGTGATCCTGACGATCATCGTCACCACCGCCGTCGCCTCCATCCTGCTCACGGCGGACCGGATCATCGACTACAACACAGGCCTTGCCCACGCCGTATTCTACGCCCTGACCGCTTTCCCGGAACTGCATGTGGAACGGGATCACCTGCACGGAGAAGTAGTAGGCTTTGGCGTGCTGATCCTGCTGTTGGCGGACGGCCAGGAAGACATGTTCCGGAAAATGTACGCCTTTAACCGCTCCGTCGGTTTACCAACGCGGCTTGAAGATATCGGGGTCACGGAAAGCGATCTGGAAAAGGTGCTGCCCAAGGTGCTATCCATGCCCGATATTGCCCACAACCCTTACCCCGTCACGCTTGATCTGCTGTCCGGCGCGTTCCGGAAGCTGCAAGATATGAACATGAAGAATTAAGGAGGAAACGAACATGAAGAAGCTGTTATCCGTATTGGTCGCCCTGTCCCTGATGCTGTGCTGCGTATTCGGCGCGGCGGCGGAAGATAAGAAACAGTACAAGATCGGCATCGTACTGATGATCGAAAACGGCGCTTTCGTGGATATGAAAAACGGCGTGATCAAAGGGCTGCATGATCTGGGCTATGTGGAAGGGGAAAACCTGACCATTGATTACAAGTGCGCCCAGGGCGACGCTACCAATTTGCAGACCATCTGCCAGAATATGGACGACGGCTCCTATGACGTGGTCGTGACGGTCGCCACGCCGCCCACTCAGGCCTTCGTGAGCCTGGAAAGCGACACGCCCAACGTGTTCTGCTCCGTGGCCGCGCCGGTGCCCGCCGGGGTCATGAGCGCCCTGGACACCCCGGACAAGAATTCCACCGGCACCTCCAACGCCATTCCCGCCGGGGATATCATCAGCCTGGGCCTGAAAATCACCCCCGACGTGAAAACCTTCGGCCTGGTCTATTCCACCAGCGAAGTGAACGCCGTGAACGCCATGAACAACGCCAAGGAATTTTTGACCGCCAACGGCTTCAAGTTCATTGAAAAGACCGTCGCCAATTCCGGCGAGGTGCAGACCGCCACCCAGGCCGTGCTGGATCAGGGCGCGGACGTGATCTTCGTCGCCAATGACTCCGTTGTGCAGGCCGCCGTGGACATTCTGGCCGAAATGTGCATCGAGGAAGGCGTGCCCACCTACTGCTGCTCCGCCACCACCGTGCTGTCCGGCTGTCTTGCTACCCTGGCCATGAGCGACGAATTCATCGGCATCGAAACCGCCGGCATCGTGGATAAGGTACTCAAAGGCACTCCCGTGGCCGAAATTCCCGCCATCGTGATCCCCGCCAACATCGTGTCCGTCAACAGCGACACCCTGGCCGCTCTGGGCCTCACGCTGCCCGAGGATGTGCTGGCGGGCGAAGTGCAGTATCTGTCCGCGAAGTAAAGCCCGTTCATACCGGCCAGACGCGCATTCATTGAACAATTTGCGTTAGAAGAGAGTTGAGAGTGGAGAGTTGAGAGCGGAGATTTATTTGCCGGATAAAAAGAGGCCGGTCGATTTGAAACCGGGCGTCGGTTTTCAACAAAACCATCTCAACTCTTAACTCTCAACTCTCATTTTATTCCGAGGGGTGAGCGCCTATGAAACTGTTGATCGGTTCCCTGCAATTAGGGCTGCTGTACGGCGTCTTAGCGCTGGGAATTTATATCAGCTTCCGCATCCTGTCCATACCGGATCTGACCACCGAAGGCAGCTTTGCCTTCGGTCTGTCCGTTTCCGCCGCCGTGACCGCCGCTGGACATCCGGTGCTGGCGATTTTCGCCGCCATGGCGGCGGGTGCCCTGGCGGGGAGCGTGACGGGGCTTTTGCAGACCCGCTTCCGCATCCATCCCATCCTGTCCGGCATCATCACCATGAGCGGCCTGTATTCCATCAATCTGGCGGTGCTGGGCGGAGCGCCCAATCTGTCCCTGGTGCGGGCGGTGACGCTGTTCAAGCTCATCCCTTTCCTCAGCAAAAACGACGCCATGACCGTGCTGCCCATCGTGATGGCGCTGCTGTTCCTGGCGCTGATCATTCTGTTTTTCCACACCCACATCGGCATGTGCATCCGGGCCGTGGGCGATAACGAGGACATGGTTCGGGCCTCCTCCATCAACGTGAACGCCTGCAAGGTGCTGTCCTTTTCCGTCTCCAACGCCCTGGTGGCCCTGTCCGGCGCGCTGATCGCCCAGTATCAGGGCTACGCCGACGTTTCCTCCAGCACCGGCATTCTTGTTGTGGGGCTGGCCTCCGTGATCATCGGGGAAGCCATCTTCGGCAAGCGAAGCGTGACCCTGGGCTTTATTTCCGCCATCGTGGGTTCGCTGGTATACCGCTATATCATCGCTTTGGCCACCCGTTACAGCCCCCTGCCCGCGTATATGCTCAAGCTGGTGTCGGCGGTGATCGTGGCGCTGGCTTTGGCGATTCCGGCGCTGCGGCAGAACCTGAAGGAAGCCCGGCAGAAGCAGGGAGGGAAAGCCCATGCTTGACATTCAGAACGCTGTAAAGGTCTTTGAAAAGGGCACGCCCATCGAGCATACCGCCCTGAACCATGTAAGCCTCCATTTGGACGCCGGGGAGTTCGTCACCATCATCGGCTCCAACGGCGCGGGAAAATCCACCCTGTTCAACGCCATCTGCGGCACCTTCCTGCTGAACGAGGGCCGCATTCTTCTGGATAAGCGGGATATTACGTATATAAAGGAACACAAAAGGGCGCTGAGCATTGGCCGGGTATTTCAGGACCCCATGAAGGGCACCGCGCCCCATATGACCATTGAGGAAAACCTGAGTCTTGCCTATTCCCGCGCTACGGCAAAGCACCTGAGCTTCGCCCCCTCCCGCAAGCAGGTGGCCCTGTTCCGGGACAAAATCGCCGAGTTCGGCATGAACCTGGAAGATCGCATGAAAACCAAGGTGGGCATGCTGTCCGGCGGCCAGCGCCAGGCCGTCACCCTGCTCATGTGTACCATCGTGCCGCCGAAGCTCCTTTTGCTTGACGAACACACCGCCGCCCTGGACCCCGCCACCGCCGACAAGGTGATGGAAATCACCCAGCGCACCGTGGAACAGCATCATTTGACCACCCTCATGATTACCCACAACATGGCCCAGGCCCTTTCTATCGGCAGCCGCACCATCATGATGGACGCCGGACAAATCCTGTTCGATTTTTCCGGCGAGGAACGCGCCCGCACCACCGTGGACGATCTGCTGCGCCTCTACTCCGACACCCGCCACAAGGCCCTGGACAACGACCGCATGTTGCTGCAAAAGAACGGATAGGTTTAATGAAACCCCTGGGGCTATCCGCCCCAGACCCCGACCAGGGAGATGATCTCCCTGGACCCTCGCCTGCGGAAATTACTCGATACGTAGAGACAACTTGGTTCCCGCTGTTGCATGAATAAAGATAGCAGAATTTGACGACTTTGTGCTTCTGGCCCGGCCGCCTTGGGCGGCCAACCCGGATGCGAAGCATCCGGGGAAAGCCAGGGAATAATCCCTTAGGAAAAAGCGAGCTTTTTCCCTGGGATTTTCCCGGCTTTCTTGGGCCAGAAGCATTCTATATTTTGTAGCCTTTTGCGACAGGCGGATGTTGTTTGTTCTTTCTATTCAAGTTGATTCGCAAGGATGGGTCCAGGGCCAAGCGGCCCTGGTTCGGGGGTTTAGGGGGACGAACCGCCGATGACCGCCTGTGGCGGGAATATCATCGGCGGTGAGATCAGCCGAAACAAGCAATCTCCGAAGGAGTTGCGCAGATTGAGCCTGCGGATGGAAGAAGCCCCCAGCCCTCATTTCAATCCAACAAAAAACCCGCTTTCCGGCGCGTACCGGAGGCGGGTTCGTTTTTTACGTTGAAATCAGGAAAGCAGAATGCGGTCGTTGGTGAACTCCGCGCCGCTGGCCTTGGCGAAAGCGTCCATGAGCATTTCGATGGTCAGGCGCTTTTTTTCTTCCCCGGAAATATCCAGGATGATTTTTCCGCCGTTCATCATGATCAGGCGGTTGCCGTAGCGAATGGCATCGCGCATGTTATGCGTGACCATGAGGGTCATGAGCTTGTTTTCCGTCACGATCTTTTCCGTGATTTCCAGCACCTTGGCGGCGGTCCGGGGATCCAGAGCGGCGGTATGCTCGTCCAGGAGCAGCAATTTGGGCTTCTTGAGCGTCGCCATAAGCAGCGTCAGCGCCTGCCGCTGTCCGCCGGACAAAAGCCCCACCTTCGCCGTCATGCGGTTTTCCAGGCCCAGCCCCAAGATGGCCAGTTTTTCCCGGTACGCGTTCCTTTCTTCCCGGGTGATGCCCGGCTTCAGGGTACGCTTTTCGCCCCGGCGGGCGGCCAGGGCCAGATTTTCCTCGATTTGCATGGTGGCGGCCGTACCGAACCGGGGATCCTGGAAAACGCGGCCTAAGAAAGCGGCCCTGCGGTACTCCGGCAGGTGGGTCATATCCGTGCCGTCGACCACGATGCTGCCGGTATCCACTGGCCATACGCCCGCGATGGCGTTGAGCATGGTGGATTTTCCCGCGCCGTTGCCGCCGATCACGGTGACGAAATCGCCGTCGTCGATGTGCAGATTCAGCCCGTCCAGGGCGATTTTTTCGTCAATGGTTTTGGTATTGAAGGTTTTCCGGACGTTCTTTAAATCAAGCATGCTCCCGCCCTCCTTTACCGGTCTTTCCGGCGTTCCTTGCGGCCACGGCGGCCTTCCAGTACGGGATGGCCAGGAATACGGCCACGATCAGCGCGGAGAGCAGTTTGAGCAAATTGGTGTTCAGCCCCAGCCACAGCACGATTTGAATGACGATGTAGTAGATCACCGCGCCGAGGGCCACCCCGGTGAGCTTCAGGGCAAAATTGACGAACAGCTTGCCGAAAATCACCTCGCTGATGATCACGGCGGCCAGGCCGATCACGATGGCTCCGCGCCCCATATTCACGTCCACGAAGCCCTGATAGTGGGCCAGCATGGCGGAGGAGAGGGCCACGATGCCGTTGGAGATCATGAGGCCAAGAATTTTCGATTTTTTGGTGTTGATGCCCTGGGCGCGGGACATGGACTCGTTGGCGCCGGTGGCCCGCAGGGAGCTGCCCAGCTCCGTGCCGAAAAACCAGTACAGGATGCCGATTACCGCCGCCAGGAACAGCAACGCGATGAAAATGGGGTTGCTCAGGTCCGTCAGGCGCACGTTGCGCTGGCTCACGATCAGGCTGTACTTGGACACGTTGATGCCCTGGTTGGCCTTGAAGCCCATAATGGCAAGGTTGATGGAATACAGGGACAGCTGGGTGAGAATACCGGCCAGGATGGGCGGGATGCCCATGGCGGTGTGAAACACGCCGGTCAGCAGGCCCGCCAGCATGCCTGCCGCGATAGCGCACAGCAGGGCGATCCACACGTTCACGCCATTGAGCATCAGCATCACGCACACCGCGCCGCCGGTGGCCATGCTGCCGTCCACGGTCAGGTCGGCCAGGTCCAGCACCTTATAGGTAATGTACACGCCGATGGCCATGATGCCCCAAATCAGCCCCTGGGCGATAGCGCCGGGCATTGCGTTGAAAAGAGCGGTCGGGTTCATAAGAAGCCTCCAAACAAAACCGGAAGGAGCTGACGCTGCACGCTCCCTCCCTTGATTCCAGATACACTGGAAGCGTTGAATCGGGAGAGTTTAGAGTTGAGAGTTGGAAGCTGAGATAAATATAGGCGGTAAGCCTGATCGTCTGATTAACGACACGATTTCATCTCAACTCTCAACTCTTAACTCTCAACTCTCATGTCCCTTAAATGGCCACGTAATCCTCGGGAATCTCAATGCCCAGCAGCTCGCACAGCTCGGCGTTATATTCCTTGGTCACGTTGGGGGCAAAGCGCACGGCCATGGTGGCGATGTCCGCTTTGTTCACCAGCACCTCGTAGGCCATTTCGCCGGTGGCGTAGCCCAGATCGTAGTAGCTGATGGACAGGGTGGCCACGCCGCACCCGGCGCACAGGCCCTCTTCACCGGCGATGACGGGCTTTTTCGCGGGTTCCA
>JAFSNT010000122.1 GCA_017443295.1 Clostridia bacterium
GAACGTCATGGCCATCAAGCAGACCCTGTACCGGGTCAGCGGCAAATCGCCCATCGTGGCGGCCCTGATCCGCGCCGCCCAGCAGGGCAAGCAGGTGACGGTGCTGGTGGAGGTGCGCGCCCGGTTCGACGAGGAAAACAATATCAACTGGTGCTTAGCGTTGGAAAAAGCGGGCTGTCACGTGTTCTACGGCGTGCCCAAGCTGAAAACCCACAGCAAGATCACCTGCGTGGTGCGCAAGGAGGCGGACGGTCTGCGCCGCTACGTACATTTGGGCACCGGCAATTATAACGACGTGACGGCGAAGCTGTATACCGATATGGGCCTCTTTACCTGCGACGAGGCCATCGGCCGGGACGCCGTGAACTTTTTCAACCGGGTCACGGGCTACGGGGAAAGCGCCGAAATGGAAAAATTAGTGGCCGCGCCCACCCACCTGCGCAAGGCCTTCAAGCGCCTGATCCGCCGGGAGATCGAACACGCCGAAGCGGGCCTGCCCGCCCGGATCACCGCCAAAATGAATTCCCTGGTAGACCCCAAGATCATCAGGCTGGTGTACGAGGCCGCCGACGCGGGGGTGGAAATCGACCTGATCGTGCGCGGCATGTGCTGCCTGAAAACGGGCGGGCGGGATAACCTGCGGGTGCGCTCCATTGTGGGCCGCCTGCTGGAACACACCCGGGCCTACGTGTTTGAAAACGGCGGGGAGAGGGAGGTTTACCTCGCTTCCGCCGACTGGATGCCCCGGAACCTGGACAAGCGGGTGGAGCTGATGTTCCCCATTGAAGACCCGGCCTTGCAAAACCGCATCATCGCCTCCCTGACCGACGAGCTGAACGACAACATGAAGGCCTGGGAAATGAAAAAGAACGGCAAGTACCGCCGGGTGAAGCGGGAAGAACCGCTGCTCAATTCCCAGGAAGCCCGGATTTTGGGTCCCGCTGAAATCGCGGCACCGGTTGAATAATCATTCTTGAGGAATAGAAATCATGGAGGAAAAGAAACGCTTCGATTGGACGCCCCTGTTTTTGATCGCCGCCATGGCCGTGCTGTGGGCGGTGATGTGCGTCCTCACGGGCAGCAGCTTCGCGGGCGCTACGCCCTATAACACCTACACCCGGCAGGCCATGGCGTGGCGGGAAGGGCTACTGCATCTGCCGCAGGACGTGCCCTATTTGGAGCTGGCCGTTTATGAGGGCGAATATTATGTGTCCTTCCCGCCCCTGCCCTCGGTGGTGCTGCTGCCCCTGACCTTCATTTTCGGCTGGGACACTCCGGATAACCTGCTCATGAAGCTGTACGCGGCGGGGGCGTGCCTGCTTCTGTACGCCGCCCTGAAACGCCGGGGGTACAGGAAATGGGACGCGGGCATTTTTTCCTTCCTGCTGTGCTTTTCTTCCTCCCTGCTGCCGCTGACCCTGAACGGCGCGGTCTGGTATCACGCCCAGGTGCTGGCCTTTTTCCTGACCACCGCCGCCGTGAGCCTGCTGATCCTGAACAAGCCAACCCTATCCCTGCTTTGCTATGCCCTGTCGGTGGCCTGCCGCCCCTTCAACGCCCTGTACACCCTGCCGCTGTTCACGGCGTATCTTATGATGAACCGCCGGGCGGGAAAGCCCCTTAAAACCATGGCCCGCGCCCTGGCGCCGGGCGTTTGCTTAGGGCTGTGCGTGGCTTTCGGGATCGGCATGTACAATTACGTCCGTTTCGGCGACGTGTTTGAGTTCGGCCACAATTACCTGCCGGAGTTTTCCTTTCAGGGCGGCATCCAGTTTTCCCTGGATCACGTGGGCAAAAATTTGAAACGGTTCCTGTGGGGCCTGCCCCTGAACAGCGAGGGAGAGGTGGAAAAATTCGGCTATTCCATGCTGCTGGCCTGTCCAACCCTACTGCTCATGCTGTACTGGTTCATTGTGGATTTGTGCCGCCGCCGCATGCGGGTGGAAAAGGCCGTGGTGCTTGTGACCTGCATAGCGAACGCCTTCCTGCTGCTGCTCCACCGCACCTTCGGCGGCTATCAGTTAGGCGCGCGTTACGCCGTGGATCTGGTGCCCTACACCTTTTTCTATCTGCTGCTGACCCCCGAAAAAAAGCGCTCCAGTATTATGGAGCTGCTGATTTTGCTGGCCGTGCTGGGCTTCACGGCCTGGGCCGCCACCATCGTGCATCTTTAATACGCCATAACTGGTCGTTCGTATCCGTTTGAAGAACAGTTTAAAGCAGGTAGGAGGTAGGAAGTAGGAGGTAGGAGGTTTTATCTTGTTTATCAAGATGCATGTTCCCGTCCTTTTTGTGGACTATATACACTTCCTACCTCCTACCTCCTACTTCCTACCTTAAAGTACATTTTAGAGGATGACTGAACAATTACGGCACGCCAAAGGAGGGGTAAAACAAGAATGACCATACAGCCCTTTGAATTTACGTTAAAGGACGGCAGAAAGGCCCTGATCCGCAGCCCACTGGACGAGGACATTCCGGGCGTCATTGATTATCTGTGCATTTCCGCCGGGGAAACGGAATTTATTCTGCGTTATCCCGAGGAATGCGGCAAATACACCTGGGACGCGGAAAAGGCGCTGTTTGACCGGGTGAACGCCTCCAATCACGAAGCCATGCTGGTGTGTCTGGTGGAGGGGAAGGTGGCCGGAAACTGCCAGATCATGTGGAGTACCGGCATGAAAACCCGGCACCGGGCCAACGTCGCCATCGCCCTGCTGAAGGAATACTGGGGTCAGGGCATCAGCACCCGGCTTTTCCGGGAAATGATCCGCATCGCGGAGGAAAATGAACACATCCTGCAAATGGAGTTGGATTTCGTGGAGGGCAACGCCCGCGCCCGCGCCCTGTACGAAAAAATGGGCTTCCGCATCACCGGCGTGCGCCCCAACGCTATCCGCTTGAAGGACGGAACGCTCCTGAACGAGTATTCCATGGTGCGGGAAATCAAACGGTAAAGGCTTTCTCCCTCTTCGACAGGGGGAGTTTTTTGCGCGAAAAAACGCCGGAGGGCAAGCCCTCCGGCGAAAATATTGATGGAGAATCAGCGGTTCATGATGGTTTCTTCGGTATCCTTATCGAAGAAGTGCAGGCGGGAAGTATCCAGGGCCACCTTCACGTCGTCGCCGGCGCGGGTCTTGGTGCGCGGATCGACGCGGGCGATCACGTTTTCTTCCTTGCCGGAGGTGGAGAAGTACAGATAGGTTTCAGAACCCATCAATTCGGTCACTTCCACGTGAACCTTCATGGTGGCGTCGGCATGCTCAGCCACGAATTCGGGAGCGTCGTCGATGTTTTCGGGACGGATGCCCATGGTGACTTCTTTGCCGATGTAGCTTTCATCCTTGAACTTGGCGATCTTTTCCTGAGGCACAACGATCTTGTTGTCGCCGAACACGGCCACGATCTTGCCGTCTTCCTTCTGCAGGCGGACGTCGAAGAAGTTCATCTGGGGAGAGCCGATGAAGCCGGCCACGAACTTGTTGGCGGGATAGTCGTAGTTGTTCTGGGGGGTGTCGACCTGCTGGATGAAGCCGTCCTTCATGATGACGATACGGGAACCCATGGTCATGGCCTCGGTCTGGTCGTGGGTAACGTAGATGAAGGTGGTCTGCAGGCGCTGATGCAGCTTGGTGATTTCGGTACGCATCTGCACGCGCAGCTTGGCGTCCAGGTTGGACAGAGGTTCGTCCATCAGGAAGACCTTGGGTTCACGCACGATGGCGCGGCCCAGAGCAACACGCTGGCGCTGACCGCCGGACAAAGCCTTGGGCTTACGGTTGAGCAGGTGGGCGATGTCCAGAACGCGGGCGGCTTCTTCCACGCGGCGCTTGATTTCGTCCTTGGGAGTCTTGCGCAGCTTCAGGCCGAAAGCCATGTTGTCATAAACCGTCATATGGGGATACAGAGCGTAGTTCTGGAACACCATGGCGATGTCGCGATCCTTGGGAGCAACGTCGTTCACCAGCTTGTCGCCGATGTACAGCTCGCCGTCGCTGATTTCTTCCAGACCGGCAACCATGCGCAGGGTGGTGGACTTGCCGCAGCCAGAGGGGCCGACCAGAACGATGAATTCCTTATCTTCGATCTCCAGGTTGAAATCGCTTACGGCGGTGACGCCACCGGCATAGATCTTGTAGATGTGCTGCAGAGATACGCTGCTCATGAATGAATCCTCCTTCAACATTCGTCTTATGATCTGCCCGGAGCGGGCTATGGCCCCTCCAAGATGCTATTATTATACATGCTTTTTGCCGCTTTGAAAATTCGCAGAACTAACAAAATTTCAGAGGATAATTCATGCAATAATTGTATCTGCCGGAACGGAATGAACCAAAACCTACGAGCGCCTTGACTTTTCCCTTTTTCCGCGCCATAATATTGACTAAAAGAGGAGGGATGCAGAAATGGAAGAAAATGCGCAGGCAAAATTGGCGAACATGCTCAAAAACGCCCGGCGGGCCGTGTTCTTCGGCGGGGCCGGAGTGTCCACGGAAAGCGGCATTCCCGATTTCCGCAGCACCGACGGCCTGTATCACCAGCAGTGGAGCGATCCGCCGGAAACCATCCTGAGCCACGGGTACTTCTGGGCGAAAACGGAAGCCTTTTACGATTTTTACCGTAAAAAGATGCTGTTCCCGGAGGCAAAGCCCAATCCGGCCCATCTGGCCCTGGCCGAGCTGGAAAAGCGCGGCATCCTTTCCGCCGTGATCACCCAGAACATCGACGGCCTGCACCAGCTGGCGGGCAGCAAAAACGTGATCGAGCTGCACGGCACCGTGCTGGTAAATTCCTGCACCAGCTGCGGGAAGAAGTATACATTGGAAGATATTCTGCAATCCCAGGGCGTGCCCCGGTGCGCGTGCGGCGGCGTCATCAAGCCCGACGTGGTGCTTTACGGGGAACAGCTGCCCCCGGGAGCCATTGAAGAGGCGCTGTACGCCATCGAGCGGGCCGACCTGCTTATCATCGGCGGCACGTCCCTGTCCGTATACCCCGCCGCCGGGTTCGTGGAGGGCTATCGCGGCCCCCTGGTGATCATCAACCGTTCGCCCACCTCCATGGATCGGCGGGCCGACCTGTGCATCAGCGCCCCCATCGGCAAGACACTGGCCTCGGCCATGGAGCTGCTGGAGCAGGACAGCGTATGACGGGAGGCTATCGGATAAGGAGATAAGAGTTGAGAGTGGAGAGTTGAGAGTTGAGACGATATAGCTTGTACAGCGCGGAACCAAAAGAATGAATATATAAATCTCCACTCTCAACTCTCCGCTCTCAACTCTTTATGCACCCAGTTATAACAATCCCCCCTGCCGGCACTGTTTTTATTAAAAAATATTGACATTCCGTAATATTTTTGATATATTTAGGCGGTAGAAATGTATTTCATTCCGCTTTGAGAAAATCGGGCGCTTCGGCGCCTTATGGAAGGTGAAAGGAATGTCGAAAAAGCGCGGCGCGGATGCTTATGGCAAGCTTGTGCGCATACTGATCGTACTCTTTGTCCTCACCGTGATCTGCGGTGCCGGTTATATGCTGCTGGATCAGTCCATCAAGGCCCAGGAGACGGAAAACGCCGCCCGTGCCCAGCAGGAAAACGACCGCCTGCAGGAAGCCTACCGTCAGGCCAAGGCGGAGGAGCAGGCCGCCGTTACCCAGGAGGAAACCCCGGCATGGCCCACCCCCAAGCAGGAGGGCTGGGACGTGATCGACGTGAGCAATTTCCCCCTGAGCAACACCAAGACCTACACCGCCACCCGGCAGGAGCTGATCACCAGCGGCATGCTGCTGGTGAACCGCTGGCATTCCGTGCCGGACGATCTGGCCGAGTGCGAGTTTTTGGGCGTTCACGCCACGGATAAGACCATCCCCACCGATGGCTCCAAAGTAAAGCTGCTTTCTCCCGCCATCACCGCCCTGGGCAATATGCTGTCCGCCGCCAAGGCGGAGGGCCTGGAGCATTATAATGTGGAGGAAGGCTACCGCCTGCGGGCCACCCAGCAGCAGTATTATGATACCGCCGCCGCCAAGTACGCCGACAGCCTGACCGGTGAAAACCTGATCAATAAGGTGGTCAGCGAAGGCGTCAGCGTGCCGGGCACCAGCGAGTATGAATCCGGCCTGTCCTTCCGCATGGGCCGCTATCTCAAGGGCGACGACATCATGAACTATAAGTTCCACGAGCTGCCCCAGTCCGACTGGATGGTGGAGCACAGCTGGGAATATGGCCTCATCTTCCGCTTCCCGGTGCAGGGCTATCCCAACGCCACCGTGACCGATAAATCCTACAAAACCGGCCAGAGCAGCAAGCTGAGCATTTACCGCTATGTGGGCGTGCCCAACGCGGCGGTGATGCACATCATGAACTTCTGCATGGAGGAATACATCGAATACCTGATCGCCCATCCCCACATCGCTGTGTACAAGGACGGCGTGCTCAAGTATGAGATCGTCCGCGTGACGGATTACGGCGGCGGCAGCGCCACCGTGAACGTGACCCGTTCCGCCCGGGAAGTGATCGTGTCCGTGGACAATATGGAGGGCTACGGCATGGGCGGCCTGATCGTCGCCATGGCGTACTGAGCCTGACCCGGATAAACCGGAGAAGAGTTGAGAGCGGAGAGTTGAGATGAAGTTTGTTTCATCTCGAAATATGGCGTCTGCCTTGATTCCGCCATATCATCTCAACTCCCAACTCTTCGCTCTCAACTCTGAAAACTCTTCCGTTTTGCGAAAAGTAAATCAGTGGCCAAAAATATTTTTTCCTGCCGTCCGGCTTCCGGGCGGCGTTTTCCATTGGAAAAAATAAAGATTGACAAAAACCGTGCGGTATGTTACCATATATTTGCTTTACTGTGGTAAAGCAATAAAATAATGAACGCGACGCGCGAAAAGGAGTAGATTTTATGAAGAAGACGCTGGCTCTGCTGTTGGCCGCTTTGATGGCGCTGACTGCCATGGTGATCCCCGCGATGGCGGAAACCGATATGGAATATGTGAAGGACAAGGGCAAGCTGGTGGTAGGCATCACCGATTTCGCGCCCATGGACTACAAGGATGAAAACGGCGAATGGATCGGCTTCGACGCTGATATGGCCAGGGCTTTCGGCGAATACCTGGGCGTGGAAGTGGAATTTGTGGAAATCGACTGGGACAACAAGATCCTGGAGCTGAACGGCAAGCTCATCGACTGCGTGTGGAACGGCATGACCTTGACGGACGAAGTGAAGGCCGCCATGGAAACCTCCAACGCCTACGCCAACAACGCCCAGGTGGTGGTGCTTCCCGTTGCCAAGGCCAATGACTACGCTGACGTGGCTGCCCTGGCTGGGCTGAGCTTCGCGGTGGAAGCGGGCAGCGCGGGCGAAGCGGAAATCGACGCCCTGGGCTACAACAAGACCCCCGTGCAGAGCCAGGCCAACGCCCTGCTGGAAGTAAAGGCCGGCACCTCTGACGCCGCCGTGATCGACGCGCTCATGGCCGCCGCCATGGTGGGCGAAGGCACCGACTACGCCGACCTGACCTATACCCTGCCCCTGAACAGCGAAGAATACGGCGTGGGCTTCCGCAAGGGCAGCGATTTGGCCGCCGCGCTGAACGAATTCATGGCCGCCGCCTATGCCGACGGCACCATGATGGCCATTGCCGAAGCCTACGGCGTGCAGGCCGCCATCATTCCCCAATAATTTCCCTTCGGCAAGGATAATTTAACGCAAAGCAGAGAACAGAGTGCAGAGTACAGAGTTCAGATTATTTTGTGCGTGCGCTTCGGATTTCCGAATTGAACGACAAGATATATCTGTACTCTGCGCTCTGTACTCTGTTCTCTCTTACCCCCTGTCCATTTCAGAAGAATGAGGGATGAACATGGAAACCTTCCTGAATCAACTGCCCATCGTGCTCAATTCCCTGAACGTGGGTTTTGTGCAGACCCTGCGGCTGTTTTTCGTCACGCTTTTGGGCGCGATCCCCCTGGGGCTGGTGATCGCCTTCGGCTCCATGTCCCGCTTTAAGCCGCTGAGCGTTTTTACTCGCGTGCTGGTCTGGATCATTCGCGGTTCGCCCCTGATGATCCAATTGCTGATTATCTATTATTTCCCCGGTCTGGTGCTGAAAAATCCCATATGGGGCGGGGGAGAGGCCGGGCGCTTCATGGCGGCTTCCGTGGCCTTCGTCATCAATTACGCCTGCTATTTTTCCGAAATCTACCGGGGCGGCATCCAGGGCATTCCCGTGGGCCAGGATGAAGCGGGCCAGGTGCTGGGCATGACCAAGACCCAGATTTTCTTCCGGGTAAAGCTTTTGCAGGTCATCAAGGCCATCGTGCCCCCCATGTCCAATGAAATCATCACGCTGGTCAAGGACACCTCTCTCTCCCGCATCATCGCTTTGCAGGAGATCATTTGGGCGGGCCAGAGCTTCCTGAAAGGCAGCCAGGGCATTTCCGGCGCGGTGTGGCCCCTGTTCTTCACCGGCATTTATTATCTAATCTTTAACGGCATCGCCACCGTACTGCTGGGGCGGCTGGAAAAGAAGCTCAACTACTATCAGTAAAGGGAGGGAGAAGCCATGCTGAAAGTGATCGGCCTGGAAAAGCAATTCGACGGCTTAGGCGTGCTGAAGGGCATCTCCCTGGAAGTGCACAAGGGCGAGGTGGTGGCCATCATCGGCCGCAGCGGTTCGGGCAAAAGCACCCTGATGCGCTGCGTGAACAACCTGGAAAAAGCCGACGGCGGCACCATTTTGGTGGATGACCAGCCCCTGGTGAAGGACGGCGTGTACGCCCCCGTCAAGGATCAGCGGACCATCTGCCTGAAAATGGGCTACGTGTTTCAGAATTTTAACCTGTTTCCCCATATGAGCGTGCTGAAAAACCTGACCGAGGCCCAGTGCTGCGTGCTGAAACGGCCCAAGGCGGAGGCGGAAAAGTACGCCCGCCAGCTGCTCAAAAAGGTGGGCCTGGAGGAAAAGGAAGCCGCCTACCCCTGCCAGCTTTCCGGCGGCCAGCAGCAGCGGGTGGCCATCGCCCGCGCCCTGGCCATGGACCCGGAGCTGCTCTGCTTTGACGAACCCACCAGCGCCCTGGACCCCCTGCTCACCCAGGAGGTGCTGGGCGTGATTCGCGGCCTCGCCAAAGAAAAGCGCACCATGGTGGTGGTCACCCACGAAATGAACTTTGCCCGGGAGGTGGCCGACCGGGTGGTGTTCATGGAGGACGGCGTGATCGTGGCCGACGGCGCGCCCCAGGAGGTTTTCGGCAGCGAAAAGGTGAAAGCCTTCATTGGCCTCGGCGACTGACACTAAAGGCACTTTAAGTCAAATAAAGTGGAAAGTGAAAAGTGGAAAGTGGAAATTTATCATGAGGCCGCAATTGCCGCCAAATTGAAACAATCTTCATTTTCACTTTTCACTTTCCACTTTTCACTGTTGGCGCTGAATCCTCTTTTAAAGCCTGACGGAACCTCTGCTTTCCGTCTTTTTTTGTGACTTTATTGTAAACTTGCGCGTTCTGAAAAGAATTGTCATTGAATAATTGCGGAAATGCGTATATAATAGACCCAACGATCATCAGGGAGGGAAGCCGCGTGGACAACGACGTATTTCTGGGCGACGTGATCCAGACCCGGAAGCCTCACCCCTGCGGCGGCGACACCTGGGTGGTCATCCGGACGGGAGCCGACATTAAGATCAAATGCCAGGGCTGCGGACGGATCGTGATGCTGGACCGCGAGGTGTTTTTTAAGCGCCGCAAGAAGCTGCTCCAGCGCGCCGCCGCGCCCGAGGCTGAAAGAGAGGAGTAAGAACCTGACCATGCAGACAGAAAAACAGCCTGCTTCTGTGCAGACACAAAAAGAGCCTGCTTCCGCGCAGACGGAAAAAAAGCCCGCCACCTTTTGGGAGCGGCACAAAGAAAAGGTGGCAAAGCAGAAGGAAAAGGAAAAGAATAAGCCCCTGGCCCTGAAAATCTGGAGCTGGGTGTGGACCATCCTGGCCGCGGTGCTCATCGCCACCGCCGTGCGCGCTTTCGTGGCCGAACCCATCCGGGTGGACGGCACCAGCATGACCAACACCTTGAAGGACGGCGAAATCGTGCTGGCCACCAAATGGGATTACCTGTTTGGCGAACCCCAGCGCAACGATATCGTCATCTGCCGCTATCCGGGCCGCATGAACGAGCGGGGGGCCAGCCAGATCAACATCAGCGCCGCTCTGTCCCTGGATACCTACACCCTATTCGTCAAGCGCCTGGCGGCCCTGCCCGGCGATACCGTGGAGATCACCGGCGGCCATCTGTACGTGAACGACGAATTGGTGGAGGACCCCGAATTCATGGCCAGCGTGCCCTCGGATTACGCCAAGCGGAAGTTAGGCGCGGATGAATATTTCGTCATGGGCGATAACCGCTATTCCTCCCACGACAGCCGGGCCAGCGACGTGGGCCCCATTTCCCGCGGCGCCATCATGGGCAAGGTAAAATCCGTGCTGCTGCCCTTCAATCAGATGCGCAATGTGAAATAAGCAAAAGCATTGCGGCGAAGCGCCGCACGTGAAGCCCCCTTCCGAACGGAGGGGGTTTTCTGTTCCGTGGAAACAATCATTTTTTTACAGAAAGTGCATTTTCTTCTTGACGGATTGTGAATAATATGCTATAATAGAAAAAAAGGGAAGAATGTTCCCATTTTAATTGAAAGGGGTTTTTCATCATGAAGAAAACCGTCAAAATGCTTCTGGCCGCCATCCTGGCGCTGACCCTGCTCCTGTCCGCCGTGCCCGCGCTGGCTTACAGCTCCTTCCAGGTAGAAGGCGGCACCAAGGCTTACATCAGCATCCCCATGAGCGGCGGCAAGGGCGAAATCAAGTTCGTTTCTACCCGCAAGTGCCTCATCGTGAAGGACGGCTACAAAGAATATTTCAGCTTCCGCATTGAGGACGGCAAGCTGATCCTGACCAACGCCGACGGCGTGGATACCGAACTGACCATCGGCGAAGACGGCAAGGGCGCCCTGGAAATCACCCTGGCCAACGGCGAAACCTTCACCGCGAGCCTTGCTGGCAGGGTGGTGAACAACATTATCAATAACGGCGTGTTCCTGACTGAGAAGGACGAAGGATACCTTGATTAAACCGTCCATCACGCCGCCCGCCCTCGGTTGGGCCGGATGAAAACGATTCCCCCGTGCGGAAACGCATGGGGGAATTGCATTTTGGGGGAATGATCCTTCGCTTGGCGTTTCGCTCCCGCTCCACGCCGCTCAGGATGACAGTGCTTGTTGGCCGGTTTATCTGTTTGGCGCGCGGCATGCCGCGTTTATCACAGTCCCCTTGCATTGTCATCCTGAACGCTGCGGAGCGAGAGCGAAGCAGCAGGTGAAGGATCATTCCCGGAATACAAGGAGCGAAGAACATGGAGGATTGCACAGGGGATTCGTTTATAGAAGGGATATTTTCGCACCTCGTAATTAGATGATATTATCAGAATGGCCGATGCCGAACAGCTCGTTCTGCCTGCGGTTGGTGATATCGCCGTAATTGCCGGATTTGTTGATCTGGTGGCCCATGAACATCATCACGCTGGTAGCCCCGCCGTCTAAGTTGATGGCGGAGGTACAGCCCAGCTCGGCCATTTTCTGGCCCAGCCACACGCAGCCCTCGCCCTTGCTTTCGGAGGTGCGGCTTTCCACCACCACGGCGATGTAGTAGCCCGGTTCCACCATGCCCCAGGCGGTGCGGGGGTTAGGGGTGTTGCCGAATTCCGTGGAGCGGGGGGAGACCTCGCCGTTTTCCACCAGGATGGGGCCGAAGGAAACGGAATCGGTGGCGCCGGCGGCCAGCAGCTCCTTGGCGGTCACGGTGGCGTTTTTATGCAGGGAAACGCTGCCGTCGGGATACAGGGCCATCACGTCCAGGGGCGGATAAACGGTGGAGCTGGCCTTCTTGGGCCGGTCAAACAGCACCTGGCCGTCCCGGATGATCACGCCGATGGGATAATTGTAGCTTTCCTCGTGATCCCGTTCGATGCGGTAAATGAAGTAATCGGAATTGATGGCGAAAACCACCTTGTGCTGCTGGGCGATGTTATCCGCGTAGGTCTTGTAGCGGTCGCCGTAGGAGGTGTAGTGGGCTTCGTCGTAGGGGAAGAAGTCAAACAGCTCGCTTTCGTCCCGGGTGAAGATTTGGGCCTCGTACCAGCGCAGGGGCTGCTTTTTGCTGTTGGTGCCCGTGCGGCGGTTGATTTCGATGCGCAGGGTCTGGGAGCAGTACAGCCACAGGCCCTTGGCCCCGTCCTGGTATACGAATTCCTCTTCGCCCTCCGGCAGGAAGCCTTCGGCGGTGAGGGTGGGGAACAGCTCGTGAATGGTATCGGGATCGGCGGCGGCGGTGAAGCCCTTCTTTCCGGCGGCGTCATTTGCGGCAGGCGCGGCGGTTTCGGCGGGCTTGGTTTCCTCCGGCTGCTGGGTGGGTTCCGCTTTTTCGGCTTCCTTGGGCTGGGCGGTGGTCAGCACCACCACGGGTACGTCCTCCACGGGAATCTGGGTGGGTTCCGGCTGTACGGCCGGGGCTTCCGTCGCGGTCTGGGTTACGGCCCCGCCGCCGCCGGAAAGCGTCAGTTCATAGGGGGAAGCCAGGGCGCCGCTGCCGCCCTGGATGTTCAGCAGGCTCAAATCCACGTGGATGGCGGGGCGCACGCCCAAATCGCTGTTGCCCACGGAAATGCGGCCGATCTTGCCCTCGTCCATCACCCGGCGCTGCTCGTGGGGATAATCCGCGCTGCGGGTGCGGCTCCACCAGGGGCTGTATTTCTTGCCGCCCTTGGAGTATTTGTACAGGTGGGGCTGGTTTTTGGTCTCTTTCCAGTAGTTGTAGCTGGGCAGCTCAAAGATGGGCGGATCCACCGCCACGCTGGCCCAGGCAGTGCTGGTGCACAGGCGGGCGGAGTTGGAGGAAAAGCCCAGGGAAGCGTCCTTCATTTCGTCGGAGGTGATCAGCGTCACCAGGGCGTTATCCTCCGTGCGAACCAGCAGGGCGCTTTGTTCCTCCGCCGTGAAGGCGTCGTTCAGGAACGTGCCGTTCAGGTAATTGTATAAATCGCTGGATTCCCAGCCCTGGTAATGCTGGTAATCCCCGTGTACCGGCGCGGCAAACAGGATGTATTCGCTGAGCAGGTACGCTTCACCCTTCTCATTTTTCAGCACCCGCCACACAATGGGCCGCACCGTGCCGTCCTCGTCCGTGGGATAGGAGCCGAAGGCCACGTATTCATATCCGCCGCTGCGGGAATAACCCCGGATGCCCGCCGCGTCCTCCGCCTGGGCGGAAAAGACGTATCCCAGCGTAAGCAGCAAAACGAGCAGCAAAGAGAGCTTTCTGATCATGTTCATCCCCCGATCCAATCATTTTTGGAGACTGCGCTTTTGTGAAGGGCAGCGCGCCCGCGCTGCTTTCCCCGTAAGTATACCATAATTCCCCTTTTCTCACAAGCAAAAAAGAAAGAAGCCGCAAAAATACGGCCCCTTTCCATTTGATAATAGCAAAAAGTTTAGCGCTCCCTTATGGCTTTCTCGGAAGGGGGGCTGGGGGAAACCACTCTTTGGCCTAGGTAATGGGTGATAGGGAACCATTTTCGTGGTTTCGGGAGAAACTGCGCACTGTGAGGTGACACGGTTTTCCTTTTCAAATCCACGTCCGATTTAAGCCGGTTTCTTCTCTTTGTGTAGGGGTGTCGCCGTTACAGGATCA
>JAFSNT010000123.1 GCA_017443295.1 Clostridia bacterium
GGCTCCGGCGTGTATTTCAACGCGATTCAGATTCTGGAAATCGCCGGCCTGACCCTGAATGATATTACGCCCCATTATCTTTCCTTCAGCGAATCCGCCGAATCCTTCCAGAACCGTCAGGTGGAAGCGTTCTTCGCGGTTTCCGCGTTCCCCAATGCCTCCATTGTGGACGTGGCCCTCAAGCGCCCCATTTCCCTGCTGACCTTTGAAGGCGAGCAGATGGAAGCCCTCCAGAGCAAGTATCCCTACTACGTCACCGACGTGATCCCCGCCGGCACCTATGAAGGCGCGGATGAAGACGTGGCGGTGCCCGCCATTACCGCCGTGCTGGTGGCCTCCAATGAACTGGACGAAGACCTGGTTTACCAGATCACCAAGGTGCTGTTTGAGAACAAGGACGAGCTGACCAACGCCAAGAAGAGCTACATCAGCCCTGAAAGCGCTATCAAGGGCGTGCCCACCTCCGAAAGTGACGCCGCCGCGGGCGTGACCGGCGGCACCTTCCATCCCGGCGCTGTGAAGTACTACAAGGAAATCGGCATCATGCAGTAAGGTTTCCGCCCTGCAACAGGTTTACACGGGCCGGGGTCTCCCTGGCCCGATTTTGGTTACAAGGAGGTATTTCATGTCGGAGCATCCTGAACGCGAGCATGAGTTTGCCGCCGCCGCCCAGGAGGAAATGGACGCGATCATGCAAAAGTATGACCGGGAAAGCGCCTTCCGTACCTTGACGGGCTTTCGGGGCGTGATCCTCAGCGTCATTCTGATCCTGTTTTCCGTGCTGCAATTGTATTCCACCTGGCGCATCATTCCTTCCACCCACATGCGGCCCATTCATTTGGGCATCGTGCTGATGCTGGCGTATCTGCTCTATCCCGCCCGGCGCAAGGCTCGGAAGGATAAGCTGCCCTGGTACGACGTAGCGCTTGCCCTGCTGTCCATCGCGGTCTATTTGTATCAGGTGATTTTCTTTGACAAGATCGCCATGCAGTTTGGCTATACGGATTTCCAGCTTTATTTAGGACTGGTGGGGATCATCCTGCTGCTGGAAGCCTGCCGCCGTGTGGTAGGCCTGCCCATCGTGATCATTTCCCTGTGTTTTGTGACGGTGGGGCTGTTCGGGCGCAGTATGCCCGGTTTCCTCGCCAACCGGGGCTTTACCTGGAAGCAGCTGGTGCAGTACCTTTTCTATACCCAGGAGGGCGTTTTCGGCACGCCGGTGGGCGCGTCCTCCACGTTCATTTTCCTGTTCATCCTGTTCGGCTCCTTCCTGGAAAAAACCGGCGTGGGCGAATTCTTCATTGATCTTTCCAACGCCATCTGCGGCCATCAGCGGGGCGGCCCCGCCAAGGTGGCGGTCATCACCTCCGCCTTTGAAGGAACGGTGTCCGGCTCCTCGGTAGCGAACACGGTGGGTTCCGGCTCCTTTACCATCCCCATGATGAAGCGCTTAGGCTATAAGCCGGAATTTGCCGCGGCTGTGGAAGCGGCGGCTTCCACCGGCGGCCAGATCATGCCCCCGGTCATGGGCGCGGCGGCGTTCCTGATGGCGGAATCCATTGGCCTGCCCTACGGCGTGATCGTGAAAGCGGCCATCATTCCCGCTTTGCTTTACTTCGTGGGCATTTACATCATCACCGACCTGGAAGCCCGGAAGCAGGGGCTGGTGGGCATGGATCGGGATAAAATGCCCAAGCTGGCCAAGGTGATGCTGGAGCGGGGCTTCCTGATGCTGCCCCTCATCGCCATCATCGCCATTTTAGCCATGGGCTTTACCCCCATCATGGCGGCGCTGATCGGCATCGTCACCGCCATCGCGGGTTCCTACCTGCGCACGGTGGCGGAACTGCTGTGCGTGCTGGTGCGGGGCAAAAAAGCCTACGGCATGATCGCCAACGGGGAAGGCGTGCCCAAGGAAACCTCCTTCGGCAAGGCGCTGCTCACCGCCGTGAAAAAGACCCAGGGCCTTCACGGCATGGACTACCTGAAAGCCCTGGAGGGCGGCGCGCGGTCCATCATCGGCGTGGCGCTGGCCTGCGGCACGGCGGGCATCATCGCGGGCATGATCACCAAGACGGGCATCGGCCTGAAAATGGGCACCGGCCTGTCCGCCATTGCCAGCGGCAATTTGCTGCTGCTGCTCCTGTTCACCATGCTGGCCTCCATTCTGCTGGGCATGGGCGTGCCCACCACGGCCAACTATCTGATCACCTCCACCATCATGGCCCCCATCGTGTATAAGGCGCTTACCGCCAGCCTGCCGGAGGTCTACGGCGCGCTGTCCGCCATCAACGCGGGCTACGCCCTGCTGCCCGCTCACCTGTTCACCTTCTATTTCGGCATCATCGCGGACATTACGCCGCCTGTGGCGCTGGCCGCCATGGCGGGGGCGGCTATCGCCAAATCCGACCCGCTGAAAACGGGCCTGGAAGCCTCCAAGCTGGCCATCGCGGCGTTCCTGGTGCCCTACCTGTTCGTATTAAGCCCCCAGATGCTGATGCTCAACGCCCAGTGGTATGAGGTGGTCCAGATCATCCTGACCTCTTTGGTGGGCATGTTCGGCATCGGCATGGGTTTGGAGCGGTACTGGAAAACCAAGCTCAATATCCTCCAGGCTCTTCTGGCCCTGGCGGGCGGCCTGCTGCTGATTTACCCCGGCACCCTGACCGACGTGATCGGCATCGTGCTGGTGGGCGTGGTCGTGCTTTGGCAGTGGATGCAGAGCAAAAAAGTCAAACCCTGATTGATAGAATGAAAAAGAATACGGTCAGCCGCGCCGGAGCTTTGGCGGGACTGGCCGTTTTTTATGCGGTTTTTTATTCCCCGAACAATTGGGTGGAATAGTAGCGCTCCGCCGTATCGGGAAGCACGGTGACCACCGTTTTGCCCTTTCCTAACTTTTTCGCTAACTTTAAGGCGGCGGCCACGTTGGTGCCGCTGGAAATACCGCACATGAGTCCTTCCTCCCGGGCCAGGCGGCGGGCAGTTTCCAGCGCTTCGGAATCGGTGACAACATAGATTTCATCGTAGATTTCCCGGTTCAGGATGGCGGGAATGATGCCGTCTCCAATGCCCATCTGAATGTGGGTGCCGATGGTGCCGCCCGCCAAAATGGCGGCGTTTTCCGGCTCCACCGCCCAGATTTCCATATCCGGGTACTGGGCCTTGAGTACCTCGCCGATGCCGGTGAGGGTGCCGCCGGTGCCGATGCCGCTGCAATAGCCGTGAATGGGCTTCGCCGCCTGGGCCATGATCTCCAGGGCGGTGTGCTTTTTGTGGGCCAGGGTGTTGTTGGGGTTTTCAAACTGCTGGGGCACGAACACCTTGGGATTCTTCCGCTTCATCTCCATGGCGGCCTGGAGGCATTCTTCGATACACTTGCCGATGTCCCCCGCGTCGTGGATCAGCTTCACGTCCGCCCCGTAATGGCGCACCAGCTTGCGCCGCTCCTCGCTCACGGAGTCCGGCATGATGATGATGGTGCGGTAGCCCTTCACCGCGCCCACCAGCGCCAGGCCGATGCCCTGATTGCCGCTGGTGGGTTCCACAATGATGCTGTCCCGGTCGATCAGGCCCTCTTTTTCCGCCTGCTCGATCATGTTCAGGGCCGTGCGGGTTTTGATGGACCCGCCCACGTTCAAAAATTCCGCCTTCACCAAAATCTCCGCGCTGTCCTTGTCCGGCATGTGGTTCAGCCGCACCAGCGGGGTGTTTCCTACGGCGTCTAAAATGGATGCGTTGATCATGCTCGTCTGTCCTTTCGCGGTTCGCGCGCCGGGCGCGTCCCGCTGTTTATTCGCGGGAAAGAGTATACCAAAAAAAGGCCCGGCGGGCAATATGCTTTCGCGCGGACGGCAAATTTGTTTCCGCGGCAAAAAAGGCCCGGATGGATAAAACGGTCTGCAAAAATCCGTCTTTTGTGCAGTTTCATCACTTTCGCGCAGAAACATGGGCACAATTTATTCAAAAAACAGACTGGTATTTTTCGCAGTTCTGTGTTATAATAAGGAAAGATTGGTGGTAGATTCTTTTCAGACGAGAGCCTGTCTTCCCCCGATTCGCATCCGCAAATCATTGTCCAATGAAACTGCGTTTTTCAATAAATGTATAACCCCCGGCTGAAAGTAAGGAAGGAGGATTCTATGCCCCAATTTCCCAAAGTGCGGATTATACCGCTGGGCGGCGTCGACGAGATCGGCAAAAACATGACCGCCATTGAATACGAAGACGATATCCTGGTGGTGGACTGCGGTTCCATTTTCCCAAACGACGATATGTTAGGCATCGACCTGGTGATTCCGGACGCGTCCTACCTGGTGGCAAACAAGAACCGGGTGCGCGGCTATGTGTTCACCCACGGCCATGAGGATCATATCGGCGCCACACCCTACGTGCTGCAGCAGGTGCCCGCCCCCATCTGGGGCACCCGGCTCACCCTGGCGCTGATCGACCTTAAGCTCCGGGAGCATCGGGTAAACGATATCCAGATGAACCCCATCGTGCCCCGGGACGAAGTGACCATCGGCCACTTTACCGTAAAATTCGTGAAGGTCAGCCATTCCATTCCCGGGGCCTGCGCCCTGATCATCAAATGCCCCGCCGGCGTGATCGTTCATTCCGGCGACTTTAAGATCGACTTCACTCCCGTGGACAAGGAAGTGACCGATTTAAGCTCCCTGGCCATGGCGGGCGACGCCGGGGTGCTGGCCCTGCTGTGCGAAAGCACCAACATCGAAGAACCCGGCTACACCATGAGCGAGCGCAAGATCGGCGAAACCTTCATCAACCAGTTCCGCAACGCCCAGGGCCGGGTGATCGTGGCCATGTTCGCCAGCAACATCAACCGCCTGCAGCAGGTGATCGACAGCGGCATCCGCTTCGGCCGCAAGGTGTGCTTCGTGGGCCGCAGCATGATTTCCGTCAGCCGGGTGGCCATGCAGTTAGGCGAATTGGTGATCCCCAGCGAGTATTACCTGGAAGTGGACGATCTGGACAATTACCGGGACGACGAATTGCTGATCCTCACCACCGGCAGCCAGGGCGAACCCATGAGCGGCCTGACCCGCATGGCCTTCTCCGAACACCGGAAGCTGCAAATCAAGCCCAGCGATAAAGTGATCATCTCCGCCACGCCCATCCCCGGCAACGAAAAATTCGTTTCCCGCGTCATCAACCAGCTGTACCGCTGCGGCGCGGAAGTGATTTACGAGGCCATGGCGGAGGTACACGTTTCCGGCCACGCCTGCCAGGAAGAAATCAAGCTGATGCACGCCCTGACCCGGCCCAAGTACTTCGTGCCCGTCCACGGCGAATACCGCATGCTGTGGCAGCACGCCGAATTGGCCGAATCCATGGGCATGGACCGCAAGAACATCGTGCTGCCCGCCGCCGGTCAGGTGATCGAAATGAGCAAGGACAGCTTAGCCATCGCGGGCACCGTGCCCGTGGGCGAGGTGCTGGTGGACGGCCTGGGCATCGGCGACGTGGGCAACGTGGTGCTGCGGGACCGCAAGCATCTGTCCCAGGACGGCCTGATCATCGTGGCCATGGCCTTCGACCGCACCAACGGCGTGCTGGTTTCCGGGCCGGACGTGATTTCCCGCGGCTTCGTGTACGTGCGGGAAAACGAGGACATCATCGAGTGTACCCGGGAAGTGGTGCGCGGCATCATCGCCTCCTACGGCCGCATCGAGGGCAGCGACTGGCCCAGCATCAAGAACCGCATCAAGGACGAGCTGCACCGGTATATTTACGAAAAGATCAAGCGCAATCCCATGATCCTGCCCATCATCGTGGATTTGGGCTAAAACAGAGTGCATACGGAAGGCCGTCTCAAGGCGTCAGAAAAACTGACGGAAAGAGACGGCCTGTTTATTTATGGAAAGCAGCTCGCTTCGGCGCTTCCGTCCCGCGCAATGAACGCCGGGGAACCTCAGCCGTTGAAGCCTTCCGCGTAAAGTACGTAAGTGTAACCGTTTTGAACGGCGTAGTCCATGGCCTCGCTGCCCCACTCCACAAACAGGATCGCGTCGCCGGGGAAAGCGTTGGCGCCGATGTTTTGGCAGCCGGAAGGAATGCGGACAAAGCGCAGGCCGCCGCAGTCGGCGAACGCGCCGTCGCCAAGGGCCGTCACGCCGTCCGTCAGCCAGACAAAAACGGCGTCCGTGTTTGCAAAGGCTTCCGCTTCAATGGTTTCCAGCTCGCCGGGCGTTACATAGTCAGGGGCCATGCTCGGCAGGGTGGTAAATAAGAACGGGGCCTCCGCTTCGGTCACGCTGGCGGGCAGCGTTACGCAGTACACGCGCGGCTTTCCGGCGCCTGGGTCAGGCTCATAGAAATACCAGTCCTGGGTGGCGGTTCCCGCGGGTACAAGCACACCGGTCAGGGGGCAGCCCATGAACGCGCCGCTGTCCAGGAGCTGTAATCCGGACGGCAGGGTGACGCGCGTCAGTTCATCGCACGGACAAAAAACAAATTCGCCGATGGCGGTGATCTGCTGCCCCCCGATCGCGCTGGGAATGACCAATTCCGTCACCGTCTCGTCGCCCGTATAGCCGATGATCACGCCGTCGGACACGGCGAAATCCAAATCCTCCTGAAGCAGCAGCCGCACCTCTTTGTAGGTGTGGAGCCAGCCGTCCTTAAACCCGCACGTCCGCAGCCGGTATTCCCCCGCGGTCAGCTGTTCCGCGTCAAGCGTGAATCCCGCGTAGTACCCTTCAACGGAATCGGAATCAAGCCATTCATAGTCGTTGGGGCCGATTTTCTGGCAAATATTGTAAAAGATATAATCCGCCTGATCCACATACGCGCTGAACTGCAGGGGCGTGCCGATGGAAAGCAGCAGGCAGTCGTCCACCGGATGGCTGTTCCAGCTCAGGTACGGCGCCTCCAGCACGCCCAGGGGCTGCACAAAGATCGTCGTATCATAGGGCCTGGACCACACGCCGTTATAGCGGGCCCAGATGGTAACGTGGGTGTTGCCGGGTTCGCCGAAGAAGAGCGAATCCGAGCTGCCGGAAGTATAGGTCGTGGGCGGATTCGTGCCCCATTCGCCGTCTTCGTCGTACATCTGGCAGGTAACCGCGTCCGCGCCGGCCACGGTATAGGTGATCTCGTCGCCCAATTGAATATTCTCCGTGGCGGAAAAAGTGACTTGATCGCTGATGTTCGGCAATTCGGCCTCCGCCAGGGTGAACTCGTAAACAGCCAATTCGCTGTCCTGATCCGAATCCTCCCAGTCTTCGTTTAGCCGCGCCTGGGCCTGCAGCTGATAAGTGCCGGGTTCAAGCATATCAAGGCCCAGAGCAATGAATTGATTGGCGGAATTGGAGTATATCACATCCCAGGGCGACCCCAAAATTCTCCCTTGGTCATCTACGCGTCCGAATTCCGCATAGACCATGCCCGCGCCTTCCGGCACGGAAATGCGGGCGCTGAACTCGCCGCCCACCGTGGCGCCGTGAACGACGTCATAAATGACAGGAGCCGCCAGCCGCTGCGGTTCTGTGGCGCCGGCCTGATAACACAGCGCTGTCTGAAGCGCGAAACAGAGGCACAGAAACGCCGCGGCCCTTCTGACCGTTCTTTGCTTCTTATTCATCAGTTGATCCCCCTCTTTCTGTTCTCGGCGACCATTGTATAGTGAAGTCCCGGTCATGTCAAGTCAGCTTTTGCTTGTTTGCGCCCCGTGTATCAGCACCTTGCTCGCGAAAATCTTCGGGGGCATGACGGCGCGGTACAGCGCGGCGTACATGCGGCGGGCATCGTCGGGGGCCGGGCAGGGGCCTACCGGCAGCGCTAAAATGCGGAACTGCACGCCGTACACCACGGCGGTAACGGAGGTGTCCGTAAGGCCGTTGCGCAGATAGAACGCCAAGCGGCGATCCCGGACAGTTTTCTCCGCCGGGTTCCCGGCGCAGGCGGGATCGTCCACCTCCAGCAGCACCGCGTCCATGCCGCGAAGGAACCCGGCTGTCAGCGCCTGGAGGAACGCGCTGCCGATCCCCGTTCCCCGCGCTTCCTTTTTCACCGCGAGATAGTCAAACAGGGCAATCCCCTCTAATTTGATAAAAAAGGCGTAGGCCAGAATATCCTCCCCCGCCATGGCCCCGAAGCAGACGTATTCGCCCCGGGCCAGCGCCCGTTCGATGGCGGTCAGGGGCTTGATTTCGGCGGGCGGAAAATCCTCCCGCATCCGCCCTGCGTACAGGGCGCGGATCTGGTTCAGGGTCAGTTCTTCTATGGCAAAGGGCTGCATGGCTCTCTTTCCTCCGGCGGCGTTTTTCCTATTTTATCACGCCCGGCCCCTTCCGGCAACCAGGCGCGTGAACGCGATGTAAAATTTTACATCAAAGATTTGCCAAACGGAAATAATATGCTATAATATAAAAAGGTTTTGGCGCGGAGCGCCGAAGCCCTGTACACTGGAAAAAGGTTTGGAGGTCATTTCAAGTGAAGTTCCGTGCATTGTTATCCCTGGCGCTGGTGCTGTGCTTCCTGCTCACGCCCGCCGCCCAGGCGGCGAAGAAGAGCGACGTGCTGTACGAGGGCATCATCACCCGCCGCTATCCCAACAGCTATACCAATGTCTACGACAGAATGGATTCCGAAACCGGCAAGGTGGTCAAAACCATGAGCGCCGGGAACAGCATCCAGATCTTAGACGTTTACCCCGGCTGGGTGGCGATCAAGGTGGGCAGCGGCGTGGGCTACGTGATGCGCCACCGCATCGACGTGACGGGCAATCCCGATCCCGTCACCACGCCCAATTATCCCATTCTGCCCATCCCCCATTACGCGGTGATCGACCGGGACGTGGAAGTGAAGGCCGATAAGGACGCGGACAGCGAAACCCTGTCCCTGCTGACCGCCGGGGCGAAGGTGGCCATCGAAGGGTTTGAGGACGGCTGGGCCGTGGTGATCCACAAACGGCAGTACGGCTATATCAACACCAACGATCTGGCCGAGCTTCTGCCCGTGGCCTCCAGCGTGGAAACGGCGGACGCCGAAACGCCCATCGCCGTGTTCAATTCCTTCTACAGCGATAACCCGGACCGCATCGTGAATTTGGGCGTGTGCTGCAAGTTTATCAGCCATGTGATCCAGCCCGGGCAGACCATGAATTTCAATAACGAGGTGAGTCCCTTCAGCGCGGCCAACGGCTACCGTCTGGCGCCGGTGCTGGTGAAGGGCGAAAGCAAAATGGGCTACGGCGGCGGCAGCTGCCAGGTTTCCAGCACCCTGTGGGACGCTTTGATGCAGCTGCCCGGCATCACCGTGCTGCGCCGCAATCCCCACGGCGATAACGCCGCCGCTTACCTGCCCCACGGCATGGACGCCGCCTCCGGCACCGATAACCAGAACTTTATTTTCCGCAACGATTACGATTTCCCCATCCGCATCGAGGCCTCCACCCACGATTTAGCGCTGTTCATTGCCATCTATAAGGAGATGTAAGGCCCCATGAAACGCTTCCTGGCGCTGGTGATGCTTGCCGTTCTGCTCCTGCCCGCCGCGCGGGTTCGGGCGGAGAACGCGTCCAAAGCGCTTTATACCGCCCGCACCCGGATGGACTGCAAGATCTACGCCGACTGGGACGGGACGGAGGGCATCACCCACATCGGCACCATTCCCAAGCACCGGCGCGTCTCCGTGCTGGCGCTGAACCCCACCTTCGCCCTGGTTTCCTACGCGGAGGACAAGGCGGTGGGCTATGTGCGCCGGGTGTGCCTGGAAGATACGCGGATCGTGGACAACGCGTCCACCCCGCCCTACGGCGTGGAATTCAATCATTTTCTTTCCGTGATCGAGGCCGACGACGCGCCCGTGACCACCGCCCCCGGCGGCGGCGACACCCTGATCACCCTGCACCAGGGCGCGCGGGTTTCCTTCATCGCTTTTGAGGACGGTTACGGCAAGCTGATCTATCACCGGCAGTACGCCTACATTGATTCCCGGCTGCTGGGCGATTTGCTCAGCGTGTACGAAGACCCGGAAACGGCGGGCACGGACGCGCCCATCGCTTCCTACACCTCCTTTTACAAAATCACCACGGACGAAAGCAACCTGAACCGCATGACCAATATCGCCGTGGCCTGCCAAAAGCTGTGCGATTTTCCGCTGCTTGCCGCCCGGGAGCTGAATTTTAACCAGGATATGGGGCCTTACAAGGCCAGCAGCGGCTACCTGCCCGCCGGCGTGCTGTCGGACGGCGAGGTGCTGCAGGGCTACGGCGGCGGCACCTGCCAAGTATCCAGCACGCTGTACAACGTGGTGCTGCAATTGCCCGGGCTGACGGTGCTGCAGCGCCGTGCCCACGGCGACAACGGGGCCAGCTACCTGCCCATCGGCATGGACGCCGCCGTGGGCAATTCGGCCCTGAACTTCCGTTTCCGCAACGATTATCCCTTCCCCCTGCGCATCGACGCCTCCAGCCAGGACGGGGCTCTGACCATTGCCTTTTACCGGACAAAATAAAGAACAGCCTGTTTCCATCCGCCAAAAGCAGACGGAAGCAGGCTGTTTTATTTGCGTGCGGCAATGATGCCCGAAGTAAAGTCCAGCACGCGCTGGAGTTCCTCCGGTGTCAGGAAGCGGATCAATCCCATCAATTCTTTCTGCTGCTCGGTGCCGGGCGCCCATTTTTCTTCTCCCAGCAGTTTCCCCACCGTACAGCCGAGTCCCGCCGCGATCATCACCATGGTTTCTTCCGTTGGCATTCTCACACCCTTTTCAACGGCACTGATGGTGGATTGCGAGACGCCGCTGCGCTTTGACAGCTCTTTCTGGGTCATTCCCCGCTTCTTTCGTTCCGTTTTCATTCCTTTGGAAAAAAGCATGAAAATCACCTCAAAATTCAATATAGTAATATTATAATACCACAAAACGGATTGACAGAATTCCCGCCTTGTGGTATTATATTCCACGTAGCAGATATTCTCTAATTCTAAACCTGCTGATTGGAGAAAAACAGATGCGATTATTGGATCAATTTGCCGCGTATTGCGTTACGGATGTGGGGATTGGGCGATATCTTTGCGCAAAAGATACTGACGAAACAAAAAAAGCATATCGGGAATTTCATGCATTGCTATGCGGCATTTTTCCGGGAGATGAATCGGAACACACAAGAGAAACAGAATTGCGGGAAGAGATTTCACAGGCACAGGCGGCTGTGTCTTCCGCCTGTATGCAGCAAGGCGCGGCTTGGGGAATCCGGCTTGGCGCGCAGCTCATGCTGGAATTGCTTCTGCCCGCCATCATGGACCATGAATAAAAATATACTTCAAAGGGGCTTCCGGCACATCCCGGAAGCCCCTTTTGATTGATTCAATTTCACTCGTTTTCCGTTGGGGCCTCTTCGCCCTCCGCGGTGCTCCAGCCCTCGTTGGTTTCGTGTTCCGCCATATCATTGAGCAGCTTTTCCATGGCCTCCTCGGGCTGCATGCCGGCGGTTTCCGCCCGCAGGCGATCCGCCAGCTTCATTTCTTCCTCGGTTTGCAGCCATTCCTTGTGAATGGTGCCGCATTCCGCCACCTGCATCACCGGCTGGCCGTTCTTTCCGCGCAGGAAGGTGCAGCTCATGTTGCTGTTGCCCCGGAATTCCCGCAAAATCGCCTGATCCAGCTCGTTCACCGTATCGCCCGTGATGGTGGCGATCACGGTCAGGCTGCCCGCCTCGCGGGTGTTGCGGGCCGCGCCGAAAAAGCGCTTGGGCTTGTTCAGCGCCCCGGCTGCCAGGCCGCCGCCCATGGTGCGCGCCGTCTGGGGCGCGATCACGTTGCAGGCCCGGGCCAGACGGGTCAGGCTGTCGGCCAAAATGATCACGTCTTTTTTCTGTTCCACCATGCGCATGGCCCGCTCCAGAGCCAGCTCCGTCACCCGAATCTGATTGTCGGCGGGATCGTCGAAGGTGGAATAGATCACCTCGGCCTTCACGGCTTCCTTGATCTCGGTCACTTCCTCGGGCCGCTCATCCACCAGCAGCATCATCATCTGCACCTTGCTGTAATTCCGGTTGATGGCCGCGCCGAGCTTTTTCAGCAGCGCCAGCCGGTCCACCCGGGGGCCGCACACCATCATGGCCCGCTGGCCGAAGCCGATAGGGCACAGCACGTCGATCAGCCGGAGCATGGGATCGTTTTCCCGCTTGCCCGTCAGGGTAATGCGCTTCTTGGGATAGATGGGCGTCAAATCTTCAAAGCGGGGCCGGGTGGGCATTTCCTCCGGCACCGCGCCGTTCACTTCGGTAATGTACAGCATGGCGCTGTAACGGTCCTGTTCCCGCTGGGGACGGGTCTTGCCCGCCACAAGGTCGCCGGTGCGCAGGTTGAAGCGCCGGATCTGGGCGTTGGAAATATACACGTCCTGCTTGCCGGGCAGATAATGGTTGGTGCGCAGGAAGCCGTAGCCCTCGGGGTGTACCTCCAGCACGCCTTCCCCGTCGCCGCATTCGCCCGCGGCCATGATATCCGCGATGGTCATGCCGCTTTCCCGGCGGGGATACGCGGACTGGGCGTAGCCGTAATTGCCCTGGGGCACGTTATTGTCCCTGGGCGCGTTATAATCCTGCTGCATCGGGGCGCCATACCCGCGGTATTCCGTGGGCCGCTGCTCCGCTTCCTGCATGGTCTGCTCCGGGCCGAAGCGGTTCACATAGGACGGCTGCTGGACGGGCCGGGGCTGCTGCATGCGGCTGTCCATATGCTGCGGGGCCGCGGGACGGCCGCCGTAGCTTCTCTGATCGCCGGGCATGGGCTGCTGGGCGGTGCGGGCCGCCCAACCCTGGGGCGCGGCGGGGGAACGCTGATAGGTGTTCGTGCCCTGATACGCCCGGGGATTGTGCCACGCCCGGGACCCCTCCATGGTAA
Source organism: Clostridia bacterium (assembly GCA_017443295.1). GTDB lineage: Bacteria > Bacillota > Clostridia > Christensenellales > Aristaeellaceae > RUG563. The sequence goes on from JAFSNT010000123.1 coordinate 12,873, forward strand.
ACGCGGGGGCCTTGGCGGAAATGGTGCTGAGGGACGACCCGCTGGGCGCGGCGGCCCCTGTGGGAACGGGGCTGACGGGGCGCGGGGCGGACCGGGGCGCGGCCTGCAAAACGGGGTTGGGCGTGAGAACCGGCACGTCCTCCTCCTCCACTTCCTCGTCGTCCGTAATGATCGCCGCGCTGCGAATGGGCCGGGCGGGCGCGTCGGCGATGGGAAAGGACTGCTGCTCTTCCTGCCGCGCGTCTCCTTCCGCCGCTTCCTTCAGCTTGGCGATAATTCCCTGTTTATTGATCCCGGCGCCCAATTTTACGCCCATTTCCTTGGCCTTCTGCCGCAGCTCGATCACCGACATGCCTTCAAATTGCTCGCTCATCCAAAAATCCTCCTTGACACAAAGAAAAAAGAACCCATGCTTCTCATTTTTTCACCGGGCACAAACGCGAAGGGTATGATCCGACACTTTTTCTCCGTTCAGACGCTAATTGTCATCCGATCAGCCTGTCTCCTCGTTTCATGATGGATTGAATAACCCGGCAGATGCAAGATTGGCCTGCCGCTTGCAATGATTATATCAAACTTTCTTCCGTTTTTCAACGGATTTTCACGGATTGTTTGTATGGAAATAAAAATTTTTTTCACGAATTTACGCCGCGAACTGGCTGTTGTACAGCTTGGCGTAGAAGCCGTCCCTTTTCAGCAGGGTTTCATGGTCGCCCTGCTCCACGATGCGGCCGTCCCGCATGACCAGGATCACGTCGGCTTCCCGGATGGTACTCAGGCGGTGGGCCACGATGAAGGTGGTGCGGCCTTCCATCATTGTGTTAAAGGCCTTCTGGATGCGGATTTCCGTGCGGGTATCAATGGAGGAGGTGGCTTCGTCCAAAATCAGCATGGGCGGCAGGCACAGCATGATGCGGGCGATGCACAAAAGCTGCTTCTGGCCCTGGGAGAGCTGGCCCCCGTCCTCCCCGATGACGGTATTATAACCCTCCGGCAGGCGTTTGATGAAGCTGTGGGCGTGGGCGGCTTTGCAGGCGGCGATGATTTCCTCATCGGTGGCGTCGGGCTTGCCCAAAATCAGGTTTTCCCGCACCGTGCCCGCTTTCAGCCAGGTTTCCTGCAAGACCATGCCGTAATTGGCCCGCAGGCTGCGGCGGGTGATATGGCGGACGTCGGTGCCCTCCACGGAAACGGCTCCCGCGTCCACGTCGTAAAAGCGCATGAGCAGGTTGATCAGGGTGGTTTTGCCGCAGCCCGTGGGGCCGACGATGGCGATGCGCTGGCCGGGCTTCACGTGCAGGTTCAGGTTTTCGATCAGGGGCTTGTCCGGGGAATAGGAGAAGGCCGCGCCGTCGATATCCACCTGTCCGGCGGCGTTTTCCAGCACCCGGGCGTCCCGGTCGTCCGGCACCTGGGGCGGCTCGGCAATGAGCTTGAAAACCCGGGAGGCGCAGGCTAAGGCGTTCTGCAATTCCGTCACCACGCCGCTGATTTCATTGAAGGGCTTGGTGTACTGGTTGGCGTAGGACAACAGCGCCGATAGGCTGCCCACGGTAAAGGGGGCCGCCGTGCCCGCCGAAGCCACGCACACCAGCGCGCCCGCCAGGGCCACCGCCGCGTACACCACATTGTTGACGAACCGGGTGCAGGGATTGGTGAGGGAGGAATAAAAGATGGATTTCAGGGAGCATTTTTCTAAGCGCTCGTTGATCTCGTCGAACTTCTCCACGTTCTTTGCTTCCTGCCCGAAGGCTTTGACCACCTTCTGATTGCCGAGCATTTCGTCGATAAAGGCGGTCTGCTCCCCCCTGGTTTCGCTCTGCTGCTTGAAAAAAGAATAGGTGTGGGTGGCGATGAACCGGGCTACCACGAAGGAAAGCGGCGTCAGCACCACCACCACGGCGGCGATGCCGGGGCGGATGGACAGCATGAAGACCAGGGTGCCCAAAATGGTGACAACGCCGGTGAACAGCTGGGTAAAGCCCAGCAGCAGGCCGTCGGTGAACTGATCCACGTCGGCGATCACCTGGCTGACGACGCCGCCCACGGGGTGAGAATCAATGTAGCTCAAAGGCAAAATCTGCAAGCGGCGGAACGCCTGGTCCCGCACGTCCCGCACTACCTGATAGGTGATTTTGTTGTTGATGCTGTTCACCAGCCACTGAATGCCCGCCGTGGCCGCCACGATGACGCCGATGCGGATCAGCAGCGCCATGACGGCGGCAAAATCCACCTGACCGGGGCCGATGATGCGGTCGATGGCCCGGCCGATAAGCACGGGCACGTACAGGGTCAGGCCCACCACGGCGGCGGACAGCAGGATGGACAGCGCCACCAGCGCCCAATAGGGCCGCAAATAATTCAGCACCTTTTTCAGGGTGCCCTTTTCCGCTTTCTGCGCCTTGCTCATGCCCGCGCCGCCTCCTTTTTGAACTGGGATTCGTAGATTTCCCGGTACACGGGGCAGGTTTCCAGCAGCCCAAAGTGGTCGCCCACCCCCGCCGCTTTGCCGTCGTCCAGCACCACGATCTGATCCGCGTGCTGGATGGAGCTGGTGCGCTGGGACACGATGAACACCGTGGGCCGCTCGTCCATTTCCCGCAGGGCCTTGCGCAGGGCCGCGTCGGTGGCAAAGTCCAGGGCGGAGGAGGAATCGTCCAAAATGAGAATATCGGGCTTCCGTACCAGCGCCCTTGCGATGGTGAGCCGCTGGCGCTGGCCGCCGGACAGGTTGCGCCCGCCCTGCTCGATCAGGGCGTCCAGCCCGCCCTTGGAAACCACCACATCCTCCGCCTGGGCGATACGCACGGCCTGCATGATGTCCTCGTCGGAGGCGCTTTCATTGCCCCAGCGCAGGTTTTCCCGGATGCTGCCCTTGAACAGCACCGCCTTTTGAGGCACCACGCCAACGCGCTGGCGCAGTTCCGCAGGATCGACGGCTTTCACGTCCCGCCCGTCGATGAAAACCCGGCCCTCCGTAACCTCGTAAAACCGGGGAATCAGGTTCACCAGGGTGGATTTGCCGCTGCCCGTGCCGCCGATCACGCCCACAGTTTCCCCCGGCAGCACGGCAAAGCTCACGTCGGTCAGGGCCGGGTCGGCCCCCTCGTTATAGCGAATCCCCGCGCGGGCAAACTGCACCCGGTACTTGGGGCTGCCCGTTTCCAGGCCCGCTTCCACGGTTTCCCCGGCGGGCATGTCCAGCACGCCCTGGATGCGCTTGCCGCAGGCCACGGATTTGGTGATGTTGATAATCAGATTCGCCAATTTAATCAGCTCCACCAGGATCTGGCTCATGTAATTGTACAGCGCCACCACCGCGCCCTGGGTGATAATCCCCGCCTCCACCCGCACAGCCCCAGTATGGATCAGGAAAAGAATCGCCAAATTGATGATGACGTAGGTGACGGGGTTCATGAGGGCGGAAATGCGGCCCACGTACTTCTGCATATCGGTGAGGGCCTCGTTCTTTTCTTCAAAGGAAGCGATTTCCGCGTCCTCCTTGCCGAAGGCCCGCAGCACGCGCACGCCGGTCAGGTTTTCTCTCGTGGTCCCCAGCACCTTGTCCAGCAGGCCCTGCACCTTCTTGTACAGGGGGATGCTCAGAAGCATGATGCCGAACACCACCACGGACAGCACGGGAATGGCCAATGCGAACCACAGCGCCGCCTGCGCGTCGATGGTGAAGGCCATGATCATGGCTCCGAACACCACGAAGGGCGAGCGCAAAAGCAGCCGCAAGGCCAGGTTCAGTCCGGTCTGCACCTGGTTCATGTCGCTGGTCATGCGGGTGATCAGGGTGGAAATGCCCACCTTGTCCAGCGTTTGATAGGAAAAGCCCTGAATGTGGCTGTACAGGGCGTGGCGCAGCTTCTTTACAAAGCCCACGCTGGCCTTGGCGGCGAAATACTGGGCGGTGACGGAGCAGAACAGCCCCACCAGGCCCAGGGCCACCAGCACCAGGCACATTTTGATGATGTACTCCTGATCTCCGTTCCCGATGCCCTTGTCGATGATGGCTGCCACCACCAGGGGCACAATCAGCTCAAAGCCCGCCTCCAGCAGCTTGAACAGCGGACCCAGCACGCTTTCCTTCCGGTAGTCCCGCAAGTATATGAACAGCTTTTTCATGCGCTTCCTCCGACGCGTATTTCTTTCATTCTTCAGTCGATATGGGCACTTTAAGTCAAGGTAGGAAGTAGGAGGTAGGAGGTAGGAAGTTTTATATAGTCCACAAAATGAACCCAGCGCCATGTATTGGGTCTTTGTATTCACAAAATAAACCTCCTACCTCCTACTTCCTACCTCCCACCTGATTTATTGCCTCGTTTTCGTTAAAAACCTTCCTGCTCTCTCTTCCGTCTGCCTGCCCTCCCGCAGGGCGATTTTGCCGCCCACGACCACCCAATGCACGCCCTGGGCCGTTTGAATGGGATTCAGGTATGTCGCACGGGGCGCGATCACAGCGGGATCGAATACCGTCAGATCGGCGGCCATACCGGGAGCGATACGGCCCCGGTCTCTGAGGCCGAAGGTGTCCGCCGGTTTGCTCGTGACCCTGCGCACGGCTTCCTCCAAGGGACAGAGGTGCTTTTCCCTTGCCAGCCGCAAAAACTCCGCGATGGAGCCGTAGGAACGGGGATGCGGCAGGGAACCTACCTTCTTCGGGTCGTCTGGCAGGGCGTAGCCGTCCGAGCCGATGCAAATATCCTTCGAGAGGAAGTACAGCATATCTTCCTCGCTCATGACGAAGAACACGCCCTTGGCCCGTGCTTTCGTGCGCTCCAATACGATCGCAGCCGCTTCGGCGTAATCCTGCGTATGCAGCATTTCTTCCGCCACGAAACGCAGAGTTTTGCCCACGATTTCGGGCCACAGGCCGTCGCTGTCGTTGAACAGGCAGGTTTCAGCCCGCTGGGCGTTAAAGTAGTGGCCGCGAATGCCCTCCACCACCTCGCCCCGCCGGGGGCTTGCCAAATGCCCCAGCAGCGCTTCTTCCCCGCCGTCCATGCTCCACCGGGGGCAGCGAATGGTCAGGCTGGTGGCGGAGGCGGTGTAGGGGTACGCGTCCGCCGTAATGTTGATTCCTTCTTGCCGCAGTTTTTCAATGTGTGCCCACACCGCCGGGGCCTGACCGTGGACGCTGTAATGATCGAGCTTTAAATGGGAAATATGAACATGTACGCCGGAAACGCCGGAAGAACGCCCCACCTGGGCCAGTTCGCCGATAGCCTCAAAAATATGCAGCCCCTCGCTGCGCATGTGGCAGGTGACGTGGCCCCCCGCTTTCTTGACCACCGAGCCAAGCTCGTTTAATTCCTCCTGCCCGGCAAAGCACCCCGGCGCGTATTCCAGGCCCAGGGACAGGCCCAGGGCACCGGCTTCCAAATCGCGGCGCAGCAGTTCCTTCATGCGTTCCATTTCCGATGAAGTCGCCGGGCGGGCGCTCTCCCCCACCACCACTTCCCGCAGGCTGCCGTGGCCGGAAAGCATGGCCTGATTCACCGCCATGGCCCAGCCCCGCTCATCAAAGGCCCGCAGAAAATCCGCGTAGGACGCAAAGCGCCGGGGATCATCGTTTCCCTCCGGCGCAGGAAAGGGGCTGTAGCCGCAGTTACCGGAAATCTCCGTGGTAATGCCCTGGTATAGCTTGGACGCGCCGCTGCTATCCTTCATAAACATGGTGTCCGAATGGGCGTGGGCGTCGATGAACCCCGGCGCGCAGGTCAGCCCCTCCGCGTCGATTTCCTCCCGTGCCCGCAGGCCGCCACAATCCCCCACGACTAAGATTTTTCCATTCTGTACGGCGACATCTCCCCGAAAGCCGGGCCGCCCCGTACCGTCGATCACCGTCGCCCCGCGAATGATCAAATCCGCTTCGCCCATGCCCATCCCTCCGCGCGCTCAAGGGAGCGTTTTCTTCCATTGATTATAGCATATAAATGAAGATTTTTTCAAACAAAAATCAAAAAAATGCTTGCCAACCCCTGAACCCCGTGCTATAATCTTCTGGATCACGCATGCGGGCGGATTTGTTTGCCTGTGCCGGGAAACCGGTGGCGAGCAGAGATGAAACCCGCAGAGGATACAACAAAAACGAGGAGGAAACCCCAATGGCAGTCATCTCTATGAAGCACCTGCTGGAAGCCGGCGTACACTTCGGCCACCAGACCCGGCGCTGGAACCCCAAAATGGCCCCCTAC
>JAFSNT010000124.1 GCA_017443295.1 Clostridia bacterium
CCAACATCAACATTTTCCGCGATCCCCGCTGGGGCCGCGGTCAGGAAACCTTCGGCGAAGACCCCACCCTCACCGGCGAAATCGGCGCGGCCTACGTTCGCGGTTTGCAGGGCAAGGGCGACGTGCTGAAAGCGGGGGCCTGCGCCAAGCACTTCGCGGTGCATTCCGGCCCCGAGGACCTGCGCCACGAGTTCAACGCCCTGGCTACCAAAAAGGACATGAACGAAACCTACCTGCCCGCCTTTGAAAAGCTGGTGAAGGAAGCGAAGGTGGAGTCCGTCATGGGCGCGTACAACCGCACCAACGGCGAACCCTGCTGCGCCTCCAAGGAACTCATGGGGTATTTAAAGGAATGGGGCTTCGAGGGCCATTTCGTGTCTGACTGCTGGGCCATTCAGGATTTCCACCAGTTCCATCACGTGACCGACAACCCCGTGGATTCCGCCGCCATGGCCATCAACGCGGGCTGCGACCTGAACTGCGGCTGCACCTATGAAAAGCTGGTAGCCGCCGTGATGGCGGGCAAGGTGAAGGAAGAAACCATCCGGGAAAGCGCCGTGCGCCTGTTTACCACCCGGTACATGCTGGGCATCATGGGCGAGGGCAGCGAATACGACGCCATTCCCTACACCGTGGTGGAATGCGACGCGCACCAGAAGAAGGCCGATCAGGCCGCTCTGGAGGGCTGTGTGCTGCTGAAAAACGACGGCATGCTGCCCCTGGATGAAAACAAGATCAAATGCTTGGGCGTCATCGGCCCCAATGCCGATTCCATCGCCTCCCTGGTGGGCAATTATCACGGCACGTCCTCCCACTATATCACCGTGCAGCGGGGCTTCCAGGAAGCGCTGGCCGGAAAAGCGCGGGTATTGAGCGCCTTAGGCTGCCACCTGTACAAGGACAAGGCGGACAACCTGTCCCAGTACAACGACGACCGGCTGGCCGAAGCCCTCACCGTGGCGGAAAACAGCGACGCCGTGGTTCTGGTGGTGGGCCTGGATGAAACCCTGGAGGGCGAGCAGGGCGACACCGGCAACCCCTACGGCTCCGCCGATAAGCGGGACCTGCTGCTGCCCGCCTGCCAGCGTCGGCTCATGGACGAAGTGCTGAAGGTGGGCAAGCCCACGGTCATCGTCCTCACCGCGGGCAGCGCCATTGATTTGCAGGGCGCGGGCGAAAAGGCAAACGCCGTGCTGAACGCCTGGTACCCCGGCGCCCAAGGCGGAAAGGCCGTGGCGGACCTGATTTTGGGCCGCGTCTCCCCCTCCGGCAAGCTGCCCGTAACCTTCTACCGCAACGAGCAATTGGCGGAAATGCCCGATTTCACCGATTACGCCTTGAAGGGCCGCACCTACCGCTACTTCGCGGGCAAGCCCCTCTACCCCTTCGGCTTCGGCCTTACCTACGGCGACGCCGCCGTGGAAAAAGCCGAACTGACCCAGGAGGAAGGCAAATACATCGTGGATATCGTGGCGCGGAACTTCGGCAAGCGCGACACCCAGGACGTGGTGCAGGTGTACTGCCAGAACGAGGGCAGCGAAAACGCGCCCCTGAATCCCCGGCTGATCGCCTTCAAGCGGGTGTTCATCCCCGCCGGTCAGGAAGCTCACGTTTCCATCCGCCTGGACTGCGAAGCCTTCAAGGTGGTCAACGACCAGGGCGAACGGATCAGCGAGGGCAAAGTCGTCCTGTACGTGGGCATGGGCCAGCCGGACGAAAGAACAAAGGAACTGACCGGCCACGAAGCCGTGAAGCTGGAGCTGTAATTAAATCACTTGTCAGAAAACCGGAGCGCCGCACCCGCGGCGTTCCTTTTTTTGCAGAAAGCTATTGACAGCCCGGACAAAAAATGGCTATCATAGGGTTAATCATGGTTTTGATCGGAGGGATGCGCGTGGAAGAAAACAGGGAGGCCGCGGTGGCGGCGCTGCTGAACAGCTCGTTATGGGAAAGCGTGCCCGGCGATATGCTGAAGGGCTGTATCGCCATGTATCGCGCCACGGGCGAGGAACAATACAAAACCGCCGTTCTGCTTCATCTGTACTCCATTCTCCTGACAAAATGGCGGCTTCCTTCCAACCACGCGTGGTTCTCCTGCTACGGCGGATATGGAAACGCGCTGCTGTTTGCGCTGGACGAAACGGGAGACGAACGCTTTCAGACGGCTGCCGGCGAGATTTTTGATCTGTTCAGGCCCCGGATCGACCCCGGCGATTATAGAGTGAGGCCGTATTTGGACAAATCCGAAGTCGGCTCCATGGCGGCTTTTTTAACCGCTTACGATACCCGCTTTGGCAAAAAACAGGTTTATAAGGAAATTGCCCGCCGTTTCAGCGACGCGCACCGGATGTTCTTCGCGCCGGACGAGGGGCATTATTGCATCCCGGAACTCAGGCAGGCCGGAGAGGGCGCGTTTTCCGACGACGGGGTCATGCTTTGCGCTTTGATCGACACGCTGGAAAGCATGGATATGCAAATCTACGAACACTGGCGCTCGCTGGCCGATCAGTTTTTGACCGCCGTGCAGGGCCTTTCGCGGCATCTGGATCGAAGCGGCGTGTTGCGGTCCATGGTGGAAGCTCCGGACGATATCGCCAGCGCGCGGGTTCTGTACGCCCTGCATAAGGGGGTGCGGCTGAAGTTGCTGGACGAAGAAAAGTATCTGCCCATCGCCGCGGATTCCTACGCCGCGTGGCGGAAAGAACTAAACGAACGCACCCTCTGCATGGATATCGAAGGCGCGTGCATGATGGTCAATGGGGAAATGAAAATGGGGGAGGAAAAAAGAAAATGAAGTGCGTCTTTCTTTCTTCCCGGAGCTGCACCGTGCTGCTGGACGCGGAGGGGGATTACTACGCCCGGCAGCCTCGCCGCCTGTTCCTGAACGGAAAAGAGACGGAGAAAGAGGAAAGCCGCTCCGTCTTTTCCCTGTACGGCCTCTGGCCCGATACGAAATACAGCCTGAAAGCCGTTTTGAGCGACGGAACAGAGGAGAAAATCACTTTCCGCACCAAAAAGGAATTCTGCACCCTGAACGTGAAGCGTTTCGGGGCCCAGGGCGACGGGGAAAAAGATGATACCGCCGCCCTGCAGGCCGCCATCCTGTCCTGTCCCTCCGGCGGGCGGGTGCTGATCCCCGCCGGGGATTACAAAACCGGCCCCTTGTTCCTGAAAAGCCATATCACCGTGGAATTCAAGCCCGGCGCGCGGCTGGCGTTAAAAACAGACCGCGAAGCGTTTCCCATCCTGCCCGGCATGAGCCGCACCACCGACGAAGCGGGCGAATATCTTTTAGGCTCCTGGGAGGGCAACCCCTTGGACGCTTTCGCCTCCGCCATTACCGGCATCGGGGTGGAGGACGTGAAGCTCATCGGCCCCGGCGTGGTGGACGGCCGCGCTCCGGAGGGCGACTGGTGGGTGAACCCCAAGATCAAGCGGGGCGCTTACCGGCCAAGGCTGTTTTACTTGAAGGACTGCAAGGATATTACCGTCCAGGGCCTCACCTTCCGCAACTCCCCCGCCTGGAACCTGCATCCCACCTTTTCCGAAAACCTGTCCTTCCTGAACGTGCGGGTGGAAGCCCCTGCCGTCAGCCCCAACACCGACGGCTTCGACCCGGAAAGCTGCAAGCACATCCGCATGTACGGCACAGAATTTTCCGTGGGCGACGACTGCATCGCCATCAAGGCGGGTAAGATCTACATGGGCATGAAGTACCACGTGCCCTGCCAGGACATTGAAATCGCCTGGTGCTGCATGCTGGACGGCCACGGCGGCGTCACCGTGGGCAGCGAAATGGCGGGCGGCGTACACAGTGTGCGGGTGCATCATTGCTTTATGCGGGGAAACGACCGGGGTCTGCGCATCAAAACCCGCCGGGGCCGGGGCGAATACGCCGTGATCGACGATATCCTGTTCGATCACGTGCGCATGGAGGGCGTGAAGGCCCCCCTGGTGGTCAACGCCATGTATTACTGCGACCCGGACGGCAAAACGGACTGGGTGCAGAGTCGGGAAAAACAGCCCGTGGACGATACCACCCCCACCGTGGGCAGCATCCGTTTCGAGCATGTAAACGCCACCGGCTGCGAAGCCTGCGTGGGCTATATCTTAGGCCTGCCGGAGCGGCCCGTCAAAGAAATTTTGCTGAAAGACTGTAATTTTTCCTTCCATCCTGACGGCGCTCCCATGACCCCCGCCATGGCAAACGGCGTGGAAGCCTGCCAGCGCCGTGGCCTGATCGCCCGGTTCGTGGACAGGATTTCCCTGACCAACGTGCGCATGGAGGGCGTCGAGGGCGAAGAACTGGATATTCTGGACTGCGGACAGGTTGAAAAATCATAATCTCTTGCAAGCAACAGGCAGCAGGGTCCGATCCGCCTGCTGCCTGTTTGATGCGTATAGAAGAATAGAAGAAATTGGTGAAATGAATTGAAAAATCGCTTCCCGCATGATACAATAAAAAAGTAACCGCCCCCGTCCAAAGGCAACGGTTACTTTATACACCAGATAAAGGGGGCCGCACCTGCCTGCAACAGGAAGCCGCTTCACCTGGTGCCGGTATAGCACAAAAATCCCCGTTTGTCAACGTCAGCGCAAAACGCGCAAATAACAGACCATCATCTTTCAAGGAGGAGAAGCCCCATGGACATTCGCTATTCCTGCAACCAGCGCGATTTCAAGCGCTACACCACCGAAGAGACCCGGAAGGAATTCCTGATCGAAACCCTGTTCGTCAAGGACGAAGTGACCGCCGTATACAGCCACGTGGACCGGATGGTGACCTTAGGCGTGATGCCCGTCAGCGAAAAAGTGAGCATCGACAAGGGCATCGACGTCTGGCACAATTTCGGCACGGAATACTTCTTAGAGCGCCGGGAATGCGGCATGTTCAACGTGGGCGGCGCGGGCAAAGTGACCGTGGACGGCACGGTGTACGCCCTGGGCTACAAGGACTGCCTGTACATTACCAAGGGCGCGAAGGAAGTTTCTTTTGAGAGCGACTGCGCGGACAAGCCCGCCAAGTTCTACATCGTGTCCGCCCCCGCCCATTGCAGCTATGAAAACAAGCTGATCAAGATCGCCG
>JAFSNT010000125.1 GCA_017443295.1 Clostridia bacterium
TGTGGGCAGGCCGGGGAAGTTGATGACGTCCAAATTCGGTTCGTCTCCCAATTGGGTCAGTATCTCGATGGCCTGGGCCTCCAGGGGCCAGAAATTGGTGTCATAGCCGTATTGTTCCACCCAGCCCAAATAGAGTTCGTCTTCCGTTTCTTCGCTGTATCCCGTGGCGTTGAGCCTCTCCCAGTACCATTCCGGCGCGACGTCCGTATTGCCCCAGAAGGCGGGCAGACGCCAGCCGGGCACGGGATTGGGGGTGGGGGTATCGTGGAAAGAACTGGGCTGGAGCCTGTGTTCCCGCCAGTATTCCTCGGTCACGTATTCCCGCCACACGGCAAAGTCCGCGGTTTGATCCGTATCGACGGTCAGGGCTTCCCCGGTTTTCGCGTCCAGCTGGGCGTAAACGTATCCGCCCTGGACTTTCAGCGTCACCTTCCACACCGGTTTCCCGTCCGCTTCCATGTACACCGCCACCTGGGAATGGCCGTACAGAGTATCGTAGTCCTGATTTCCGCAGGCTTCCTTCGCCTTTTGGATGGCATTTTCCTTGGAAATCATGGTATCATCCGGGATCAGGTAGGTCATATTCAGGATTGGGTATTCCCAGTCGAGAAAAGGCGCGTATTCTTCCATTGTCAGCCGGCGCCGCATGGCCTCCTGGTATTGCAGCAGCATTTCGCTGTCCCAATTGATGAAGCCGTACTGGTCGCCGTATACCCGCATGAACCGGTCGAAGATATACTGGCCGTGGGTCAGATAGGACGCGCCGAAGATGCCATCCACGGTGTATTCGTTTTTGATGTTCCCGGCGCTGTCCAAAACCAGGCAGTAATCCGTGCCGTACAGGTCCAGGGCCTCGTAATTTAGATTCCATTGCCGGTATTTCATTCCTTCTCCCAACTGGAATTCCCGGTAGGTCATGAAGCGCCGGTACTTGTCCGGGTCGTCCAGGTCCGCGTCCGGGTCGTATTTCTCATGAATGAAATCCCGGGCGATTTGGAGGATTTCTTCCTGTGTACGCTCGTCCCCCTCGGGCAGCACGTTCACCTGGGGGCCTTCCTGCAGCCCCACGGCGATGAGCATCTGCTCGTACCAGTGCTGCACCTCGATGGGCCAGGCGTCGGGATAGAAGCCGTACTCGGTCTTGACGAAACGGCGCATCAGTTCTTCCTTGAAATAGCCCGTTTCGTCTAAGTGGGTCAGGCGGTACATGTCCTCGTCACTCAATACCAGATTGTTTTCCGCCGCGATGCGCAATATTTCTTCAATTTCTTCTTTCGTAAAGCTGTCGGAAGAGGTTTCCGCCGCCTTGGGGGCCATGATCTTGTCCACAAAATCCCTGCCGCCCAGCAGCACCGCCGCCAGGGCGGTCACGGCCAGCAGCGCCAGCACGCAGGCCAGGGCAAGGCCCACGGAGAATTTTCTTTTCACGGTTTTTTCCTCCCTCTTGGGTCGTCCGGCGGGCATGGAAAGGATCAGTTCCTTCATTTCCCGCTCAAAATCAGCCGGAAGGGGAGGCAGAGCAGCGTTCATGAAATCCTTGTTTGCATGCAGGGTACGCTTCATTCAAACGTCACCTCCCGATCCAGGGTTTTCCGAAGGGCTTTTCGCGCGCGATGAAGCCTGTTTTTGAAAGTCGTTACCGGGATGCCGAGGGCCTGCGCCGCTTCCTTTTCAGACAGATCCTGCATGTACTTGAGCAGCAGGGGCAAGCGCAAATCCTCTGAAAGGGCAAATATGGCGTCGTATAATTCCCGATAGTCGGGGGACATTTGCACGACAGCCGGGGGCAGTTCCGTGGGAAACACCCGCATCCTGTACCGCTGGATGTTCCGCGCCTCGTTGATCACGATGCGGGTGAGATACCAGCGGAATTTCCCCGGCCGGGCGTTCTCTTTCTTTTCCCAGCCTTTGAGCAGTGCCTGCTGTACCGCGTCCCGGGCGTCCGCGTCGCAGCGCAGGATGCCCATAGCGAGCCTGTACAGCATGGGCAGCGCCTCCTGGGCGACGCGCTCATATTCCTGGCGATCAGCCATCCAAAGTAACTCCCTTCAAAAACAATGTGCAGAATATTCTCACATCAATAAGACGGAGGAAAACCGGTTTCGTTTCATCCGCAA
>JAFSNT010000126.1 GCA_017443295.1 Clostridia bacterium
CCCCCCCCCCCCCTGGAGCCCTCCTCCACAAATCCCCGTTTGTAATTCATGCGTGAATCCTGGCACAATAAGAGGGAAAAACTTGAAAGCGAAAACCAATCATTTTACATTCGTGGAATACCTGCTGTTTACTCTGGCCCTGCTGACCGTGATGCTGCTGTGCGTGTGCTTAGGCAGCGTGTCCCTGCCCGTGGGCGGCACTTTGGCGGCCATCTGGAACAGCCTGTTCGGCCTGCCCGTGCCGGAGGGGGTGCCCAAGGCCATCATCCTGTCGGTGCGCCTGCCCCGGGTGCTGTGCGTAGCCATGGTGGGGGCGGCGCTTTCCCTGTGCGGCGCGGTGATGCAGGGCTTATTGCGCAATCCCTTAGCAGACGGCTCCACCTTGGGGGTATCGGCGGGGGCTTCCTTGGGCGCGGTGATCGCCCTGGCTTTCGGCGTGTCCATCCCCGGCCTGCCTTACGCGGGCACCATGGGCATGGCCATGGCGTTCGCTTTCGGGTCGCTCATGATGATCTTAGCCCTGGCCTACACCCTGGACCGGTCCTTTTCCACCCACTCCATCATCCTGATCGGCGTGATTTTTTCCATGTTCGCCTCGGCGCTCATGAGCTTAGTGATCTCCTTTTCCGGGGACAAAATCAAGTCCATCACCTTCTGGACCATGGGTTCCCTCTCCGGCAGCACCTATGCCTACGCCCTGATTTTGCTGTGCGCCCTGATCCTGTGCGGCGGCGTGATGCTTTCCCACACCCGGGAACTGAATGCCTTTGCCGTAGGCGAGGACAACGCCCGGCACGTGGGCGTGAACGTGAAGCGGGTGAAGCTCACCCTGCTCATCGCCGTTTCGGTGCTGATCGGCGTGTGCGTATCCATCGGCGGCACCATCAGCTTTGTAGGCCTGGTCACGCCCCATATGGCCCGCATGCTGGTGGGGCCCAACCACAAGCGCCTGCTGCCCGCCTCCCTGTACGCGGGGGCCGTGTTCCTGCTTTTGTCCGATTTGGCGGCGCGCACGGTGCTGCGGCCCGTTGAACTGTCCATCGGCGTGGTCACCAGTCTGGTGGGGGCGGCGGTCTTCGTGATCATTTTCCGCGGCACCCGGAAAGGCAGGGGAAACGCATGCTGAACGCCGAGCATATTACCGTGCGTTTTGGCCATTATACTGCTGTGGAGGATGTGTCCCTCCGTCTTCGCGCCGGGGACTGGCTCATGCTGGCCGGGCCCAACGGCGCGGGCAAAAGCACGCTGGTGAACGCTTTAGCCCAGACCGTGCCCTATGAAGGGCGGTTCCTGCTGGGAGGAAAGGATATCCGTGACCTGCGGCCCGCCGCCCTGGCCCGGGAAATCGGGGTGCTCAGCCAGCGCAACCGGGTGGAATACGCCTACACGGTGGAGGAAATCGTGGGCCTGGGCCGATACGCCCACGAAAAAGGCTTCCTTTCCCACCGGGACGGCGAAGGGAAGGAAGCCGTGGAAAAAGCGCTGGAATTAACGGGTTTGACCCATCTGCGCCGCTTAAGCACACTCACCCTGTCCGGCGGCGAACTGCAGCGGGTGTTCCTGGCCCAGGTGTTCGCCCAGGGCCCGCGCATTTTGGTGCTGGACGAACCGGCCAATCACCTGGATTTGAAATATCAGCAGCATATCTTCGATTTAATTACCGAATGGCGGAAACAGGAAAACCGCGCCGTCCTTTCCGTGGTGCACGATTTGAGCCTGGCCCGGCGCTATGGCACGGGCGTGCTGCTGATGCACCGGGGAAAGTGCGTGGCCCAGGGGGCCATGGACGCGGTGTTCACCCCGGAGCGCCTGAAGGAAGTATACGAAATGGACGTGTACGCCTGGATGCGGGAACTGGCGGAAACGTGGCAGCAAAAAAGTGGAAATTGAAAAGTGGAAATTGAAAAGTGAAAAGTGAAGAGCGATATGCCGGAAAGCGTTGAGCGTTAAGCGTTGAGCGTTGCGATTTAGAAGGCTTGGAACCGTTCCCGCTCAATAATTTTACACTTTCCGCTTTCTAAAAAATTCCATTCCTTGCGGCAGGAAAAGCGCTTCATCCGTCGAACATATAAAGCCCGGCATTTGGAAACCCTATGGCGTGTCGGATGGAAGGAAGGTTTTTTTGAAATCGAAGGGAAGGAAATGGCTGATCTTTTTTCTGTGGCTGCTGGTGATCGCGGTGGCGGTGATGATTTTCTGTTTTTCCGCCCAGGACGCGGAATTGTCCGCCCAGACGAGCACCGGTCTGGCCGTTTTTGTGCTGCGCCTGTTCGTTCCGGGGTTCGATGCCATGACGGCTAAGGAACAGTGGGTCTATTTCGATCAGCTCCTCCTTTTCGTGCGCAAGGCCGCGCATTTTACGGAGTTTGCTATGTTGGGGGCCTCCCTGCGGCTGCTGTTCCATGCCCTGGCCCTGCGGCGGCCCGCGCTGATCGCTTGGGTGGCCGGCACCCTGTACGCCTGCACCGACGAGCTGCATCAGATGTTCGTGGATGGCCGGGGGCCCATGTGGCAGGATGTGTGCATTGACAGCGCCGGTGTGATGATCGCCGTCCTGCTGGTGACCCTGTGGCTGCGAAGACACGGCATAAGAAAAATGAAAGAAGGGTGAAGGCCGGTTTCAGCTTTCACCCTTTTTTTCTTTGGCCTTGGCTTCCCGGTACTGGCCGATGGCCTGCCGCATATAAACGCACAGGGCGGCCAGGGTCATGCCCACGGCGATCCACAGCAGCACGGTGTGGACGGGGAAACCGAAGGTTTTCAGCAGCCATTCGTGGAAGAAGCAGGAAATCAGGCTGCACACCACCGTAGCCTGGGCGATCTTGCCGATCCATCGGGCATAAACCACGACATTATGTTTGAGCAGGATCAGCCCGCCGGTCACCATGGTCAGCTCCTTTGCGACGATGATCGCCAGAGCCGCCCAGGGCGCGATGCCCTTGATGGCCAGGGAGGCCATCATGCTGATCACCATCAGCTTGTCGGCCAGGGGGTCCATCAGCTTGCCGAAATCGGTGATCAAATCATATTTCCGGGCAATGTACCCGTCGGCGATGTCCGTCAGGCTGGCGGCCACGAACACGGCCAGGGCGGCGTAGAGCCGGTCGGTCATCATCAAATACCAGAAAACCGGGATCAGCGCCATGCGCACCATGGTCAGCGCGTTGGGCACGTTCCATATTTTCTGTTTCTTTTTCTCTGTCATGGCGGTATCTCCTGTATCATCCAAGCATGATGAAAGCGGGGCGCTTTCGCCGGTATTATAGCATTTTCGCATCGGTTTTTCAATCCGGATTCCAGCCCCAAAATTTGTTTTCGGCTATTGACGGAACGCATCCGGCACAACTATAATATATACTGGGATGGGATGGGGAACTTTTTCAGTTTTCCATGCCCTCGAACGATTCTATATTATTGATCGGAGGCGGCCTCTTATGTCTGTGGTATGGTACATTCTGGTGCTGCTGGTCATCGCGGCGGCCATCGCCTATGTGGTGTACAACTATCAGCGCATCCGCAAAATGCCTGAGGGAACCCAGGAAATGGCCGAAATGGCTGGGATCATCCGTTCCGGCGCGAACACCTTCATGAAAACCGAGTACAAGACCATCGTGGTGGTGGTGATCCTGCTGGCGATCGTCTTCAGCCTGTTCGTGGAAAAAACCAGCGGCATCACCTTCCTCTTCGGCGCGCTCATGAGCAGCTGCGCCTGCGTGGTGGGTATGCGCAGCGCCACCTACGCCAACGTGCGCACCGCCAACAAAGCCCGGGAAAGCCTTTCCATCGGCGAAACGGTGAAGGTGGCCCTGTGCGGCGGCAGCATCTCCGGCCTTTCCGTGCAGGCCCTGGGCCTGCTGGGCCTCACGGCCATTCTGATCTTCTTCGGCACCGTGCGGCATGACGTGGAGGGCAGCGGCTTCATCACTTCCCTGGCGGGCGTGAACCCCACCATCATGCGCATTTCCACTTATTCCCTGGGCTGCTCCCTGGTTGCCATGTTCAACCGCGTGGCGGGCGGCAACTACACCAAGGCCGCCGACATTTCCGCCGACATCCTGGCGAAGGTGCGCAACGACCTGCCCGAGGACGACTCCCGCGTGCCCAACGTGATCGCGGACTTTATCGGCGACAACGTGAACGATATCGCGGGCAATTGCTCCGACTTGCTGGAATCCTTCGTGGCGACGATTTCCGCCGCCCTCATGATCGCCGTGATCCTGTTCCAGAGCTATGAAAGCAAGTTCACCGAAAGCAGGGAAGTGCTGGAAAAGGTCTTCAACGGCACCATCACCTTCCCCGTGGTGCTGGCGGGCGTGGGCCTGCTTTCCTGCCTGCTGGGCCTGTTCTACGCCGACCGGAAAAAGATGAGCGACAACCCCTCCCGGGAGCTGAATTTAGCCACCTGGATCTCCGCGGGCCTGACCGTGGTGCTGGGCTTCGTGGCCGCCATCATCTGCTTCTCCGGCGCTGACGCCGCCGTGCTCAAGGATGAATACGGCTGGACCGCCGGCTGGGCCTCTCCCTGGATCTGCACCGTGCTGGGCATCCTGAGCGGCGTAGCCATCGGCTCCATCACCGAATACTATACCTCCACCGATTATAAACCCACCCGCACCCTGGCCGAAATGGCCCCCGAGGGCGAAGCCTTCGTGGTCACCAAGGGCGACGCCGTGGGTTCCCGGTCCGTGCTGCTGCCCGTGCTGGTGATCGGCCTGGCGCTGTTCGTATCCGGCAAGCTGGCGGGCATTTACGGCGTAGCCACCGCCGCCTTAGGCATGCTGGCCTTCGTGGGCGCCACCGTTTCCATCGATGCTTTCGGCCCCATCGCCGACAACGCGGGCGGTCTGGCAGAAAGCTGCCACCTGGACGCCAACGTGCGCGTGATCACCGATAAGCTGGACGCCGTGGGCAACACCACCGCCGCCGTGGGCAAGGGCTTCGCCATCGGCTCCGCCGCCTTCGCCACCGTGTCCCTGATCGTCAGCTACGTGGGCAACTATTCCTCCGAAATGAACCTGAACATCGCCTCCTTCGTGGTGGTGGCGGGCGCCATCATCGGCGGCGCGCTGGTGGAATACTTCTCCGCCATGCTCACCGACAACACCATCGAATCCGCCAAGCTCATGGCCGACGAGGGCGACAAGCAATTGACCCCCGAAGTGCTGGCCGGTGAAAAGACCCCGGACTACAACCGCATGATCGAGCTGGCCGCCAAGCAGGCCCTGAAAAAGATGCTGGTGCCTTCCATCCTGGCCATGGTCATCCCCGTCATCGGCGGCTTCCTCTTCGGCGTGGACTTCGTGGGCGGCCTGCTCATCGGCGCCACCATCGTGGCCATCCCCCGCGCCCTGTTCATGGGCAACAGCGGCGGCGCGTTCGACAACGCCAAGAAGTATATCGAATCCGGCGCGCTGGAAGGCCACGGCAAGGGTTCCGCTGCCCATAAGGCCGCCGTCACCGGCGACACCGTGGGCGATACCCGCAAGGACGTGGTCGGCGTGGCGCTGGATATCTTCATCAAAACCATGTCCACCGTCGCCAACACTCTGGTCAGCGTGTTCCGCAATATCACCCTGATCCGGTAAAAACACATTCTTAAAATCAAAGCGCGAAAAGCGGGAATTGCCTCTTGCTTTTCGCGTTTTTTTTGTATTTTACCGCGTTTATGGGATTTTCTGTTGATTTTTCCGCTGAAGCATGTACAATGTCTGTGTTGCGATAATTCCCGAGGAGGTGTTTTCCATTGAATTACGCGGAAGAATCCCTGCGCCTGCATGGCGAATGGCAGGGGAAAATCGAGGTGGTTTCCCGGGTTCAGGTGAAGAACAAGGAAGACTTGTCCCTGGCCTACACCCCCGGCGTGGCCCAGCCCTGCCTGGAAATACAGAAAGATTATGATAAATCCTTTACCCTGACCCGGCGGCATAACATGGTGGCAGTGATCACCGACGGCACGGCGGTGCTGGGCTTAGGCGACATCGGCCCCGAGGCGGGCATGCCGGTCATGGAAGGCAAATGCGCCCTGTTCAAGGCCTTCGGCGACGTGGACGCTTTCCCCATCTGCATCCGCAGCAAGGACGTGGATGAGATCGTGCGCACCGTGTACCTGATTTCCGGCTCCTTCGGCGGCATCAATTTGGAGGACATCGCCGCCCCCCGGTGCTTTGAGATCGAGCGCCGCTTAAAGGAAATCTGCGATATCCCCGTGTTCCACGACGACCAGCACGGCACCGCCGTGGTGGTGGGCGCGGCTCTCATCAACGCCCTGCGGGTGGTGAAGAAGGACATCGGCGAAGCGAAAGTGGTCATCAACGGCGCGGGCAGCGCGGGCATCGCCATCGGCAAGCACCTGCTGAACCTTGGCGCGAAGCATTTAAAGATGGTGGACCGCTTCGGCGTCCTCTGCGAGGGCGAGCAGATGAACTCCGCCCAGGAGGAAATGGCGAAGATCACCAACCCCGAAAAGTTCTCCGGCAAGCTGGCCGACGCCATGAAGGGCGCGGATGTGTTCATCGGCGTCAGCGCGCCCCACATCGTGAGCAAGGAAATGGTTCAGTCCATGGCTCCTGGGGCCATCGTGTTCCCCATGGCGAACCCCACCCCCGAAATCGAGCCGGACGACGCCCTGGCGGCGGGCGCGGCTGTGGTGGGCACCGGCCGCAGCGACCATCCCAACCAGATCAACAACGTGATGTGCTTCCCCGGCCTGTTCCGCGGCGCGCTGGACGTAAGGGCCAGGGACATCAACGAGGAAATGAAGCAGGCCGCGTCCTTCGCCCTGGCTAATCTGGTGGCCCCCGAAGAGCTGAATGCCCAGTACATCCTGCCCCTGGCTTTCGATAAGCGCATCGGCCCCGCCGTGGCGGCGGCTGTGGCGAAAGCGGCCCGGGACAGCGGCGTGGCGAGGCTGTGAGGGAATGAACCCATGAAAACCATTCAGGTGGTAGCCGCAATTATCCGGGAGGACGGCCGCATCTTTGCCGCCCAGCGGGGATACGGCAGCGCCAAGGACGGCTGGGAATTTCCCGGCGGGAAGATCGAACCGGGAGAAACGCCGGAACAGGCCCTCGTTCGGGAGATTCGGGAGGAGCTGAACGCCGAAATCGCCGTGGGCGAAAAGCTGACCCAGGTGGAATGGGATTACCCGGATTTTCACCTGTCCATGGGCTGCTACTGGTGTGCCGTGGCCTCCGGTGCCCTCACCCTGCGGGAGCATGAATCCGCCCGCTGGCTGCATCTTTCCGAGCTGGACGCGGTGGACTGGCTTCCCGCCGACCGGGTGGCCGTCGCCGCCATCAAACGGCAGGCGAAAGCATAAAGAAACGCACACAAAACCGCCGTCCCGCGTGGGGCGGCGGTTTTGCGCGCCGATGGGTTATTTTGCTGTGATCAAGTCCATACCGTTTTCCTGAATCTGCGGCATGTGGAAATCGTTGACCTTGCCGTTGCCGAACTGGCCGAATTTGTTGCTGCCGCAGGCCAGCACCGTACCGTCCTTTAGCACGCAGTTCATGGACACGTCGAAGCTGGTGACGTAGATCACGTCCGAGGGCCAAATCATGCTCACCGGGGAGCCGACGGTTTTTTTGCCCAGCCCCAGCTGGCCGGAACGGTTGTTGCCCCAGCCCCAGAGGGAGCCGTCGGACAGGATCACGAAGGTCTGGGAATTGTAGCTGTCGATGAACACCACCGGCGCGGGCAATTCTTCCATCAGGCGGGGTTTCAGCACCGGCTGTTCCTTGGTGTCGAAGCCGATCTGCTGCACGTCGTTGCGGCCCCACATCCACAGGCGGCCCTCCGTGTCCACCACGCTGATGGTTTCGCCCCCCGCGTCGATGAGGGCGGGCTGAATGTCCCCGATATCAAGGGGAATGGGGGTGGTAAAGTACTTTTCGTTTCCGCCCAAAAGCTGGTGGGATTCGTTTTTGCCCCAGCCCCACAGCACCCCGTCCTTATCCAGGGCGATGGAGAACTTGCCGCCCGCGGCGATATCCACGATGCCCGTCAGGGGCAGCTTTTGAGGCTCGTTGATTTTTTTGGTGCTGCCGCAGCCCACCTGGCCGTCGCCGTTGCGGCCCCAGGCCCACACCTCGCCCGCCTCGTTCAGCGCCAGCACGTGGCCGAAGCCGCAGGCCATTTTGGTCACGGTGGTATCCTCCAGGGGGATGCGCACGTGGGTGGTGGCCATGCCGTACTTCGCGCCCAGCAGCAGGGGATTATAGGAATTGTTCCCCACGCCGTAAATGCTGCCGTCGTCCATCAGGAAAAAGGAATAATCGCAGCCTGCGTAAATTTCCCGGATACGCGCCGGGTCGATCTCGCTGTTTTTGCTCTTGAAAACGGCGGGCTTTTTGGTCTGTGCCCTGCTGCCCTTGCCCAGCTGGCCGAACTGGTTGTCGCCGTACACCAGCAGGTTGCCCCGGTCGTCCCGGGAATAGGCGAAGGACCCGCCTGCCGTCAGCAGGAAGGGATAATCCTCGGCAAACGCCCCCAGGGGCAGCAGCGCGGCAAACAGCACCAGCGCCAATAAAACAGCAATACGTTTCATAAAATCTTCCTTTCTTTACGAAGCAGGAGGCAGGAAGTAGGAGGTAGGAAGTAGGAGGTAGGAAGTAGGAGGTAGGAAGTAGGAGGTAGGAGG
>JAFSNT010000127.1 GCA_017443295.1 Clostridia bacterium
GCGCCCTTTTTTGGGTTAAAGCCGCATACATGCATAACGAAAAACCGTCGAATTTGACGGGGTGATGATACCCTGTCAGGTTCGGCGGTTTTTGTGTTCAAGCACAGGTCAATCCAGCTTCATGCGCGAGAGAGCTTTCAGCTGGTCGCGCCTGGCATAGATCACGTTGAGAACATAGACCGTGCCCGCCGTATCGTCTATCCGGTAGTACACGTAAAAGTTCTTCACAATGATCTTGCGCACACCGCGGGAATACCAAGGCTCCTGATCGACGCACTTGTGTCGGGCGGGCATCTGGGCGAGGCCGCCGATCTCCCGGCGAATCGTCTGAATATACTTGAGCGCGGTATCCGGCGCGAGCAGCATTTCCGCGATGTAGTCCTTTAGCTCGGCCAAGTCTCTAATTGCATCCGGCGTGATGATGATTCGATAGTCCCGCATCAAACCAGGCCCCTTTCGAGTTCGTCAAACACTTCCTCGAAGGGACGGCCTTCACCCGCCAGTGATTGTTCGTAGCTGTGCTGCAGCTTCGCGTTCAATTCCGCGTCGGTCATGGCGTCCAGCGTCCTCGGTTCCGCCGGAAGGGTCATGGGAAACGGCACGCCGCGCTTGTAGATGATTTGGCGATACAGGGAATTGATGACCACGGAAACCGAAATGCCGAGCCGCTCGAGAATGTCCTCCGCCTCGGCCTTCACGCCGCACTCCACGCGGGCGCTGACAGTCGCGTCTTTCATTGGAACACCACCTTTCACACTTATTGTACTACGTTGTTTTGCAATTTGCAATACATAAGGCGTTCCAAAACCTGCGTTTCCCGGCGAAACTACACACAACCATATAAACCCTGCCGCCGCGTTCGGCACAGAATAGGAGGAGAACACACAATGAAACACAGAAGTAAACGATTTTTGAGCATCCTGCTCACCCTCGCTCTGGTGCTGGGTCTGCTGCCGGGCATGAGTTTGACGGCGTACGCGGCGACGCTGGACAGCAGTTCCACAACATGGAGCGAAGACTCCACCATCGAAAGCGATATGACGATCAGCAGCGGCGTCACTGTAAGCGCCGACATCACGCTGACCATCCCGGCTGGCAAGACGCTGACCGTGAACGGCGGCATCAACGCCAATGGTCATACACTGACCGTCAACGGCGCAGGTACGCTGACCGTCAACGGCGCGAACGGTGCAAACGGCGCTGATAGTGATGGCATGCGAGGCGGCAACGGTGCCAATGGCAGCGCAGGATTTACTGGAACGCTCATTATCGACGGCGCTACAGTCAACGTGACCGGGGGCAATGGTGGCTACGGCGATATATATGGTGGTAATGGCGGCAATGGTGCCGCAGGCATATCCGGCAACATTACGGTGAATAGCGGTTCGGCCACAGTGACCGGCGGCGCAGGTGGCACAGGTGGCATCTATACAGATGTGGCGGGCCGATCTAACGGTTCCGCAGGTAGCGCAAGCCAGGCCGTCAGCGGTTCCATCACCGCCACGACCGCCGAGGAGAGCGACGACAACAGCACATGGACAGCCATCTCCGGCACTACTTCCACCAAGCAGTATGTGAAAGTCGAAGGCGCGGCGACTGTCGCCGTCACCGGCGTGACCCTGAATCCCTCCGCCGCCCAGAAGATCGGCGTGGGCGGCACGGTAAAGCTGACCGCCACCGTATCGCCCAGCGACGCCACGGACAAGACGGTGAAGTGGAGCGTCAGCGGGGCCGCCGTGAAGCTGTATGCGGACGCGGCCTGCACCCAGGAAGTCGGCACGAGGGCCACCGAAACCCTGACCGTCTACGCCAAGGGCATGTCGGTGGGCAGCGCCACCGTTACCGCCACCAGCAACGCCAACAGCAACAAGTACGCTTCCTGCGCGGTGACTGTTCAGGACGTTCCCGAAACCGGCGACGGGGCGGATTTCGGCCTGTGGGCGGCGCTGCTGGCGGTCGGTCTTTCGGGGATCGGCCTTGCCCTGACCATGGGCAAGCGCGGGAAAGCCCGTCAGTAAGGAAACGATGCAGGGCGGAGAATGGAAGGGGCGCAGGAAGCGCAAAACCCGGTTTCGGCGCTTCCCGTGGGTACGGGCGGCGCTGATTGCCGTTTCCGCCGCCCTGGCGCTTTTCGCGCTGGTAAAATTCATCGGTTACGGCGCGGACTATCTTTCTTCCCGCCGTACCGCCGACGAACTGCGAAAGGCGTACCAATCCGAAACCCCCGCCCCAGAAATCACCGCCGCCCCCACCGAGGCACCGGCAACCGCCGCCCCGACCCCCGCCCGGACAACGCCACGGCCCACCCCGACGCCCGCCGCCGTTTTGCAGTCGGTCAAATATCCCGGCAATCCCACCCTGATTATCGGCAGCCGTTTCAAGGCCCTGCGAAAGCAGAACAAGGATATCATCGGCTGGCTGACCCTGGGCGACCTGCTGGACGAGGGCGTGACCCAGCGGGACGAAACCTATTATCTCACCCACGACGCCTTAGGCAAAAAGAACGTGAACGGCGCGATTTTCCTGGATTCCTCCATTTCCCTGAAAACCCGGCCCTACGCCTATCTGCTGTACGGCCACAACATGAAAACCGGGGCCATGTTCGGCTGCCTGCGCAATTACGAAAACCTCCGTTCTTACCGCGCCAACCCCTTTATCACCTTCGATACGATGTACGAGGATGGGCGCTATGTGATCTTCGCCGTGGGTACGGTCAACATCGTGGAGAGGGTCAGGAATTTCGTCAATCTCTTTGCTTTCCTGTCGTCCGACATTCAGGAGAGGCAAACCGCCATGGGCGCTCTGGTCAACGCCTCCGTTCTTTCCTGCCCCATCGACGTGCGGCCCGACGATCAAATCCTTTTACTCGTCACATGCGTGGATCACGATAACGAGCGCCGGATCGTCGCCGCCCGCCGCGTCCGGGACGGGGAGGACGAAAACGAACTGAAAAAGCTGGCGGAACGAAGCTGGAAAAAGCCATAGCCCAAACAATTTTGAGCAGAGGAAATCCCTGCCAGGGTAAACGCATGAATTACAAAGCTGTTACAATAGCGGAAAGATCCTTCGCTAACCCCTCCACTATCGTTTCGGGGTGCTCAGGATGACATCTGGGTTGGTTGATATATAGTTACGGTTTCACAGCCAAACAAAGAACAAAATACCAAACGATGTCATCCTGAGCATCACGGAGCGCCAGCGGAGTGATAAGCGAAGGATCTTTTTCTTTTTTCGGAACTCATGCGTTCGCGCTGCAATCTCTGTTTTTTGTGCTTGAAAACCGCCGGGCATTGCTGGTATAATGGGAAAAAACGACAGAACGGAAGAAAGAAGGAGGGAACCTCATGCCCAGACGGCTGGTGGTGGTCAACCCGGCGCTGGAGGACGCGCATATCAGTCAAATTCGCGCCGTAGCGGAGAAAAACGGCTTTGAAGCCCTGTTCTTTCAGAAAACCGCCCAGGCGCTGCCGTATTTGGACAACGCGGAGGTGGTTTTCGGCCAGTCCGCGCGGCTGGCCCAGAACAGCCCGCGCCTGCGCTGGCTGTGTACGCCCTCGGCGGGGGTGGATCAGTTCACCGCGCCCGGCGTGTTCGCGTCGCCCGACGCGGTGCTGACCAATTCCTCCGGGGCCTACGGCGTGACCATCGCCGAACACGTCGTTATGTTTGCCCTGGAAATGCTGCGCCGCCAGACGGATTACAGCGCCATCGTTGCTCGCCGGGAATGGAAGCGCGATTTGCCCGTGCGCTCCATCAAGAACAGCCACGTCACCCTGCTTGGCACCGGGGACATCGGCCAGGAAGCCGCCATCCGCCTGCGGGCGTTCGGCCCGGCCAGTCTGGTGGGCGTCAATCGGGGCGGGAAAAACCCGAAAGGGCTGTTTGACCGGGTGGTTTTGCAGGACGCGCAGGACAGCGTGCTGCCCGAAACCGATATTTTGGTGATTTCCCTGCCCGGCACTCCGGAAACATTTCATATGCTGGACGCCCGCCGTTTGGCGCTTTTGCCCGATCAGGCGCTGGTCATCAACGTGGGCCGGGGTTCGGTGATCGACCAGAAAGCCCTGGAAAAAGAACTACGTGGGGGCCGCCTGTGCGCCGCTTTGGACGTGTTCGAGCAGGAACCCCTGCCCCCGGACGATTCCCTGTGGGATTGCCCAAATCTGCTGATCGCGCCCCACGTGGCGGGGAATATGACCCTGCCCTACACCAAGGAGCGCATCGTTTCCCTGTTCCTGGAGGACTTTGAAAACTACTGCGCGGGCAGGCCACTGCTTCGGCAGGTGGATTTGAAAAAAGGCTACTGAACCCCGCAAAAATCGGGCGTCAGGCAGATTCAATTGAATCGCTTGACGCCCGATTCGTTTATTCAGTTCAGAAGCTGATGGCAACGGAATCCGTATAGTGTACCGTGCCGGACAGGTCGGTCAGGCCGAAGCAATACTGATAGCTGCCGCTGGGAATTCTCTCCCAGGTCAGGGTCAGCCCTTCCGCCGGAACGGTGATCTCATCGCCCTGGTATTCCCGTTCCGTGCCGTCCTGGGCCACGGCGGTGAACAGGGGCTGAATTTTCATGCTCACTTCCAGGGGGATGGAGCCGCGAATGGCAAAGCCGTTTTCGTCATAGCCCTGGGTCGCCCCCAGCAGCGTCATGGTTCCGTCGGCGGCGTGGCTGCCCAGCAGGTACATTTTCAGCCCGTTGATCCGGGTGGGGATCACGAAGCGCACGTTGCCGTCGTCGTCCCCGTACAGGAATTCCGCCCGCACCATCTGCCCTTCCAGCATGGGCCAGGAGCCGTCAAACATGGAGAACACCAGGCCGGTGGACCAGTCCACGGTGGTCTGGCCCAAGTTGCCCAGGCGCACCGTCTCGTCCCCCTTCTTCACGCTGAGTACGCCGCTGGCAGAGGCCAGGTGATCCAAATCCGCTTTGGTCAGCTGGATGGAATAGATCATCTGGGCGGTCATGGTGGCGGACGTGAAGAAGCTGTTCGCCGTTTCCAGCACCTCGTCGGCGGATACGGCTTCGCTGACGCCCGCCTGCACGTTCTGGTTCTGCTCGCCGGGCTGGTAATAATCGGCGCTGTTATTCAGCAAGCCCGCCCAAATGCTGCCCAGCGCCAACGCGGCGGCAGATTCCGCGGGGGCCTGGGTAGGGGACGCGGTAGGGGACGCGGTCTGTGTCGTCAGGCCTGCCCAAATGCCGCCCACAGCGGGCGTAGCGGCCGCGCCGGGTCCGGTGGAACCGTTGTAGCCGCCCCAGATGTTGGAGGGGGTGTAGCCTTCCCACATGCCGGAGGAGGAGGAATAGCCGTCCCAAATGGAGCCGGAGGAGCTGTTCAAGCCGGCCCAGATGTTGCCGCCGCAGGAATCATACACGTCGTCAAAGCTGCAATAATCCCCGAAGTACCCGTCCCAGATGTCATAGAAGCAGCCGGAGAAGGAACCGCCGCCGTAATAGTCGTCGTAGGAATAGAAGTTGGAGGGGGTATAGTTGGAGCCGGTCATGGTGTAGCCGGATGTGGTGGCCTGGTTGGTCAGGGCCACGGCCAAGCTGGCGTAATCGCTGGACAGGCCGTTGTAATACGCTAAAATTTCCTGCTTGTCGCTGCGGATGGTATCGTAGGGCATGAAGAAGGAAAGGCCGTGGGCATAGGAAGCGATGTCGCTGGTGGTCACGTTGTAGCACACCGCCTGCCGGGCCGCCTGCTTTAGGGCTTCGCTCTCCTTGGGCAGCAGGGCGGAAAAGGCGTCGCACATATCCTCGATATCCACCATGTCGGAAGCGTCGTAGTCCAGGAATTCCCCGAAGGTGGTCAGCTGGTTGCGCAGACGGATCACGCCCGCCAGGTTGGTGCTGAGCAGGGCGGACAGGGCCGCGCTGAACGCGTTGGCCGCGTCCATGACGGCGGGCATCTTGTCCGACGCGATCACGGACATGGTGGCCGTATCGGCGTTCCGTCCAGTGGAATTTTCCTTGATGTAAGTATCCGCCATGGACATGGCGATTTTTTCCGTGGAAATGCCGGGATCGGTCACGATGGGCCCCATCCACTCGTCGTAGTTCAGGCCCGTGCCGCTCACCAGCTCCTGGCTCACCACGGAATAATCCGCGATGCCGTACAGGTTGTAGCACAGATCCACGCAGTTCATCAGGCAACAGTCAAAACCGATGATATCCAGCTTGGTGCCGTTCAGGCCGTTCACCAGGCCCTTATGCAGCTCGGCCAGGGAAAGGCCGTCGTCCTTGTAATTCTCGTCGTTGCACACGCCGTACACCGGGCCGCCGCCGTGATCCCAAATGATCAGCACATAGCGCTCGGCGGGAGCGGCGGAAATGCCGTAGCGCAGGAAATCGCTCAGGGTACTTGCTTCGCCCATGCTGCGCTTGCCCGCGTCCTTGAGCAACTCGGGGCTGCTGCCGCCTAACTTGTAATACTGAACGTTCCGGTTGGAAATGCCGTATTTCTGCCACTTGCTCGATCCGCCCGTGGCGATGATCGCGGTCACGCTGTCGGAATTGCCCACGCCGGAGGCGATCATTTCCCGGATATCGCCGCTGGCCTCACCCGATTCGCTTTCCAGGTCTGAGCCGCAGATATAGGCCAGAATGGTCATTTTCTTCTCTTTCGCCTGAGCAAAAGGCACGGTGGAAAACGCCAAAATCAGCGCAAGCAAAAGAGAAACCGCTTTTTTCACGGCTGTTCGCCTCCTTGTTTGGATTTACGCGTCAGGAAATAGCATCAGGAAACGGGCTGGAAGGTGGCCAGGATGGATTTGAACTGGTCAAGCTGCTTCTGGGTGATCGGATACATGACTTCAGCTTCTTCGTCCGTCACATAAGCCATCAGCTCGATAGCGAAACCGTTGGTCATAGTATCCGCGAAAAGATATTCGCCGTCTTCGTCCGTTGCCTTGATCAGCACGAAGGGGATTTGCCCGGCCTTCACGACTTCCAAATACTGGGGATCGTCATCTTCAAACTCTTCCATTAAGCCGTCGGCATAGTCCTTCAGTTCCGCTTCACTGTAATTCCACAGCGAAACATCCTTTAAATCGTCATAGACCACAAGCACGACCTCCACGACCAGCCCAATGGCTGCACTGTCCCCAAAAATGCCCAGGAATTGTTCGCCGTCCTTGTTCACCGCCGCCTCCGCTTCCGAGGTATCGATAAGCCAGCCGCTGGGGAGCGTCAAGGTGAAATAAGGGGTGTTGAAGGTTTCCTCCGCCGAGGCCACGCAGCAGATCGCGGACAGGGCCAGCACCAGGGCAAAAACCAGGCTGATTGTACGTTTCATGAATGTTTCCTCCTTTTTGCTTTGGGGTTTCAAACTGCCGCATCGCTGAATCCTCTGGAAAAGCGAAACAGCACATTTCAAATTATTATACCACCTTCACAGAAAAAAGACGAGTAGAAAAAAGCAAAAACACAATGAATGTACGATTATTTGTCATTTATTGCGCACCGCAACGAAAAAGAAGCAACCCATAAGTGGATTGCTTCTCAATGGAATCCGGCGGCGACCTACTCTCCCGGGCCGTGTCCAGCCAAGTACCATCGGCGCTGAAGGTCTTAACTTCTGTGTTCGGTATGGGAACAGGTGGAACCCCTTCGCCATTGCCACCGGAAATCGTAACATTTTTATGGGGCCGAGGTCGGTGATCATTCACTCATCATACTTGCCCAAGGTATCGTTCTGTCCTCTGGAAGTCTTCCTCTTCCCTGGAGCTTGCGCTCCTGCCTTCCGGGCTGCTCACCCTTTCAGCTGATTCCTTGCGGAACCATCAAGTCTAATGCGTGCTGCGCTTTCACACTTCGCTACTCGCGTCCGCTGTCACACCTTGACAACTGCACAGTGAAGAAGATGTTTGTTTATCTCGTTGGACCTTTTCGTCTCAGACTCTATGAAATCAAGCCCTCGACCTATTAGTATCGTCAAGCTCCATCCGTTACCGAACTTCCACCGACGACCTATCACCTGGTAGTCCTCCAGGGGTCTTACTTCCTTGAAGGAATGGGAACCTTATTCTTGAGGTGGGTTTCA
>JAFSNT010000015.1 GCA_017443295.1 Clostridia bacterium
CTGGCCTTTTTTAATTTGGCTATTTTCGTCCTCTATGCCCTAAAACCCCAATATTCACTCGTTTCTCATAGTAACGTCTACTATTCTCACACTAACGTCCACGGCTTTTCCCACTGTGGACGTTACTCTGGGAATTTACGAATTACAAACCAGATTTCAGTGCAAGTCTTTACAGCATTCTCGTCAGCAAACGGTATGTTTCCCTGTACATTCGCTCCCGCCCTTTTCCAAGCAAATACGCTATATCTTCCTGGCACGCTTTTTGAGCGAACAATTCCGGCAGGAAAGGCGCGTAATGCGTTCCGGCCCCTTCTTCCACTTCCTTCCGGTACATGTCAAAGGTCTTGCCCTGGCTGTAGCTTCTCCCGATTGTATCCGTGGCCGCGTCCAGACAGTCCGCCGCCATCACGATGTCGATGATTACTTTGTAAGGGCTTTTGGAGGCGTCAAAATCCTGAGGATACCCCCTGGTGCCATCGTACCAAATGTGATGGCCCTGGATCACATCCGCGTAATCCCTGGTGGAAACAAAGCGACGCGCCAGTTCGGCCCCGATGGAAGGGTGGGTTTTGATCGCTCGGAACTCCTCGTCGAGAATCGCCCGTCCGTACATGCTGATCACATCCAGGATGTACAGTTTTCCAATATCATGGCACAGCGCCGCCTGATAGGCATATCGGATGATTTCTTCTTCCTTCTCCCGCACGGCTTCCAGACTGCCGGTGCCCGGAAAGCGAAGGAACAGATCAGGCCGGGCTCTCACCAGATGCCGCGTCATGCTCTCGGTCAGTTTGGCGACGATATTCACATGCACATAGGTGGGTGGATGCAGGGCCGCAAAGGAACTCAGGCACAGATCAGCCATCGTCATGCAGCCCGGCTTTTCCTGATAATAGATGATCAGATTCTGGAACAGGGAAACGCATCGGGCAAAATTGATGTCCCGCTTGGGCAGACGATACAGATAGTTCAGCATCGACCGGGCAATATGGTTGAAGCGGTCAATGTCCATGGCGTTCAGTTCCATCTTCTGCTCCGTGGCAAAGCAAAGATACTTGCCCGGCGCGTCTAAATTGGCGTCGATGCCCGCGCTGCTGTAATCGGCGGCGTTTCTCTTTTCATAGTCTGAAAAAATGATTTCACAGGCGTCCCGAACCGGCACGATCCCGGCCTTGACCCCCGCGCTGAGCAGCAGGCTTTCCGCCGCCTCCTTGCTGCATGCGTTCAGGATCGGCGCAGTGGTGCAGGTTTCCAAAAAGCGGATCAGCCGCTCGCAGCATTGATAGATGATCCTGGCGGTTTTCCGGTTCAAACGGCTGTTAGCGAGAAAAGAACCGTAATAACAGATGCGGAATTCATAGCTTTCCCAGTCGTAGTTCGGCATGTTCTCCCGGTAAAATGAATCCGCGAATACGCGCTCCGCCAGTTCCAACTGACCCAGCATTTCGCTGTAATAGGAATCGGGATGGGATTCAAGAAAATCAATATAGAGCAGGATGCCGAACACGGAGGAAAGCAGCACGGCGCTTCGCGCCTCCTCCGACAGCGTTAAAAACGGCTCGTGCGCCACATAGGAGTCGAGTTCCCGCAGAATCTCCACGGCTTTACCGCGAATCACCTGAACGGCAGATTTTGAATACTGGCTGCGAGACAACTCGGTAATCAAATAGTAGTCCCGGCGAAGCATCTTAGCCAGCAGAATGATCCTGCTGTTTTCGTCCAGTCTTCCACCAGAATTGATTTCATCCTGGAACAAACGGCTGACGAGCATCTGTGATAAATGAATGTCGATCTCGCCAATGTTTTTGTCATTGACCAGCAGTTCATTCAGACGTTCGATTTCATTCCGCGTCGCAGATGAAAGCGGTTCTTCGGATTTCAAAACAGGCTGAATATAATCAGCAATGATCTTTCTGTTTTCTGCCGCCATTTCACCGATGCGCTGAAAGTTGATCTTGAGTACATGGCTGAAGTCATCTGGAATCTGGATTTCATCCAACGTTGGAGTAGCCAATGACCGGATTTGCTTCATCCGTTCCGCATATGCTTCAAAACCTTCTCGCATTTGAGAAGGAATCTGTTGTTCATTTGCCCTGCTTTCCATGGTTTTTCTCCATTCTTTATGATCAGGCATGCATCATGGCGATTGACGAAACCCGCCTGTCAGAGGAGGATTCGCCATGACAATCATAGCACAAACCAGCGAAAACGACCAGAAGGAAAATAAAAAAAAGAGGACGGAACCTATGTCAATTCCAGTTCTCTTCCCGTCATTCTTATCTGAATGACATTGCGGCGCATCCCTCCGTGCTTACAGTTCGATCACGTTTCCATTGTTCAGCCGGGATCCTTCCGCCGCCAGGGCCTCCAGATGGTTTTCCGCCGAGCGGTCGATGGAGGTAAGCGTGCCGCTGACGCCGATTTCGCCCCGCGCCAGCTCCACAAATTCCCGAACCAGCCGGGCGTCTCCCCCGCCGTGGCCGGAAAAATCGTCCGTCAGGGTGCGCACGTCGATGATTTCATCGAACTGACCGCAGCACATGACCTTAATGATATTTTCTTTTGTATCGGTAACTATTCACCTATCAAAAATCCAACGGAAGCTGGAATACGCGGAGGGGGATTGTCAAGGGGAACGCCCCTTGACTGTAATCCGCACCGGCGGCGTGTACGCCGGGAGGACAAATAATTTCTGCAAGGAGCGCAGACGACTGGAAGAAATTTTTCTTCCTTGCGGTTTTTCCGCCCGGAAATCTCGAAGAGATTTTAGGAAAAACCGTGCGGGGGGCACGCGGGGGGTATGCAATACCCACCCGCGCGTTACCATGAACCCGCAGGGTGAATGGTAACTTGTATCGCCGTAATATTGAAAACAAAACCATGTTTTCATTGCTATTCGGGCCGCTCTATGGTATAATAGCGCGAACAATTGAATGAAAGAAATCGCGGGCCGGGTCCCGCGGAGAGAGGAACGAAGCCTTGTCAGACAAAGAATTGCAGCCCCTTGTGGGTTTTGAACAGATGGATCTGTCCAAAGAGATCCTGCAGGCGGTGGACAAGATGGGTTTTTCCCAGCCCACCCCCGTACAGGCCAAGACCATTCCCATCATGATGGAGGGTCACGACGTGATCGCCATCGCCCCCACCGGCACGGGAAAAACCGTGGCTTTCGGCATTCCCATGCTGGAATACATTTCCCTCACCGACAGCCGCATTCAGGAAGTGATTTTGGCCCCCACCCGGGAATTGGCGGTGCAGATTGGCCAGGAGATGGAAAAGCTTGCGGCCTTCATCCCCGAGGTGCGCATCGCCGTGCTGTACGGGGGCCAGCCCATTTCCAAGCAGCTGAACCAATTGAAGAAAAAGCCCCAGATCATCGTGGCCACCCCGGGCCGCATGCTGGACCATATGCAGCGCGGCACCGCCCGGCTGTCCGCCGTGCATACGCTTGTTATAGACGAAGCGGACGAAATGCTGAAAATGGGCTTCGTCAAGGACGTATGCAAGATCATCGAGGCCATTCCCCCGGCCCGTCAGTTCGTCATGTTCTCCGCCACCACCAACCAGGACGTGCTGACCATCTCCTGGAAATACCAGCATGAGCCGGTGGAGATCACCATCCCCGCCACCAAGGAAAACAAGCCCCAGATCACCCAGTACGTGATCCCCACCACCCGGGAAGAAAAGTACGATCACCTGCTGTACCTGCTGGATTCCGACGAGTTTGGCCGAGTGATGATCTTCACCAACACCAAGGACGGCTGCCGCAGGCTCAGCGAAAAGATGAACAAGGCGGGCTACCAGACCGAAGCCCTCCACGGCGACATTCCCCAGTCCAAGCGCAATCAGGTCATGGCCGGGTTCAAGCGGGGCAAGTTCCCCATTTTAGTGTGTACCGACGTGGCCGCCCGGGGCATCGACGTGGATGACGTGGAAGCCGTCATCAATTACGACCTGCCCACGGAAAACGAATACTATTTGCACCGCATCGGACGCACGGGCCGGGCGCGGAAGCACGGCGTGGCCTTTACCCTGCTGTGCTTTACGGAAAGCGTGCGGCTGGACGAAATTCTCAAATACATGGAATCCAAGCCCACTTACCTCAAATTTGACGATATGGGCGTACTTCGTTTCCAGGAAGGCGGAGAAGCCTTCTTTGAAAATATGTAACCGGGAGGAAAACACCATGAAAGTCGCCGTTATCGGCTGCGGCACCATCGCCAACGCCGCTCATATCCCCGCGTACATGAAGAATCCCGACGCGGAAATCAAGTATTTCTGCGACATCATCCCTGAGCGCGCTGAAAACGCCGTGAAGCAGTACGGCTGCGGCGTGGCCGTGACGGATTACCGCGACGTGCTGAAGGACCCCGAAGTGGCCGCCGTGTCCATCTGCACCCCCAACAACGTACACCCCACCATCGCCATCGACGCCATGCGCGCGGGCAAGCACGTGCTGTGCGAAAAGCCCGCCGCCCGCACCTGGGCGGAAGTGCAGGAAATGCTGAATGTCCAGCGGGAAACGGGCATGACCCTGAACATCGGCGTGGTGAACCGCTTCAACGACAGCGTGCGCAAAATCAAGCAGTACATTGACGCGGGCAAATTGGGCGACGTATATCATGTATACGTCTCCTTCCGCGCCCATCGCTCCATTCCGGGCTTGGGCGGCGCGTTCACCACCAAGGCCATCGCCGGCGGCGGCGCGCTGATCGACTGGGGCGTACACTATCTGGACATCGTGATGTACTGCACCGGCGACCCCAAAACCAAGACCGTGTCCGGCGAAACCTTCTGCAAGCTGGGCAGGGACATTCCCCATTACGCCTACACCAATATGTGGTCCGAAATCACCAAGGACGAAAACGGCACCTACGACGTGGACGATTCCATCACCGCCCTCATCCGCACCGAAGGCCCCGTCATCACCGTGCATGGGGCCTGGGCGCAGAACATCGGCGTGAAGGAAACCTACATTGATTTCATGGGCGATAAGGGCGGCATCCGCCTGGATTACGGCGGGAAATTCACCTACTATTCCGTAGATGAAAACAACGACCTGATCTCCTATCAGCCCCAGTTCAACATGAGCAACATGTTTGAAAACGAAATCAACGCTTTCATCGACTGCATCCGCACCGGCGAAAAGCTGCCCTCCCACATTGAAACCGTGGCAATTACCGCCCGCATGATGCAGGCCATCTACGATTCCGCCGAAAAGCACGAGGAAATCAAGCTGTGACGATAAACGAATCTGGGGGAAACCATTCTTTGGCGGCCAAATAATGGTTTCCCCCAGGCCCCCTTCCAAGAAAGCCATAAAGGACTA
>JAFSNT010000128.1 GCA_017443295.1 Clostridia bacterium
ATAATATCCGCCCGCCTCGCGTAGCATGATGCGTTTGTTGATTTTTCCGGCGTTCGTGATATCTGGCAAGGGCGGGCGGATATTATCCGCCCCTACGGTCTTATATCCAAACATTATGGATAAACCATGCTCGACTGAACAGTTACCTCCACTTTTCACTTTCCACTTTTCACTTTCTTTTCAATTGGTTCAGTGGGTCGCTCAAAATGATCTGCTGTTCCACCGCTGTGCGCGGCTTGATGGGGTTCAGCATGCAGAAGTACCGCCATTCGTCCGCGGCGTGATCCTCCATGCTGCTGTCCAGATCCTCCGGAACGTGGTCATCGAACCGGAGGGTCGGGACGGTGCGGATGAAGGCCCGGCAGGTATTGAACACGTACATCATGGGATAGCCGTTTTCGTCAAAGGCCAGCCGGTAATGGCACTGCATCCAGCCGGGAATGCGGTCGTTGTTCCCCTTCTCGAAGTACACCCGATGACGGACCGCCGTATCGTAGCGGCTGACGCCGTTTTCCACCCCGGCCCAGATGCTGGGGTCGGCCACGCCCTGGATCCTCTTGCCTTTCAGCCAGGGATGCTCCCGCTCGATCCGGGCGATTTCGGCGAAAATCCTGTCGTCGATCCACTTGACGCCCTCGTTGGGCACGTCCTCCCCGTGATCCTGGCGGCAGCCGTACAGTTCCAGGATGCGGTAGAACACCCCGTCAAAGTCGATGGCCCACCAGCCGCAGGAAAAGGGCCGGGCATAGCCCCAGTCGAAGCTGCGGAAGATTTTCCAGCCGGGGGGCGGCGCAAAGGGCGGGATCACGTGGGTGAATTTCCGATCCGCGTAGTGGGCGGGGTCGTCCCGGAATTCCTCGAAGAACTGGCCCTCGTACACGTCCCAGTTGCCGTGAAGCCAGGCTTCCCGCTGGCGGGGCGGCTGGGCCTTCAACTGCTCGATGTAGTCCGGCTGCTTTTCCATGAGGGCCTTGTTGTCCGTCACTAAGCTTTGGATGAACACATAATCCGCCGGGTTTTCGTCGCTTCGGAACCTTCTCTCTTTCAACCGCTTGATGTACTGGTGCCCCGGCCCGCCGGGGTTGCAGGTCATGTACATGCGCTTGGGAAAGGCGTTGGCCCCGCGCAGGCAGGCCATGACGGTTTTGATCTGGTATTCCGTCATTTGGGTGGCCTCGTCGATGGCGATCACGTCGTACTCGTGGCCCTGAATCTTCATGAGGTCGCCGTCCTTGGCGCAAAACATGAACTTGATGACGCTTCCGTTGGGAAAGCGGATCTCGTGGGTCAGGCTGTTGTACCGGGCGACCCCCGCCAATTGGGTTTGCAGGGGCTTGATGTGGTTTTCCAGCAGCTCCGGGTAGCTTTTGCGCATGATGAGGACGCGGATGCCGGGGTATTTTGCGCACAGCAGCACGGCCTTCCACCGCACTGCCCAGCTTTTTCCGCCGCCTCGGGCCCCGCCGAAGATCACGTACTTTTCCCTGGCCCGCATGAACAGCATTTGCTTTTCGCTGGGCTGCTCCATGACCATTTCCCGGCTCATTCCGAAAGCGTGTCCGTATCCTGATCCAGGCGGATGGTCACGCCCTCCTTTTCCGCCGCCTGATCCTGGGCCTCCTTGCGCTCGTCCAATTCCTGCTTGCGCCACAGCAGGGCGATTTTTTCTTCCTCCGCCTGATCCATGATGCCGCTCAGGCGCATCCGGGTTTCGGCCTGTTGGTTGATGGCCCGCACCAGACGGGTCATGTTGTCGGCCCGCTCCTTTCCGTCGGTGACGATGAGGCCCTCCTCGTCCTCGCACAGGTTTTTCACCACGGCCCGGGCGGCCAGCAGCAGGGCGTATTCGATTTCGTCCGAGGCCTCCATGAGGCGGCACAGCTCCCGGGCCTTCTTGTTCACCGCGTGGGTGGCGGCCTTTTTCATGGCCCGCTGCTCCACCTCGCCCTTTTTCTTGTCCCACTCCCCCGCCTTTTTCCATTTTCCCAAGGTGGAGGCGCTCAGGCCCAGCTCGTCGGCCAGGGCTTTGAGCGATACGTCGCCGCCAATGTACCTTTCCTCGGCGATGCGCTTTTTCTCATCCTGCCCTCCGGCGGTTTCGTTTTTGGGCATCGTTTTGTGCATGTTTCCCTCCCGTCTGTTACGCTTCCGCTTCCTGCCTGTACCGTTCGGTGAGCGCCCGGTACTGTTCGCAGTTCTCATACCGCATGCAGCAGAACGCTTCATACTGGATGCGTTTTTCCTGCCTGCCCGAAAAGGTCATGCAGGCGTGGCTGTCCGGGATCAGCCCCTCGCAGATCACCGCCCCGCTGGTGTGGGCGCAGAAGAAGGGACATTTCGCGTCCCCCGCGTTCAGTTTTCCTTCCATCTTCCCCTCCCGCTCTGTTTGTAGCCGGTTTGTTTCAGGAACGTTCGTTCCCCTCTCGGGCCGGATTATAAAAAATCGAACTGGCCGCTGTAAACCCCCCGGTGCAGAAAGCGCCCTTCATCGCCCCATTCCGGCCAACCGATTTTCATTTTTGTACGCTGCGGTTTTGGGGTTCCCGAAAAACGCGGTATTTTCAACAAAAAAAGGAGCGCCGAAGCACTCCATGAATTCAGTCGTAACCAAGAAGCAGAAGGTTTAAGGTTCGAAATAAGAGGTAGGAAGTAGGAGGTAGGAGGTAGGAGGTTATATAGTGTTTTCCAAAGAATGAAAGCCTGTCTTTCGCTCATTGAACCGACATTATAAAACCTCCTACTTCCTACCTCCTACTTCCTACCTGGTTCTCTCCGATCAGCCCCTCGCCGTCCGTCCCGGTCACCAGCACCTTGCAGATTTCCCCCGGCGTGCCGCCCCGGAAGGCGCAGGCCATATACTGGGCGGTGTAGCCTTGGGCCACGCCCTCCCCGTCGGTTTCTTCCACTAATACTTCCACCGTCTGGCCGATTTGGGCTTCCCGGTACTGCCGGGCCATCTCCGCCCCCACGGCGATGAGCCGCCGCGCCCGTTCCTCCCGAAGATTTTTAGGCACTTGACCCGGCATGTTCGCCGCCGGGGTGCCCTGCCGGGCGGAATAGGGAAACACGTGCATGCGGGCAAAACCGATTTCCCGGCAGAACGCCGCGCTTTCGGCAAATTCCGCTTCTGTTTCGCCGGGGAAGCCGGTGATCACGTCGGTGGTAATGGCGCAGCCGGGAAAGGCCGACCGCAAAAGGGCGCAGGCCCGGCGAAATTCGTCGGTGGTATACCGGCGGCGCATGCGCTTCAGCACCGTATCGCTGCCGGACTGGAGGGCCAGATGGAACTGGGGGCACACCTTTTCTTCCTTTTGTAATGCCTCCACGAACGCTTCCGTCACGATCACCGGCTCCAGGGAACCAAGCCTTATGCGGCGCACGCCCTCCACGCCGCAGGCGCGCACGGCGTCCAGCAGCGTTTTTCCCTCCAGATCCCGGCCATAGCTGGTCAGGTGGATGCCCGTCAGCACCAGTTCCGTGAAGCCCGCCTGGGCTAAACGGCTGGCTTCCTTTTGAATATCCTCCGGCGCGCGGGACCGGATGCCGCCGCGAACGTAGGGAATGATGCAATAGGTGCAGTACCGGTCGCAGCCCTCCTGGATTTTCAGCACGGCCCGGGTGTGGCCCTCGTGGCTGGAAATGCGCAGCGGTTCATAAGGCGTGCGCAGAATGTCCGTCACCGCCGCCACCCGCTGGCCGTTCGCCACGGCTTCCTCCAGCAAGGTCACCACTTCGCCCCGCCGGGCGTTGCCGATCACCAGCCGCGCCCCCGTTTCCAGCAGCTTTTCCCCGTCCCGCTGGGCCAGGCACCCCGCGATCACCACCTGGGCGGCGGGGTTCTGCCGCAGGGCGCGGCGCACGGCGTTCAAGCTCTTTTTATCGCCGGTGCCCGTCACCGTGCAGGTGTTCACCACATACACGTCCGCCGGTTCCGAAAAATCCCTCGGCTCGTACCCCGCCTGCTGAAACAGCTCCAGCATGGCCTGGGAATCGTATTGGTTCACCTTGCAGCCCAAGGTGTGGAAAGCCACGGTCTTCATGAACGCTTTTTCCTCCGAATCCGTCGCAAATAGTGTGGAGAGTTCAGAGTTCAGAGTTCAGATTAGATAGTGATGACAAAGGAAACCCCTGATTGCTCAACTATACAAAATCAATCTGTTCTCTGTACGCTGAACGCTGGAACCCATTATGATCCAGATATATAAATCTGAACTCTGAACTCTGCACTCTCTGACCTCAACTCTCTTCG
>JAFSNT010000129.1 GCA_017443295.1 Clostridia bacterium
AGCTCCTGAAACAGGGCCATCACCTGCCGCCCCGTTTTCTGGTCCAGGGCGCCGGTGGGTTCGTCCGCCAGCAGGATGGAGGGATTGCCCACCAGGGCCCTTGCGATGGCCACGCGCTGCTGCTGGCCGCCGGAAAGCTGGTTGGGATAATGGTGCATCCGGTCGGACAGGCCCACCCTTTCCAGCATTTCGCTGGCCCTCCGTTTGCGCTCCCGGGGCGGCACGCCCGCGTAAATCAGGGGCATTTCCACGTTCTTCTGGGCGGTGAGCCGGGGCAGCAGCTGGGAATTCTGGAAAATGAAGCCGATTTTGCTGGAGCGGATCTGGGCCAGCTCCACCTCGGTCAGCTCCTCGATTTCCTGGCCCTCCAGGATATACTTGCCGGAGGTGGCCGTGTCCAAACAGCCGATGATGTTCATCAGGGTGCTTTTGCCGCTGCCGCTGGGACCCAGCACGGACAGGTACTCCCCCGCCTCGATGCGCAGGTTCACGTCCTTCAGGATGTGCGCCTGCTCCTCGCCCATGGGGTAGAATTTGTTTACGTTGGTCATGCGGAAAAATTCAGAATCGCTCATTATCTGCCACCACCAAATCCGCCTGATCCGCCGGAACCGCCGGGCGCGCTGGGCCAGTTGCCGCTTCCGCCGCTTCCGTTGCCGCCGTTGCCGAAATTGAAGCTGCCGTTCTGGCTGTTCTGGCTGTTCTGGCTGTTGCGGTTGTTGCGGTTCGAGCCGCCGCCCATAAAGTTCTGCCTGCCGAACAGGCTGGACAGGAGGCTGGCGGTGCTGGTGGTTTCGGCTTTCACCTCCACGAACACGCTGTCGCCGCTCTGGAGGCCCTCGGTGATTTCCACGTAGTTGCCGTTGCTGACGCCCGTTTTCACGTACACCTGCTGGAGATTGCCCTGGTCGTCCCGCTGATACACGAAGGCATGGTTGTTGTAGTCAAAGCTCAGGGCGTCCTCCTTGAGGATCACCACATTGGCGGCTTCTTCCTTGGGGATCGTCACCGTCACCTGCATGCCGGGATATACGCCGTCCTGCACGTCCACATAGGCGATGGCGGTGTAGTACGCCACGGAGCCGGTGGAGGCGGAAACGTAATTGATGTTGTCGATCGCGGAATCGAAGGTGTTTTCCGTGGCGGTGGTGGTGACGCGGCAGGCGTCCCCCGCCTTCACGTCGGAAATGTCGTACTCATCCACCCGGACGGATACCTTCATGTGGGTGAAGTCCACCAGCTGCACCAGGGTTTCCCCGCTGGGCACTTCTTCCCCCTCCGCGTAGGGCAGCTGATTGATCCGGCCGTCGAAATCCGCCGTCAGGGTCTGGCCGTTGCTGAGCCGCATCAGCTTATCCCCGGCCTTCACATCCTGCCCGTTGCTCACATACAGGGTGCGCACCGTCACGTCGCCGGAGGCGGTGTAGGTTTTATTGTTGATGGTCTGCAGGGTGCCGCTGAAGGACAGGGAATTGGAGATGGTGCCGGTGGTGGCGGTGTATTCCTGATAATTCACCGTATATTCCGCCTCCAGCCGCTTGTAGCCCAGGAAGCCCAGCCCTCCCAGTACCGCCAGCAGCAGCACGATCAAAATGACGCGCTTGATGATTTTTTTCCTGCGCTTTGCCTTTTTCGCGGTTTTTTCCTTGGCGGCAGAAATCGCCGCGGGGTCCATTTGAATATCCATGGTTGCCTTCCTTTCTCCCCCTCGGAGCAAGAATCGGTTTACAGCTCTACTTGTAACCGATTTACCTTAATTGTACTTTAAAACCGGGGGGAAATTTTGTGAACAATTTGTGAATAAATTCCAGA
This sequence comes from Clostridia bacterium, assembly GCA_017443295.1. GTDB lineage: Bacteria > Bacillota > Clostridia > Christensenellales > Aristaeellaceae > RUG563. The sequence continues at coordinate 1,813 of JAFSNT010000129.1, forward strand.
TTCATCCAAAAAACCGAAAAAAGCGCCCCGTGATCCGAAGCGCTGTTTCTTTACGGGGCGCGGCTTATCCGCGGATCACTTTGCAATCCTTCACGTACTCCCCGTACCGATCAAGGAAATCCTGATACTCCTTTTCCTCGGTGATCCACACGATCACCCACACCTTTTCCACGCCCAAATTTTCGTAGGCCTTGTGCCGGTGGTTGCCGTCGTTGAGTTCAAATTCCCCGTCCACGTAATGGACGATGAGGGGCGGCATGTCCGCGTCCTCCCGGATGGCCCGTTCCAGCTTTTCCACGTGCAGGGCGAACCAGTCCGGGTCGATGCGGTATTTCATATCCGGCTCCGGCCCGGCGCACCGGCGGAACAGCCGAAGCGGCATGAGGGCGGGGCTGAAATAATACCGGTCAAACAGCTTCAAACCGTCAGAAAAGGGAATGTTCCTGCCGTCCTCGTTGAGGTACAAATGAATCCAGGCGTCCATTTTTCCCGCCTCCCCGTAGGCTTTGGCGGAGGACAAGGTGGCGCTGTATTTCAGCATGGGGGCCTCCTTTCTGCTGTAAACGATGTGCTTCACCGAATCATAGGAAAGCGCGTACTGCTCCATCAGTTCCCCGATGGTTTTTCCCTGGGAGAAGGCGTCTCGCATGTCCGCGTTCCGCTCCCGGATGAACTGCTGATAGCCGGAGGATTCCCCCCAGCCTTTCTTCACGCTGCCCGCCGGGATGTAAACCGTTTCCCCGGACACGTATTTCTGAATCTGCCGGAGCAGGCTTTCCGGAAAAATATCCTGCGCGTTTCTGTAGCTCACTTCTTCGCCCTCCCTTCAAAAGGATTGTACGCCATCGACGCCTGAAAAGCTATATCATTTTCATTTGGAACCGTTTTTTGCACAGCGTTTCCTTTTGTCTGTCCTTTACCGTACCAACAGAACCATTGCCCCAACTTGTTTGATCTGATATAATAGCAAAGGTTACGGCATCGGCAAAAATGATTTATGGCAGAAAACAGTATTTCCCTTTGGATGGCAACACGAAAGGAGCGCTTTTATGACAAACGAACAGCTTGGCGCGCTTTTAGGCGCTTTTGCGGATTACTACTGGTCTGTTCCCGTGGAATATGTGGCGGACAAAGTTTTCGCGTGGCATCCGGAGGTCACAAAACAGCAGTTCAAAGGCGTGCTGAAAAAAGCCAATGAAATATTAGGCTGGCATCATTTCTGTGTGGTTACAGACGGCCTGGAAGCGCCTGAAATCACGGCTGACCATTTGGTGTCTGTGGATCCGGGGGATTTTGACCGATTTCTCGCCGCCCGAATCGAAGGCCCCTACTGCGACTGTGATGAAGAAACGCTGCTTCGCATGAAAGAGGGGCTGTACGGTTTTGATATTCCCGAAGTAAACGCCATGAAGGACTTTGGACAGAACGAATTAGGACTGGACGAAGAATGGGGCGTTCAGCTTCTTGACGATTGCCAGCTTTGCCAGACTGACGCCCTGTGCAAAGGATCATCCTGGGTTCAGGAAGTTCTGAAAATGGAAAGTTTTGGGAAAATCCACTTTCAGACGGTTGACCAGGTGAAGCGTTTCCGCGACTTGGGGAACAAACTCTATCAGGCGATCCCCAACCCTTTGCTGAAGGGCTGGCGGCCAGCCGATCTGGAAAACCCGCCTTTACCTTTGGATGATATTCCGGAAAAGGATGAAGATATCCCGGACAGCCGCCCGATCATGGAAGAATTCCGGAAAACCCTGGGATTCCTCAAAAGCCCGGAAGAACGATGGACGAAGGATCCCGCCATACAAAAGCCGAAACGGAAGGTTGGCAGGAACGATCCCTGCCCCTGCGGAAGCGGAAAGAAATACAAAAAATGCTGCGGCAGCCATCCGTGACCCCGCGCGGCGACCCGCGGAAACCGAAGGAGGAAACTATCGTGAAAAAACTGGCCTTGTCCCTGGCGCTCATGCTGCTGCTGTCCCTGTGCCCCGCCGTGGCGGAAGGGGTGAACCCCTACATGGAAACGACCGTAGACAGCGCCGCGCTGGAAACCCTGGTGTACACCAACGTGGATTTCGGCGCGGGCGCGTCCCTGCTGCGCGTCAAAGGCGCGACGGACGGCGAGCTGAAGATCCGGGTGTACTTGGATAGCATGGAAGGCAAGCCCTTCGCCACCGCCACATTCATCTCCGCCACCAAGGAAAACCGCCTCAATATCAGCCTGGAAGGCGTACACGACCTGTATTTCACCTTCGAGGGGGAAGGCGCCTTCATCTCCTGGCAGGCGTTCACCTCCCAGGCGGATATCAACGCCGCCATCCGGGCGGAGCGCGGCGTTCAGTACGAGGATCTGGTGCCCGCCGCTTACACCAAGCAGGCCAGGCAGCGGGGTACCATCGAAAAATTCGTTTATGAAGCCCACGACTGGATGGGCAATAATGCCCTGTACGAAAAAAACGCCTTCGTGTACCTGCCCTACGGTTATGATGCCGCTCAAACCTACGACCTGCTGATCCTGTGCCACGGCATCGGCGGCAGCGAATACGAATGGGGCATGATTAACGAGGATTCCAAGGTGAAGCGGATCATGGACAACATGATCGAGAACGGAGAAATCCGCCCCTTCATCGTGGTCACGCCCAACGGACGGGCGGGCAAGGCCCAGGATCAGACCTCCTTTTACCGCTTCGATCAGGAATTGCGCAACGATCTGCTGCCCGCTTTGGCGGCAAAATACGCCGTGGATATTGCCGACCGCAATCGCTGCGCCATGGCGGGCCTGAGCATGGGCGGCATGCAGACCGTTAATTTGGGCATCGGCAAGTGCTTGGACCTGTTCAGCGCCTTCGGGGCCTTCTCCGCCTGCCCCACCACCAACCCGGCGTCCATCACCGCCGCCACCCTGAACGCCCATCCCGACCTGCCCGTGCGGGTGTTTTACAGCATCTGCGGAACCGGGGACACCATTGCCTATGCCAGCGCCACCGCCGCCGTGGATACCCTGGAACCCATGACGGCGCAATTGAACGAAAAGAACTTCATCCGGCAATACGTATCCGGCGGCCATGATTTCGGCGTGTGGTATTTGGGCTTCTACAATTTCGCCCGTCTGATCGGCGGGAAGTAAGGGGGATCATCATGCGCCATTTATTGAGCATTACCGATTTGACGGTGGAAGAACTGGACGAGCTGCTTTCCTCGGCGGCGGACATCGAACAGAACCCGGAAGCCTACGCCCACCGGATGGAGGGCAAAAAGCTGGCCACCCTGTTTTTTGAACCCAGCACCCGCACGCGCCTGTCCTTTGAGGCCGCCATGTGGGAGCTTGGCGGCCAGGTGTTGGGCTTCGCCGGGGCCAGCAGCTCTTCCGCCTCCAAGGGCGAAAGCGTGAAGGACACGGTGCGCACCGTGAGCTGCTACGCGGACATCATCGCCATGCGCCATCCCCTGGAGGGCGCGCCCTGGGCGGCGGTGCAGTCCGCCACCGTGCCGGTGATCAACGCCGGGGACGGGGGGCATTACCATCCCACCCAGACCCTGGCGGACCTCATGACCCTGAAAAAGGAAAAGGGGCGGCTGGATCATTTGAAAATCGGCCTGTGCGGCGATTTGAAATTCGGGCGCACGGTACATTCCCTCATCGAGGCGCTGATCCGCTATCCCGGCAACGAATTTGTACTGATTTCCCCCCAGGAGCTTCGCGTGCCTTCCGGGATCATCAACGCCCTCAAGGAAGCCCAGGCCCCCTACCGGGAAGCCGTGTCCCTGGAGGAAGAAATCGGCCGCTTAGACGCCCTGTACATGACCCGCATCCAGCAGGAACGGTTTTTCAGCGTAGAAGAATACCTGCGGCTGAAAGACAGCTATATCCTCGACGAGGAAAAAATGCGCTTAGCCCCCAAGGATATGATCGTGATGCACCCCCTCCCCCGGGTGAACGAAATCGACGTAAAGGTGGACGCCGACCCCCGCGCCTGCTATTTCAAACAGGTCATGTACGGCAAAATCATGCGCAAGGCCCTCATTTTGAAGCTCATGGCCGAAACGCAGCTGCCCGCCAAGCCCGGCCCCGTGAAAATCACTACCGGCAGGCACTGCAAGAATCCCCGCTGCATTTCCTCCACCGAGCAGGGCCTGGAGCCGCTGTTCTATCCCGTCCACCAGATCACCGTGGGCGGCGTGCCCACCCGCATCCCCACACGGTATTACTGCGCGTACTGCGAGATGGAACAAGTCTGACAGCGGAGTACTGTTCTGTTATCCCTTTAAAGGACACTTTAAGTCATTAAGGTAGGAGGTAGGAAGTAGGAGGTAGGAGGTTTATTTTGTGTTTACAAAAACTCAATCATGATGCCGGGTTCGTTTTGTAGACTATATAAAACTTCCTACCTCCTACTTCCTACCTCCTACCTGATTTAAAGTGTTCTTGAACAGAAGAACCGATACGGATGGGGAGCTAAAACGATGGGTTATATTATGGAGCTGCGAAAAGTGGTCGGTCACAGGACGCTGATCATGCCCTGCGCCGCCGTGATTTTAGAGGACGGCCAGGGCAAGATCCTGCTGCAAAAGCGGGTGGACGACGGCAACTGGAGCTATCACGGCGGGGCAATTGAAACGGACGAATCGGCGGAGGACGCTGCCCGCCGGGAGGTCAGGGAAGAACTGAACCTGGAATTGGACGAACTGCGCCTTTTGGGCGTGTATTCCGGCCCCCCGATATCACCATACATATCCCAACGGGGACGAAACCTCCTGCATTGATATCGTGTACGTCTGCGGAAAATATCACGGGGACCTGCGGCTGCAGCCGGAGGAGGTGCGGGCCGTGGGCTGGTTCGGCCCGGACGATCTGCCCGAAAACGTGAGCGGCAGCGCCCGCGAACCCATCCGGGATTATTTCGCGTCCCTGTCAAAAGAGGTTCATCATGGCTTATGAACTGCGTTCCGCCCGCTATTTGGCGGCGGATATTCTGGAAAGGGCCGTTCAGCCCGGCGATTCCGTCATCGACGCCACCATGGGCAACGGCCACGATACCCTGTTCCTGTGCGGGCTGGTGGGCGAAGGGGGCAGGGTGTACGCATTCGACGTGCAGCAGCAGGCCGTGGAAAGCACCAAAAAACGCTTGGAAGAATCGGGCGTTCTTTCCCGCGCCGCCCTGTTCTGCTTGGGCCACGAGCATATGGCGGAAAAAGTGGCGGAACCTGTGTCCGCCGTGGTCTTTAACCTTGGCTGGCTGCCAGGGGGCGACCACAGCGTGACCACCCACTGGGAAACCACCCAAAAGGCCGTGGAAAGCGCCCTGTCCCTGCTGAAACCCATGGGCGTGCTGGTGATCTGCGCCTATCCGGGCCACGCGGAGGGCGACCGGGAACGCTCCGCCCTCACCGATTTTCTCTCCGCTCTGCCGCCCCAGCGGTTCAACGTGCTGCATCAAAAATTCCTCAACGCCGGACCCGGCGCGCCGGAATGCTTCACGGTGCAGAAACAGCGCATCGTTGGATAAAAAGGCACTTTAAATCAGAGAGAAAGAGTTGAGAGCGGAGAGTTGAGAGTTGAGATTTATATAGTCGATCAAATAGGGTTCTCTTGTATAATCATTATATGATCTCAACTCGCAACTCCCAACTCTCAACTCTGGCAAAAAGTGTTCTTTATCCATCAAAAAAAGGGGCTGTGAAAAAAGGCAGAAAACAGCTGTCTGATTCACAGCCCCTTTTTTGAGCAAGAGCAAAACAAGTCGAAGAAAAGGCAAAAAAGCAAAAAAATCCCCTTTCCCCAATTGCAGGAGCAAAAGGAGGTCAGGCAGCTTCCAGTTTTTTCATTTGTTTGTTGTAGTACTTATAGAGGTTATGACCGATAGCAACGAGGTAAAGTTCAAGTTTTACGGATTTTAGTCCTTTTCGGACGATCCGTTTGTACCAGCGGTCATACTTCATGATGCCGAAGCTGCCTTCGGCCTGGATGGAACGGTTCATCCTTAGCAATGCGCCATGAATGCTTTCCAGGTTATCCAGTACCTCCTGGTGAATGGCGGTCAGTTCCTCATTCAGACTGACAGTCCGATTCCCTTCGCCTTTTTTGCATTGTGCTGCATAAGGACAGCCGGTACAATCCTCGCATTGGTAGATTTCTTCCTGCCGTC
>JAFSNT010000130.1 GCA_017443295.1 Clostridia bacterium
AAAAAAGGCCCAGCTGGGCCTGATTCACGATATCCGGGACGAAAGCGACCGCACCGGCATGCGGGCGGTAATCGAACTCAAGAAGGAGGCCAAACCCCAGACGGTGCTGGCGGCGCTGTACAAGTAAAGCGATTTGCAGGTGACCTTCGGGGTGAACATGGTGGCCGTGGCGGCGGGCAAGCCGGTGCAGATGGGCCTGAAAACGGTGATCGGCCACTTCATCCGCCACCAGAAGGAGGTCGTCACCCGCCGCACCCAGTACGAGCTGGATCAGGCCAAAGCCCGCGCCCATATCTTGGAGGGCCTGATCGTGGCGGTGGACAACCTGGACGAGGTCATCGCCCTGATCCGCGCCAGCCGCAACGGCAAGGAAGCCAAGCAGCGGTTAATGGATCGGTTCGGCTTTACGGACGTGCAGGCCCAGGCCATTTTGGATTTACGCTTGCAGCGCCTGACCGGCCTGGAAATCGAAGCGCTACGCAAGGAATACGCCGATATTTTGAAGCTGATCGAAACCCTGGAAAGCATCCTGAAAAGCGAAAAGAAGCTGATGAACGTCATCAAAAAGGAACTGCGGGAGATTTCCGCCCAGTTCGGGGACGACCGCCGCACGGTGATCGTGAAGGAAGAACCGGAAGAAGCCCTGCCCGAAGTGGAGGAAGGCCCGATTCCGGAGGAAGCCGTGGTATTCCTCACGCGGGGCGGCCAGCTGCGCCGCGTAGCCCCCCGGATCTATGAAAAGCTGGATATGCCGGAAAAGGAAAGCGACCGGAACCGGTATTTGTTCCACACCCAGACCGACCATACCCTGTATTTCTTCACCAATTTGGGCAACTGCTATCCCCTGTCCGTGGGGGCGCTGACGGAAACGGCCAAGCCCAGGGAGCGGGGCGGCAACCTGACCAGCGTGCTGGCGGGCCTGGAAAACGGGGAAGAATGCGTGTCCCTGCTGCTCATGACCCCCGGCAGCCTGAACGCAATGGGCGATTTGCTGTTCTTCACCCGCCAGGGCCAGGTGAAGCGCACCAGCGCGGCTGATTACGACGTGAAGCGCTCCAAGTTCGCCGCCATCAACTTAAAGGACGGTGACAGCCTTCTGTCCGTTATGCCCGCCGAGGAAGGGGCCGACCTGCTCATGATGACCCGGAAGGGCATGTGCATCCGCTTTGCCCTGGACGACGTGCCGGAAATGGGGCGCGTCAGCGCGGGCGTGAAGGGCATGAAGGTGGACGAGGACGATCAGGTGATTTTGGCCTGCCCCATCGCCGTTTCCGATCAAATCCTGCTGTTCACCGAGCGCGGCTACGGCAAGCGCCTCATGAGCGCCATGTTCGACGCCCAGGGCCGCGCCGGAAAAGGCGTAAAATGCGTGTATTTCAACAAATCCGGCTCCACCGGCACCTATGTGGCCGCCGCCGCCCGGATCACCAATACCCGCGCGTTCACCGTATTGCAGCACGGCGGGCTGCTGACGCCCCTTTCCTCCGACGACCTGCCCTGCCAGGATCTTGCCGATAAAGGCAAGCCCATCGTGATGGCCGTGCTGGACGACGTGGTGGAAGAACTCATATTATAATTGCCTGTATCTATTCAACTGAATGGATTGGAAAGTGGAAAGTGAAAAGTGGAAAGTTAAAATGAGAATGAACAGCGCTTTGTCTGGTTTCATTAAAAGCGAGCTGCAAATATCATTTCACTTTCCACTTTTCACTTTTTCCGTTGCTCTCTCACTTGAAATGTGACGAATTATAGTTTGAATCCGGTAACGACGGCCTGCGCCACGTCCCGGCCCAAATCGTCGGAAACGTCCACCTGGTATACGCAGCTGGTTTTACCGTCCTTGCGGCAGGAGGCTTTGGCGATGAGCTTTTCGCCTTTGGCGGCGCTTAAAAAGTTCATGCTCACCTGCTGGGCCACGGTGGGCTTATGGGTGTTGTTGGCCGCGGCGGCGAAGCACAGGTCGATCAGAGTGAAAATCGCCCCGCCCATGACGCCGCCCTCGGCGTTCCGGTGGCGGCTGGTGAGCAGGAGGCTGCAAACCGCACCGCTGGGGGAGACGTCCTCCAGCACCACGCCGTTTTCCATGGCAAACCGGTCTTTTTCAAAATACGCCCGGGCGTCTTCCAGAGAATGAAACACAGGCATTGTATTCTCCTTCATCGTATGAAATAAATAGACACTTTAAAACAGGTAGGAGGTAGGAGGTAGGAAGTTTTATATAGTCTACAAAACGAACCCGGCACCATGATTGAGTTTTTGTAAACACAAAATAAACCTCCTACTTCCTACCTCCTACCTTTGATAAAGCGTCCTTTAACCGCTTGCAATTTACATCTTATCCACGTCTTCCTGGCTCAGCATTTTGATGCGGTGTTCCTCGAACACCTCCTCCGCCTTTTTCCCGTCGTCCAAGCGCAGGATCATGCGGGCCGTGCCCTTTTCCGCCGCCCGCAGGAAGGAATACATGTATTCCACGGACAGCTTGCTTTCCTCGATCACGGACAGCAATTCCGTCAGACCCAGGGGCCGGTCCGGCACGGAGGCGCAGATCACGCGGTTCACCTTGGCGATATAGCCGTTTTCCCTGAGCAGCGTCATGGCGTCGTCGATTTGGCTGCTGTTGATGATGGTGCGCACGATGCCGAAGCTCTGCGTATCGGCGATGGACAGGGCCAGCATGTCGATGCCGCCCCGGCCCAAAAGCTCCGTCATGGCCCGCAGAGTGCCGGGATTGTTTTCCAGAAACACGGATAACTGCTTGATAAACATGGTCGTTCCTCCTTTTTTGAATTAAAGCTTGCGGTTGTCGATGATGCGCTTGGCTTTGCCTTCGCTGCGAGGCATGGACTTGGGGGCGTTCAGGGTGACTTTTGCGGAAATGCCCACCACGGACTTGATTTGTTCCGTGATGTACCGGCGCACGTTTTCGATCTGGCCCACGGTATCGGAGAACATTTCCTCCGTCATTTCCACCTGGACCTCTAAGGTGTCGGAATTGTTCACGCGATCCACCACCAGCATGTAGTGGGGCGCCACGCCCTGGGTCCTGACCAGCACGGTTTCAATCTGGCTGGGGAACACGTTCACGCCGCGGATGATGAGCATATCATCCGTGCGGCCGGTGATGCGGCTCATGCGGATGGTGGTGCGGCCGCAGGCGCAGGGCTTATCCGTCAGGCTGCAAATATCGTGGGTGCGGTAGCGCAGCATGGGCATACCGGTTTTGGTGATGCTGGTGAACACCAATTCGCCCTTTTCCCCGTAGGGAAGCTGTTCCCCGGTGGCGGGGTCGATGATTTCGGCGATCACGTGATCCTCGTTGATGTGCATGCCGTCCTTTTCCAAGCAGTTGAAGGCCACGCCGGGACCGCCCAATTCAGTGAGGCCGTAGATATCGCAGGCGTCGATGCCCAGCAGTTCTTCAATGCGCACGCGCATGGCCTCCGACCAGGGTTCCGCGCCGAAGCAGCCCGCCTTTAATTTGATGTCCTTGCCCGGCACCAGACCCATTTCCCGGATGGTTTCGCCCAGGTACGTGGCGTAGGAGGGGGTGCAGCACAGCATGGTCGCGCCTAAGTCCTGCATCATCATGATCTGGCGCTGGGTGTTGCCGCTGGACATGGGCACCACCATGGCCCCGATCTTATCCGCGCCCTGGTACGCGCCGAAGCCGCCGGTGAACAGGCCGAAGCCGTAGGCCACCTGCACCACGTCGTCCTTGGTACACCCGGCCGCAGTCAGGGTGCGGGCCATCATTTCACTCCACACGTCCACGTCGTTGCGGGTGTAGCCGGACACGATGGGCTTGCCGGTGGTGCCGGAGGAACCGTGGATGCGCACGATTTCAGACCGGGGGCAGGCCAGCAGGTCAAAGGGGTAATAATCCCGAAGGTCGGTTTTTTCCATAAAAGGCAGGTACTTTAAGTCTTCCACGGTGCGGATGTCTTCTGGCTTTACGCCCTTTGCGTCCATCCGCGCCCGGTACATGGGCACGTTTTCATACTCCCGCCTGACGGTTTCCGCTAATTTGGTGCTTTGCCAGGCGTACATTTCATCCCGGCTCATGCACTCCTTCTCCGGATTGTAAATCAGATGCTTTTTTCCGCTCATTGGTTCGTACCTTCCTTTCAAAACGTAAAATACATATCAAAAAGCGGCCCTCCCATCCGGAAGAACCGCTTTATTGAACGCTTTTGGGCATTCAGGCAAGCTGTTTCTTTCGGATGGGCAAGCAGGTAAAGATAAAGCCAAAAAACCAAAAGAACAGCCCCTCAAAAAAGCAGGCCGCGTTTTCCATCACGGCAGAAAGATACAGAGAAACGAAATACAGATTGGAACGCTGCTTCATGCCGAATCTCTCCCTTCTGCGCTGGTCACGCTCATTATAACATCAAAACCCGCCGCGTCAATAGGGGCGAAACGCAAGAACAATATTTATACCGTAAATTCCCAGAGTAACGTCCACAGTGGGAAAAGCCGTGGACGTTAGTGTGAGAATAGTAGACGTTACTATGAGAAACGAGTGAATATTGGGGTTTTAGGGCATAGAGGACGAAAATAGCCAAATTAAAAAAGGCCAG
>JAFSNT010000131.1 GCA_017443295.1 Clostridia bacterium
ATGCTCCACCAAACATGAGAAATCCGAACTTCAAGCCGGTAGGCGGAGGGTTCGGATTTCTTGTATTCATCAATGAGCTTGACAGTTTCTGATCCAAATAGCAAAAAGGCCGGAGCATCCTCCAATCGGGGTTTGCTCCGGCCCATAATTTATTTATGGATCATGCGCTCAACTTTTCTTTAGGCTGAGCCTTAGCTGCCAATTCTTCTTTTCCCTCGGTGCTTTCGTAATATTTCTGCATCATAGGCAGCAGGCAGCGAGCCATGCGTTCAATCGCATAATCCGGGATCATGAAAAGCCGCCTCCGCAGAAGCGGCTGTCGTGATATAGAATAAACCTGCCCTCTACCTTATCGCTTCTGTTTCCTCCTCCGGCTGCCAGTGATCCGCTCCGCCCAGCACAGCGGCCACCGTAACATTGGCGGCTTCCTGGGCTGTCAGGCGTTTTTGCCTGGGATGGCGAGCGGTTTGGTCCGCCCGCAGCCCTGTGGTGCCGTATTCCCCGCACAGTTCCGTTATCACCCGGGTTTCATCCCAATCAATGAAGCCAAGGGGAGCGACGCACGCATCCATTTCGCAGCGCAGGAAAAGGGTTCGGGCGTATTTCCGCCAGGGACGGCCTAGATATCCTGTCCCTTCCGGACAGCAGCCGGTCAGGCGGCAGTGATTGAACACAAAGCCGAAAGGCTGATCCATGGGCGTGTTGGCTGCCGTGTACCAGCCGCCTCGCTCTCCCATGAACAGCGTACACCCTTCAAACCAGCACCGGTAAGAGCCGAAGATATAGTCCACGTCCCCTTCAATATAACAGTCCGCAAAATACTGCCGTCCTTCCGTGTGCAGCGGTTCGTTCACGGCGGGCACGCACTCCGCCCGGCTCGTCCGGGGAACAATATCCCGCAGTACCTTGGGCATCACGGGGCCGCAGAACAGAGTATCCTGATGAGCGATCATACGGCAGCCCAGCCACCGCCCCCGATCCCCGGCCGCATACACCGCCACGGCCTGGCCCACCACGCGGCCGTCCCCCGCGTCGTTGCGGATGGTGATGTTTTCCACTGTCACATCCCGCCCGGTCACCAGGAACGTAAAAGAAAGGAACGTATCCCGCGTTGTGCCGTCCGGGTTCTTTTCCAAGGCGTAAGCGGACCGGGTGACCACTGTTTCCTCCCTGTCCTCTCCCAAGATGCGCAGATGATCCCTGTTTACGATGACTCGTTCCCGGTACACACCCTTTTTTACGAGGATCACGGCAGGCCCGTTTTCCGGCGCGGCGTCTACGGCGGCCTGCAGGCTGGTATAATCGCCGGTGCCATCCTTGGCTACGATCAATTTCATTGCAAAGCATCCCTTTCCCATCCGGTGGCGACACCGTCAAATCCTTCCGTCCGCGGATCCCAGGAGCGCCGGGACTGCACGGTGAGATGATCGCCGCCAAAGTACAGCAGCATATCAAAACCGCAGGGAGCGTCACCCACCGCGAAGGCGCGGACGCGCAGCAGACGGCCGTTTACCCAGCCCCCGGCGATCAGCGCGGGCTCACCGGGCCAGCCCGGCCATTCGGTCAGCAGGGCATCGCCCCGGCCAAAGGCCATGCGGAAGGGCCCTTTTTGGTTTTCACCGATGAGCGTGTTTCCTTCCAGCTCCAGGGTTTTCAGGCCCAGCTGATTTTCCGGCGCGAAATGGTAGACTCCGGCTGCCGCAAACCCGCACTTTGGATCGTCCGGGAGGCCCTGGACTTTCAGCCGCAATTCCACCGGTTCGTCGCACGCCATGCCGTCCAGCGGGGGATACACGGTTTCAAAGAAGGCGTCGTAAATACGCTGCACGCCCTCCGGATCCAGCCTGGTATCGGCAATGGTGGACAGCGCAGCCTGCTTATCGGGGCATACGATCACCAGTTGGCCCCCCAAGCCGTACATGGACCAGCCGGCCCGCGTCCTCCAGCATTGCCAGCCGTAGCCGAATTGCTCCTCCGGGGCGGTGCGCTGCAGGGTGTCAATGTGTTTGGCGGTCATTTCCTTTATGTATCTTTCCGGCACCAGCCCGTGTCCCCCGTCCAAGAGGCACAGGGCGGTTTTATGCAGATCCCGCAGGCTCATGCACAGCCCCGTTCCCCCCTGGCAGCAGCCGGAAGGATCCCGCAGCCAATAGCGCTCGTCCTCACAGCCCAGCGGGGCGAACAGGCGTTCATTCAGAAAGTCGATCACTTCCTGCCCGCTCAGCCGCCTGACCAAGTTGGCCAGCACCTGGGACGCCCCGGTGTCATAATGGAATACCGTACCCGGCTCATGGGTGGGGCTGCCTGTAAAGAAAGGCTTCGTCCAATCCTCGTCGATTCCCTCACGGTAGGCGGTGCTTTGGTAGCAGGTGGCCATTCGGAGCATATCGGAAATCTTCTGCCTGCGCAGCCGTCCATCCGCATGCTCCGGCAAACAATCGGCGTAAAAATCTGCGATGGGCTGATCCAGCCGCAGCCTGCCTTCCTCCGCCAGGATGCCGATTGCCAGGCCCGTCATGGTTTTGCTGACGGAATACATCCGGTGCGGCTGGCCTTCCCGAAAAGGGGCGTAATATGCTTTGGCCAGCTCACGCCCCCGGCATGAGAGAAGAAAGCCGTGCATGTTCACATCTTCTTTTTGCAGTCGATCAACAAACTTTCCGATCGCCTTTTCGGCGGAGGAACAGGGCATGCGCAAGCACCTCGCTTCGTATTCATATGTTGAAAACTCAGAATCCCCCGCCTTCCGGCGGGGGACATTGGATTGGATGGCTGATTACTTCGTGGCGGCGGCAAAGCGGTCATACTGGGCCTGACGAACCTTCAGCATTTCGCCGATCTGCATGTTCTCCAGGGTTTGGATGTAAGCGTCGAAATCAGCTTCCAGGTTCTTGGTGCCGGTGATGAAGGCGATGGCGTTTTCATCCACATAGGTCTGGATATCCACCTGATACATACCGGAGATTTCAGCTTCTTCCTCGGTGGAGTACACTTCGGGGAAAGGAGCGCGGATGTAGGGTTCTTCGTAGTCGCGGTCGTTCTGCACGTGCCAGGCAGCCAGCAGCACGTCGGTGGCGGGCACAGACTGCTGGGAAGGCATGTTGGGGGCGTTGATGCCCAGGCCCTGATACCAGATGGTGTCTTCGGTGCAGCGGGGGAGGAAGTGACGGGCGCCGTCGGCGTCCACTTCATAGGTCAGGCCTTCCATGCCCCAAACGTACAGATCCTGCGCTTCGTCGCTCATAGCGTAATCCAGGAACTTGATGGCCAGTTCTTTGTTTTTGCTCTTTGCGTTGATGCCGAAGATGTTGCTGATGGGGTTGCGGCCTACATAGAAGCCTTCATTCTCGCCGGACAGGGGGGCGGCGCCTACGATAACGCCCTTGGAGGAATCAGCCTTGTAGCTGTCGTACTGGGCACTGTACAGGGTGCTCATCTGCCAGGAGTAGTCGAAGGTGACGCCGGTCTGGTCGTTGGCGCAGCGGGCCACGATCTGGTCACGGTTCAGGGAAGCGAATTCCTGCTCCAGCAGGCCTTCGTTGTACAGGCCGTTGAGGAAGGACAGGTAAGCCTTGTAGGCATCCTTTTCGTAGGGAGCATAGTGCACGACGCCGTTATCATCGGCATAATAGCCGGAAACCAGGTCCAGGCCGAAAGCGGGCGCAAACATGTAGGGCAGGAAAGCGCTCTGGATGGACATGGGGATCTCATCCGCTTCGCCATTGCCGTTCAGGTCGGTTTCCTTGATCTTGCGCAGGTAATCAACGAAAGCGTCCAGGGTGGTGGGGGCTTCAATGCCCAGCTTTTCCAGCCACAGGGTGTTATACATCAGCACGGGCTGGTAGTTGTTGGTCACAACGGTCTGGGGCACATAGTAGATATGGCCGTCCACGGCGGTCAGGCTGCCCTTGATGATGGGGTTCTTTTCCAGGAACGCGCTGTAGTTGGGCATGATGTCCAGATGCTCGTCCAGGGCTTCCACCAGACCGGAAGAAAGGTAATCCATGTTCAGGTCTTTGTCGGGCATCATGATGATGTCAGGCAGATCCTTGCCGGAGGCCAGCATGGGGCTGACGGAATCGGCATAGCTGGAGGGGTCGATGAGGGTCCATTCGATAGTGACGCCCGCGCGGTCCGCGATTTCCTTGAGCAGGGTCGCGTCCTTCAGGTCCACGTTGGAATAGTAGGAGTTGATGGCCAGGATGCTGATGGTGGCGCCTTCCTCGGCGGTGAGGGGCAGCTGCGCCAGGTTCAGGCTTTCGGCGCTGGCGGAAGCCACGCCAAGCAGCATGACCAGCGCCATGACCAGAGACAGGATACGGTTCTTCTTCATGAGGGTCTCTCCTTTCATATTTCGCTAAAGCGCTTCCATCGAGGCGGAAACGCGTTGAGCCGGTTTTATCCTTTGACCGCGCCTAACATCGTGCCGGCCACCAGGTATTTCTGCACGAAGGGCGTGATCACGAAGATGGGCACCGCCGCCAGCACGATGCAGACATAGCGGATCTTGAGCGTGTTTTCCGCGGCGGCTGCGGCGGCCTGACCGCCTGCGGACTGCAAAACTTCGTTGGACGCCTGCAGAAGCACGCGGCGCAGGAAAATCTGCAGCGGCTGCAAATTACTGTCGCCAAGGTAAAGCATGGCGTTGAAGAAATCGTTGTAGCGGGCCACGGCATAATACAGCGTCAGCACCGCCAGCGTGGGCTTGATCAGGGGGATGGCGATGTGCAGCATCATGTAGAATTCCCCCGCCCCCTCCAGGGACGCGTTTTCAAACAGATCCTGGGGCACGCTGGACATGGCGCTGCGGCAGATCATCAGGTTATAGGCGCTCACCAGCACCGGCAGGATCATGGCCAGACGGCTGTTGTACAGGCCGATGCCCGTGACCACGATATAGGTGGGGATCAGGCCGCCTGAAAAGTACATGGTGAAAGCCACGAAGAAATTCAGGGGCTTGCGCAGGAAAAAGTGGGAACGAGACAGGGGGTACGCCCCTAAGCACGTCACGATCACGTTGAGTACGGTACCCATGATGGTATAGAAGAAGGTGTTGCCGTAGCTGATCCACAATTGCCTGTTGTTGGTCACCATGCGGAAGGCGTCCAGGGAAAAGCCCTTGGGTAAGAGTACCACGCTTCCCTTGGCGACGGCGGAGCCTTCCGAAATGGATACGGACACCACATACAGGAAGGGATACAGCGTCACCGCCACGGCGAAAAGCACCAGGATCCATATGATGATATCCAGCAGCTTATCCTCCCAGGAGGCGGTGCGGAAGGAATTGGGGTTGGACGCTTTTTTGCGCGGGATCGGTTTCACAGTCATTTTTCTCCTCCTTCCGCTTTACCAAAGGGACGAGCCGGTCACCTTGCGGGCCAGGCGGTTGGAAGATATGACGAAAGCGAAGCCCACGGCGGAGTAGAACAGGCCCACAGCGGAGGCGTAGCCGTACTTGTGGTTTTCGATGCCCTGACGGTACACGTAGGTGGCGATCACGTCGCCCGTTTCGTACACCGCGGGAGAATACATCAGGTACACCTTCTCAAAGCCCACGTTGAGCAGGTTGCCCAGCGTCATGATGAGCAGCAGGATGATCGTTTCGGAAATGCCGGGCAGGATCAGATGGCGGATCCGCTGCCAACGGGAAGCGCCATCCACCTCCATGGCCTCGTAGAGCGAGGGATCAATGCCCATGATGGCGGCCACAAAGATGATGGAATTGAATCCAAAAGACTGCCAGGAGCCGGAAATGACGTACAGCTTGCGGAACCAGGAAGGATCGGACATGAAGTTGATGGGTTTTCCACCTAACATCACGATCAATTGGTTGATGATGCCGTTGGAGGGCGAAAGGAAGTTGGTCATCATGCCAACGACCACCACAGTGGAAATGAAATAGGGCAGGTAGGTGATCACCTGGGCTACCTTGGCGAATTTCTGGGAACGCAGCTGGGTGATGGCAATGGCGAAAATAATGGGAACGGGAAAGCCGAACAGCAAAGAATAGAAGGAAAGCAGGAAGGTGTTGCGGATCAGGCGCCAGGCAAATACGGAAGAAAAAAACTGGTTGAACCATTTGAACCCTACCCATTTGCTGGTGAACAGGCCCGCAAAGCCACTTCCCATTTTGAAATCCTCGAAAGCCATCAGGATGCCCATCATGGGAAGATAGCTGAAAATAATATAGTATAGAAAAACCGGAAGGAAAATCAGCATCAGCTGCCAGTCCCGGCGAACCAGCTGGCCCAGGGAGCGCCGGGGCGCTCCGGGGTTTATCACCCTGTCCTTGCGCATGACGGGTTTTCCTCCTCTTGTTGTGAATGCATCGCATATCATGGCTATTTCTGAAAAAACGAAACCGGATCATCCATTCGGTTCGCAAAAATCATAGGATGATACGCAAAAAAAAGCAAGCATCAATTTTTTCCTTTCGGATTTTTTGATGCCTGCGGACTGAAAATGATGGTTTTTCGGAAAAAACTGATCGTTCAGCTTTCGTTTTCCGAGCCTTTCCGGTAATCGCTGGGATTAATGTTCATGCTGGCCTTGAAATTACGCCGGAAGGTAAGCAGATTGGAAAAGCCGCACTGGACTGCGATGGATTCCAACGGCAGATCGGTGGACTGCAAAAGCTCCACCGCCTTTTGAATCTGGCAGTTGCGCACGTATTGCAGATAGGTTTTCCCGTACCGGTTCTTGCACACCATGCTGACAAATTTGCCGGACACCCCGAACCGGTCCGCCACGGCGGACAGGCTTAGATCTTGGCTGAGCACGTTTTCGTTAATATAATCGCAGATTTCCTGCTCCAGCTGTCTGCCGCTTTCGTCCTGCGCTACTTCCCGGCGGTACGTATCCATAGCCTGGGTGAGGACGGAACGGTAATAAGCGAATACTTCCTCGATGGTGGCGGGTTCCCGGATGCGCTCGATTCGCAGGTGCGTTACGCTCTGGCCGCTGCTTTCCCGAAGGGCCGCGCTTACGCAGGTGTGTATTTCATCCACCAACTGGTGTAACGTTTCCGGGGGCAGCGAAGCCTTATGAATGTTTTCTTCCCAGATTTGGTCCAGCAACGCCTGCCATTCCTCTGGCTTATCCTCCACCAAAGCTTGGATGATGCGCTGCTGGGCGTCTTGGGGGAAGAAATACTCCCGGGCGCGTTCGGCGGCGTCGCTTTCGGAAAAATATACGCTCCCCCGTCCTCCGGTGATCATGTTTTCCAGGGCGGCGGAGGCGTCGGCGCAGGCATAGCGCAGCTGATCCAAATCGGTCTGCGGCCCGCTGACGCCGATGGTGACGGCAATGGCGGGATCGTCGATGGCTTCCTCGATCCTGGGCAGCAGATCATAGAACAGCGCGGCCAGCTGCTCCGGCTGTTCGCCGTTCACCACGGCATACAGGTTCTGCGCGTCCCGCGGAATGGTGACCAGGGTATGCTCCTCGTCGCTCATTTCGGCGCAGGCGTGGGCGGTCAGGGCCTGGGCGTCCAGAAACCTTTGCTCGGTCATCCGGCTGCCCCGTGGCACGGCCAGGTTGATCAACGCCACAATGTAGCAGCTGCTTCGCAGGCCCCAGAATTCCTCCTGCAATTCGTCGATCATGCCCTCCTCCACGCTGCCGCTGATCAGCTGGTGCAGCGCGCCCTGGCTTGCGTAGGGGGACAGAGTGATCATTTTCTCCCGGTAGCCGTTTCTCTCGCCAATCAGATCCACGATGCCCTGCATCACCTGATCCAATTCCTGCTTTTCCTCCTGCCGATCGGTGGCAACCAGGCGGGTGATGGCGGAAATAGGCTGATAGCGGTAGCGCAGATAGCGGTAGCACAGATACAGCGACAGGAGGCCGAAGGCGGCCAGGATAAAAAGGGGCGACATGGCCTTGAGGGGCAGCGGCGTTTGCAGCAGCGCGGGATTCACGGCCATGCGGTAATGGATATCCGCGTTTACCAGGCTGTCCGCCTCGATCCATTCCCCGTTTTCCGCCGCCACCCCGGCCTGATAGATGGTTTTTGCCCCATAACGCATTTCAACGCGGCTGAAATAGGCGTTCAGGTTTTCCGTCCGCGTTTCCAGGGGCGCGGTATCGATCAGCACCATCGTCAGGCCGTGGACCGTGCCGTGGATCGTGCCGCCGGTGTAGGCGTCGGCGTAGATCAGGAAGGTTTTATTCAGAATAATATCAGATACGTTTTTGAGTTTCATCAGGCTCACCGCGTTGGTGACCTCGATCCAAGGTGTCACGGTGAGCGGCTCCACGGGGTTTTCCAGAGCGATCACCTTGCCAGGGGCATAGAGCCGGTTGCCGCCGGAAAAGCCCAGCAGGATGGCATAAATATCCAGGCTTTTCCCGCTGGCCTTGATCCGGCTCAGCTCGGACTGGGTGCGGTACAGTTGCATAGAATCCGGCGTGTTCCTTTCGATGCACACCGTCTGGTACATGCCCTTTACGCTTTCCGATGCGTTCATGGCGCTGCACAGGCTTTGTGCAATGAGCAGGCTTTTGTCCGTTTCGATGGCGTAGGCAGACGCTTTCTGCCTCGCTTCCTCCCGGGTGGCGTTCTGGGCAGCTTCCCGGTAGGAAAAAACGTACCATACGCAGAAGGAAAGCACCGCCACCAGGATCAGCACGATATAGGACAAAAGCAGCTTGCGGAAAAAGGAGCTTTGCAGCGGGCGCTCCGGCGAAGCAGCAGCCCCGGCGGTATCATTTTCACGCGGCATACGGTTTACCTCAAAATCAACGTTCGTCTTGCGCCGGATCACGGCGCTTTATATCAAAAAGGCAGGAAGCAAGCGGACATCAACAGTCTGTGCCTGCTTCTCTGGGCCTTTTGTTTTTTTATTATATATCAATTTCCCCCATCCGGCAATCCGCAAAATGCACCTGTTACGCTCATTTTGGTCAACAGGGCCATAGCTATGGAAACCGCGGACGCAGTTCGTCAACAACACTACGAAGGATACTCATTGCTTTTCCCTCAAAGTCTGTGAGGAATGGTCTGACGAGCGCATCACAAAAAATACTTTCAAGACGCTTTCGTAGAAGTATCAGGCAGAACAGCAGGAAACCGAGGAGAAGATCGCACGGTTGAAAGCATCAATGGCAGAAGAAAAACAAACTGTTGCCGACACAGAAAAGTAGATCAATCTCATTCGGCAATATGCCGCGCCAACTGAACTGACTGCTGATCTACCAAATAAGCTGATAGAAAAAATCCTGATCCTTGAAGGACTCAAAGAACAGGAAATCGAAATCTTTTACTGCTTCGTCGGTAAAATCGACTGACAATTTTTTTCGTAAAAGGAGATGGGGAGATCCGCTCTTTGGCCCCCAAAGAGTGGTTTCCCCCAGTAGTTTTCATTTCTTACTTCATCCATTCCTGGGCTTCGGCGGCCCTCTTGTCGTTCAGTTCGTCCACGGCGGCCTGAGAATCGGCGCGGGAAGCCACGTACAGCTTGATCTTGGGTTCCGTGCCGCTCAGCCAGTTGCCGCCCTCGATCTCGTAGTGCGACAGCCAGCGCCAGACTGAAAGATGCTTTCTTTTTCACTTTGCTTTTTCCTCCATATACGATGCGGTTCAGCATTTCCCGATGCTGCTGCTCCGTATAGGACAGGGCAGAAAGGCCGTCGTCAAGACGTTTCCGAATGTGCGTATCCTTCATCGGTCTCCCTCCCTTCCAGTTCGCGGCGGAGCAGGGTCCGCGCTTTTTGCAGGCGACGGCAAAACGCGGGCCGGCTGATGCCAAGAACCCGGGCCGCCTCCTCCATGGTCAGGTTTTGGTAACAGAACATTTGTCAAGGATAGAAATCAACTTTTTTGAAAATGGGTTATCAGTTCAATTACCTTTTTCCTTCTTTATAAAAATTATCACGTATTTTTTGTTTTCTTCGATTTCCCTCTTGATTTCCGCCGTATTTGGAATATACTCCCGACTTTGACAGCAAAAGAGGCACGAACCCAAGCGTCATAAGGGTTAGTGCCTCTATTACTAATGCACAATACGGCCCGATTAACGAGAAACGGAGAGAAATTTTTTCATAGAGCGTTCGGAGATGATTTCAG
>JAFSNT010000132.1 GCA_017443295.1 Clostridia bacterium
TCAGGCTGTCCTTCAGGGCCTTGCCAACCTTGAAAGCGGCGGTCTTGGTTTCGTCGATCTTGATTTCTTCGCCGGTGCGGGGATTGCGGGCGGTGCGGGCGGGGCGGACTTTGCTTTCAAAGGTGCCAAAGCCAACCAGCTGAACCTTGTCGCCAGCCTTCAGGGTTTCGGTAACGACTTCCACAAAAGCGCCCAGCGCCTTTTCGGCATCCTTCTTGGACAGCTCGGCCTTCTGAGCCAGGGCAACGATCAGTTCGGACTTGTTCATGAATAAACCCTCCATTGCATTCTTTGTGTTCGCCCGGAGACTAAGCCTGCGGGCGGCTCTTGCTACGATTCCAGTATACATCCATTTCTGATATTGTCAAGTCCTGAAAGCGTTTTCCTGCCTGGAAAATCGCGGATTCCATGGCGGAAAAACGATTTATGAACTTTTTTGTGGCTTTTTCCAGCGCTTCCCCGGCGTCGACGCCCGCCAAACGGGCGGCGTTCACGCAGGCGAAGAACAAATCGCCCATTTCTTCCTCCAAATCGCCGCTGGGCGCGTTCAGCTCCGCGCACACTTCGTCGGCTTCCTCGTACACCTTTTCCATGGCGCTCTTTGCGTCGGGATGGGAAAAGCCCACGTCCTGAGCCTTCTTCTGCACCTTGGCGGCGCGCATGAGGGGCGGCAGGCCGGGGGAGACGCCCTCCAGCACCTCGGTCTGGGTGGTAAAACCCCGTTCCTCCTTCTTGATCTTTTCCCAGTTTTTCAGCACGTCCTCGGTGGTTTCGCAGTGGTCGGCGCCGAAAATGTGGCGGTGCCGGGCGATCATTTTGCGGCAGATGTGGGTGGTCACGTCGGACAGCTCAAAGGTGCCGTACTGGCGGCCGATGTTGGCCTGGAAGACCACTTGCAGCAGCACGTCGCCCAATTCGTCCGCCACGTGATCCCAGTCGCCCTCCGCCACGGCGGCGGCGGTCTCGTAGGCTTCCTCGATCAGGTACTTGCGCAGGGATTCGTGATTTTGCTCCTTATCCCAGGGGCAGCCGTTTTCCCCCCGCAGAATCGCCATGACCCGCACCAGATCGTAAAAATCGAAGCGCTCCCTGGCGGTCAGCTCCACGGGCGGCAGCAGGGCGGCGCAGGTGTGGTCGTACTTCTTCTGCCGATCCAGGTCGGAAAGGGGAATTTCCACATATTTCCGAATGGGGGAATCAGACGGCGGGAAGAACAGCACCGACTGATCCGGGCCGTACCAGTCCAGCAATTGCAGCTTGCAGCCGCCCATGAGGATTTTGGAATCGCATTCCAAAATCAGCAGCGGATTCTGAATGGCGGTGATTTCAAGGCCGCTGGCCGTCTGAATCTCGATTTTCTCCTGGGCCGGTGCGGCGGCCAGAAAGGGCGCGGACAGCGGCACGCCGGGCAGCACGGTCACGTCTGCTTGGGCGCGAAGCGCGGCCACCGTTTCGTCGGCGGACGCGTCGAATACCGCGTAGCATACCGCCTGTTTTTCCGCCGCTTCCAGCAGATACGCCACGGCGCGCTCCTTCAATTCCTCAAAATCCTCGCATACCTCATGCAGGAAATCCAGCGTTTCAAATTGTACCCCGATTTCCGCCAAATAATCCGCCGCGTCGCAGCGCACACGGGTGCGCAGGATCACTTTTTCGGCGCTTTTCAGGGCGTTGACGGCACCGAGGGTCAGATAATCCCGGACACCCGGCCCCAGGGAAACGACGGTAATGGATTTCATGGCAATCACCTACCTGATAGAGTTGAGAGTTGGGAGTGGAGAGTTGAGATTTATATAGTCAATCAAATAGGCTTCTCCTTTGTTAAACACTATATTATCTCAACTCTCAACTCTTAACTTTCAACTCTGACTTAAAGCACCTACGAAACTACTTGATAAACCTTCTGACTTTGGCGGGCAGGTCTTCTTTGCTGATGGCTCCAGTTTTCAAAGCGGCAAAGACGTAGACTGCAGCGCCCAGCCCCACGCACAGCAGAATGCCAGCGGTAAGCTTAAAGCCGTTGAGATTGCCGGGATAACCGAAGCCGAAGTGCCAGAGGGCATAGACCACCCCGCCCATGAGGGCGGCGCAGACAAAGGGCTTGATGACCACGTCCAGGAAGTTGAAGCGGTAGCCGGTATACTTGCCCACGAAATACAGGTTGGGGATCATGCTGGCGGTGTAGCAGAGCAGGGACGCCCAGGGCGCGCCGTGGATGTCCACGCCGGGGATGCGCACCAGGGTATAGTTCAGGGCGATTTTCATGACCACGCCGACGACCAGGGTGTACATGGGGATGCGCTGTTTGCCCGCGCCCTGGAGGATGCCGCTGGTGGCCTGCACCATGGTGAAAAGCACGATGGTGAGGGAGGAAATCTGCAACAGCTCCGCCGCCACGTCCAATTGGGGGCCGGTGTAGCTGCCCCGGTAGCACAGGTACAGGATGGGCTGGGCCAGCAGGCTCATACCCACGGAGCAGGGGAAGCCGATCACCGCCGCCATGCGCAGGCCGATGCCCGTTTCCTTGACCACGTATTCCCTTTCGCCCCGGGCCAGGCCGCTGGCGATATCCGGCACCAGGTTGGTACTCATGGCCATGGCAAGGGCCGTGGGTACGTTAATGAGGGTCAGCACCGGCCCGGCATACGCGCCGTAGCGGATCAGGGCGTCTTCCCGCGCCATGCCCGCGCCTTCCATGAGCTGGGTGAGCATGATGCTGTCGATGAACCCCGCCAGGGGCACGATGCAGGCCCCTAAAGTGATGGGCACGGCCACTAAGATCAGCCGCCGGGTAATGAACCGGTCGGAAAGGGTTTCCCCGTCGGGCCGCTGGGGGATCAGGTTCAGGGCCTTGTCCGCCTGCTTATGCCGGAACAGCATGAACAGCAGCGCCGCGCCCTCCGCCGTGGTGCTGCCCAGCAGCGCCCCCGCCGCGCCCAGCGCCACGCCGCCCTGCCGCATGCCTAAGTACGCCAGGGGCAGGGCGATGAACACGCGCCCGATCTGCTCGATCAACTGGGAAACGGCGGTGGGCACCATGTTCCTTTGCCCCTGCAAAAAGCCCCGGAACGCGCTCATGGTGCATACGAAGAACAGGCTGGGGGCAATCGCCATATAGCCCGCTTTGGTTTCCGCCGTGCCCTGCCACGCCGCCAATTGGCCGGAAAACACCAGCATGAGCAGGGTAGTCAGCAGGCCTAAGACGAACAGCATGCGCATGGCTAACTTGAAAATGTGCCGGGCGTTTTTGGGGTCTTCCACCGTCACGTAATGGGCCACCATGCGGGAAATGGCGACGGGCAGACCGGCGGAGGAAATGGTCAAAAGCAGATTATACGCCGGGTACACCTTGTGGTACACCCCCATGCCCTCCGGCCCGATGAGGTGCGCCAGGGGGATGCGGTACAGCACCCCCACCACCTTGCAGATGATCCCCGCCACGCCCAAAATGGACACGCCGCCGATCAGGGTTTTTTGTTTCTGGGTCATAGATGCTCCTTCGAGTGATTTTATTCTTTTATTGCCAAAAGTTTTTTATGTGTCCATTCAATCGCTTGGACGCTGTAACTTCAGATCGTTCACTGATCTTTTCGCTTACGCTTCGGGAAAATCGACAATCTTCAAACAATGTTACCATGCGCAGCCCAGCCTGAGGTAGAAAAGCTAATCGTTAAATTTTTTTCGCAAGCTGCGTTATGGGCACCAAACATTTTTAACAATCAACAAACAATGTCATCCTGAGCACCCCGGAGCGCCAGCGGAGGGGTAAGCGAAGGATCTGAAAGCTGGCTGTTTAGTTTTTTCACATAAACGATTCCCGCATTCCTGTTTATTTACCACGTCGGTTCCCAGCGGAAGAAACAATCCGGGTCATGCAAATCGATTTCCTTCCATTCGGGGTTTTTCGTCTCTACCAGCGCGTTCTTTTTTGCTCTTGTCCACCCTTTCAGTTGTTTTTCCCTGGCAATGGCATTTCGGATATCCTTGAAGCACTCATAGTATACCAGTTTATGCACATGGTATTTTTGCGTGAATCCTTCAAAAATATCATTGCAATGCTCGTATACACGCCTTTCCAGACTGTTCGTAACGCCAATATACATCACCTTATTATTGTAGGTGGTCAGGATATAAACATAGAAATGATAATCCTTTGTCATGAACCCTTTCCTCGCTGGATGACAGGAGACTTGATTTCAATTGCCGCAAAAGATCCTTCGCTTACCGCTTCGCTCTCGCTGCGCGGTGCTCAGGATGACAGCTTCGTTGCTGTAAAAAAGTTTGGTTCGCAAATCCAAACAAGGGAACCACCCACAAACATTGTCATCCTGAGCACCCCGGAGCGCCAGCGGAGGGGTAAGCGAAGGATCTTTTGAGTGATATTTGTTACAAATTCTGAGAATGACCATAAAATCCGCCTTCCCCATGTGGGGAAGGCAGGAAAAAATCAAATATCGTTATCGGTGTTGGGTTCGGTTTCGGAGGCGGGGGCTTCGCTGGGTACATCCTCGGTCAGGGCGTCGGGGCTGGATTCCACGGTGTCGTCCTCCGTGGCTTCCTCTTCCTTCTCCGCCCTTGCCACGGCCACGATGCGGCTGCCCTCGGCCACGCGCATGAGGCGCACGCCCTGGGTGGCGCGGCCGCAGACGCGGATATCCTGAACCGGAGTGCGGATCACGGTGCCGTCGTCGGTGATCAGCAAGATGTCTTCGTCCTCGTGTACCATGAGCTGGGCCACCAGGTCGCCGGTCTTTTCGGTCAGGTTCATGGCGATAATGCCCTTGCCGCCGCGGTTGGTTTCCCGGTAGGCTTCGGGGTCGGTGCGCTTGCCGTAGCCGTTTTCGGTGATGGACATGACCAGGCAATCGTCCTCGATCACGCACAGGTCGGTCACCCGGTCGTCTTCCGCTAAGTTCATGCTCTTGACGCCATGGCTCACGCGGCCCATGGCACGGACGTGGCGCTCGGCGAAGCGAATGGCCTTCCCCTTCTGGGTGCCCAACAGCAATTCTTCCCCGTCGTGGCACATTTCAACCCCGATCAGCTCGTCGCCTTCGTTCAGCACGATGGCGATAAGGCCCGCCTTGCGCAGGTTCTGGAATTCTGAAAGGGCGGTCTTTTTGATCAGGCCCTCACGGGTCGCCATGATGAGATACCTGCCCTCCGCCATTTCGGGCATGGGGATCATGGTGGTCACCTTTTCTCCCCCCGCCAATTGCAGCAGGTTCACGATGGCGGTGCCCCGTGCGGTGCGGCCCGCTTCGGGGATTTGGTAACAGGTGAGGGTGTACACCCGGCCCTTGTTGGTAAAGAACAAAATGGGCTCGTGGGAATTGACGATGCGGATGTTCTCGGCGTAGTCGTCCTCCCGGGTGGTCATGGCGCTGACGCCCTTGCCGCCCCGGCCCTGGGCGCGGTAGGTGGACTTGGGCAGGCGCTTCACGTACCCGAAGTGGGTGAGGGTGACCACCATATCGTCCACGGCGATCAGGTCGGCAATGTCGATTTCGCCCTCGATGGCGGAAATTTCCGTGCGCCGGGGATCGGCGAACTTGTTTTTGATCTCGGTCAGCTCGTCCTTGATGACGCCCAGCAGCTTCTGCTTGTCATCCAAAAGGGACTGGAGATAGGCGATGGTCTTTTCCAGCTCCTGGTATTCCTCCAGCAGCTTTTCCCGTTCCAGGCCGGTCAGGCGGGCCAGACGCATATCCAGGATGGCCTGGGCCTGCTTGTCGGAGAACTCGAAACGCTCCATTAAGGTCTGCTTGGCGGTGGGCGTGTCCGGGCTGTGACGGATGATGTGTACGATTTCGTCGATGTTGTCCAGGGCTTTGAGCAAGCCCTCCAAAATGTGGGCGCGGGCCAGGGACTTGTCCAGGTCGTACTTGGTGCGGCGGGTGACCACGTCCTCCTGGTGGAGGATGTAATAATACAGGGCGTCGCGCAGGGACAGCACCTTGGGTTCCCCGTTCACCAGGGCCAGCATGATGACCCCGAAGGTGTCCTGCATCTGGGTATGCTTGTACAGGTAATTCAGCACCACCTGGGCCTGCACGTCGCGCTTCAATTCGATCACGATGCGCATGCCGTTGCGGTCGCTCTCGTCGCGGATGTCGCTGATGCCGTCCAGCCGCTTTTCATGCACCAGCTCGGCGATTTTTTCCACCAGCCGGGCCTTGTTGACGGCATAGGGGATTTCGGTGACGATGATGCGGTCGCGGCCCGAGGACATGGATTCGATTTCCGTTTTGGCCCGGGTCACGATACGGCCCCGGCCCGTGTGGTAGGCTTCCCGAATGCCGCTGCGGCCCAGAATGATGCCGCCGGTGGGGAAGTCGGGGCCTTTGATGTGTTCCATCAGGTCGTCGAGCGTGGCGTCCGGGTTGTCGATCAGGCAGATGCAGCCGTCGATGACCTCGCCCAAATTGTGGGGCGGGATGTTGGTGGCCATGCCCACGGCGATGCCGCTGGTGCCGTTCACCAGGAGGTTCGGGAACCGGGCGGGCAGCACGGCGGGCTGCATGAGGGTCTCGTCAAAGTTGGGGTAAAAATCCACCGTGTCCTTGTCGATGTCCTGGAGCATGAAGGTGCAGATCTTGCTCATGCGCGCTTCGGTATAACGCATGGCGGCGGCGCCGTCGCCGTCCACGGAACCGAAATTGCCCTGGCCGTCCACCAGCATGTAGCGCAGGTTAAAGTCCTGGGCCAAACGCACCATGGCGTCGTATACGCTGCTGTCCCCGTGGGGATGGAATTTGCCCAGCACGTCGCCCACCAGACGGGCGCTCTTGCGGTAGGGCTTATCCGGGGTCATGCCCAGCTCGTTCATATCGTACAGAATGCGCCGATGTACGGGCTTTAAGCCGTCCCGCACGTCCGGCAGGGCGCGGTCCACGATCACGCTCATGGCGTAGCTGATAAAGCTCTGCCGCATTTCATGCTCTAAGTCGGTAGGGATCAGTCTGTCTTGGATATCGCTCATGGAAGGTACTTCCTTTCAGGGGAAATTCTTGGTGATCGCGTCAGGGATTCAAACGGTAATCGGTTTCTATGAGCAGGAGAGAATTGAAATCATTTTTGTTCGTTTCTGCCCAATCCATTTTTTGCGTCACGTAAGCGCGGGCGATGACGGCTCCGTTGTGGACGGTAAATATCACAGCCAAGCCATAGTTCCCATAATCGAGCCAGGTGATCGTATCTTGTTCCAGACATTCCGGCTGAATATAGGCTGTTTCGCAGGTCATGCTCTGGAGGATCGTGCGATCATCGCGGTCAAGATGGGAGTAAAAATACGTTATGAAAAATTTGCTGTAAACATCGTGCAGCATCCATTCTGACAGCCCATGAGACATCATTTCTTCCAGTACTTCGGAAGGATACAGGCTAAAAACATTTTCCGGAAGACGGATGATTTTCATTTGGGATAACGCCTTGGGCCGATTGGAAAAATCAATTGCGCGAATCTCGCTTTCCAGCTCCCGAATACGGGGGCTGGCTTCGTAAGCAAAGCCCAAAGCATTGTCCGAGGCGATGATGTTTTTGAGCAATTCGCCGGTTTGAAGCGTCTTTTCCCATAGCCACGCGTTTCGGTCCGCCTTGTTTTCCGCCAGGACGGAGGGAACAAACAAAACGAGACAAAGAAACATGCACAAAGCTTTTTTCATCATGTGATTACTCCTGAAATCATATCTGTTCAGGTAAGCAGGGTCTCCCCCCCCCTTGCTGCGCTACCCGGTATGTAGGGGCGGATATCATCCGCCCGCCCCAGCAACTCGTTGAAATTGTTGGCCTTTTCCAAATTGACCGGATGCGTTCGTTTCTTTCGGGCGGATGATATCCGCCCCTACATTCCTAAAATCAAACAAGTCAGAGAAACCATACTTGACTGAACAGATACGAATTATTTTTCATCCGCCGCATTCTCCGGCACGTACAAATCGTCCGCCGAACGGGAATAAATGATCTGGCAGTTCACGCTGACAAAGCCGTCCCCGGCGGGATAATAGGTGATCAGCAGGGCGTACAGGCCGCCGTAATACGTCACGGCGTAATAAGGGCCGTCCAGCGCTTCTTCGCGGAGGTAAAAGCCCGTCACCTGGATGGCGTCGGAAATGCCGCTGAACATCTTATCGTCTTCGTTGTAGTTCAGCACCTTGGGCGCGCAGTGGTACAGATCGCGCTGGGGGTCTTCTTCAATGAACCAGATTTTCTTCTTTTCCGGCTGAGGGTCGACGGTGCTGCCCTCGCCATTGTCCAAGTCCCAATCGTCCCAGTCCAGGGTCAGATCCCAATTGCCGTCCGTTCCAGCGTCAGCCGCGCCGTCCAGGCCGTCATCCCAATCCAAAACCAAATAGTCCGCGTCGCTGCCGGTCTCGGCGCCGTCGCCGGAGTTCGAGGCGGAATTGTCTTCCAATTCTACTTCGTCGCTGAATTCCAGGTCGGCATCGTCGTCGGGATCCGGCGCGAGCTTACCCGCCTGGACATCGGCCAGCGTCTGCGCCGCCTGGATGGCGTTGGCTTCCGCCTTGAAGGCTTCCTCCGCCGCTTTGGAGGCTTTGTCCGCCGCTTTGGAGGCTTTGTCCGCCGCGGCGGCTGCCGCCTCTATCATTGCGGCGGCTTCCTCCGCCGCCAATTCCGCTGGGGTCTTTTCCTTTTTCTCGGCTTTTTCGGCGGATTCGTCGGCGTTCGCCGCTTCTTCGGCTTCTTCCGCGGCGGCCTTGGCGGCTTCCTCCGCCGCTTTTTTGGCTTCCTTTACCGCTTTGCTGGTTTTTTCCGCTGCTTTGGCGGCTTCCTTGGCTGCCAGGAAGGCTTCGCCCTTTTCCAGCTCTTTGACCGCCTGGGCGGCTGCCTCCGCCGCTTTGAAAGCGTCCGCCGCCGCCTGGGCGATTTCCTTCGCGGGCTGAACGGCTTTCCCCTCGGCTGCCTGGGCGGCCGCTTCCGCCGCCTTATAGGCTTCCTCCGCCGCTTTCACGGCTTCCTCCGTCGTTTTTAAGACGGCCTCTTCCGCGTTGGCCAATTTGACGATGGCCAGCTCGTTGACCAGCTCCGCCGAACGAAGCGCCGCCCGAAGGGCTTTGGCTTCTTCCTCCGCTTTCAGCGCCGCCTGCCACGCTTCGATCATTTCATCGGGCAGCAGCTGATCGGCGCGCACGAAGGTCACGGCCGTGGGCTGGGTGTAATCCTGCATGCGCAGGGGAGCCAGGGCGTCCAGCATCTCCTGCTCCGGCACGTTGGCGGCGGACAGCAGGAAGGAATGCCAGGTGCAGTCCAGGCCCCACTGGAAGCGCTCTGCCACGGTCAGGCTGGTTTCATACAGCCAGGCGTAATCGGCGTCACTTTCCCCGATGACGCGGGGCGTGTCCTCCGCGAAGGCGCAGGGGACAAGCAGGCACAGGCAAACGAAAATGCAAAGAGCTTTTTTCATTTTGGGCACCCCCTCTATATGGCTTTCTTCATCCCTTAGAAGTCCAGTACGGCCAATTCGCTGTTCTGTTCGATGAATTCCCGCCGAGGCTCCACCTTATCGCCCATGAGCAGGGAAATGATCTCGTCGGCGGCCATGGCGTCCTCCATGGTCACCTTCATCATGGTGCGGGTTTCCGGGTTCATGGTGGTGGTCCACAGCTGTTCGCTGCTCATTTCGCCCAAACCTTTATACCGTTGAATTTCGGCCTTGTTGTCCCGGCCCAGGCGATCCAGGAGCGCTTGCAGTTCCTTATCGTCGTACACGTAATGCTCTTGCTTGTTCTTCGTCACCTTGTACAGGGGCGGCATGGCGATGTACACAAAGCCGTTTTCAATGAGGGGCCGCATGTAGCGGTAGAAGAAGGTGAGCATCAGGATGCGGATGTGCGCCCCGTCCACGTCGGCGTCGGTCATGCACACGATGCGGTGATAGCGCAGCTTATCCATGTTGAACTCGTTGCCCACGCCGCAGCCGAAGGCGGTGATCATGTTCTTGATTTCGGCGTTGATGAGGATTTTGTCAAGCCGCGCTTTTTCCACGTTCAGGATCTTGCCGCGCAGGGGCAGGATGGCCTGATAATGCCGGTCGCGGCCCGTCTTGGCGCTGCCGCCGGCGCTGTCGCCCTCCACGATGAAGATTTCGCACTTTGCGGGGTCCCGCTCGGTGCAGTCGGCCAGCTTGCCGGGCAAGGAAGCGGATTCCAATACCGTCTTGCGCCGGGTCAGGTCGCGGGCCTTTCTCGCCGCTTCCCGCGCCCGGGCCGCGCCTAAGCAGCGCTCCAAAATGATCTTGGCTTCGCCCGGATGCTCCTCCAGGAAGGTGTTCAGCCCTTCGGACACCAGGGAGTCCACGATGGGGCGCACTTCGCTGTTGCCGAGCTTGCTTTTGGTCTGGCCCTCGAACTGCGGCTCGTGCATCTTCACGGAAATGACGGCGGCCAGGGATTCCCGCGTGTCCTCGCCCTTTAAGTTGGCGTCGGCGTCCTTCAAAATCTTATAGCGCCGCCCGTAATCGTTGATGGCGCGGGTCAGGGCGCTTTGGAAGCCCATCAGATGGGTGCCGCCCTCGGGGGTGTGGATGTTGTTGGCGAAGGCGTAAATGTTTTCGTTGTAGCTGTCGTTGTACTGCATGGCGACTTCCACAGATACGCCGTTTTTCAGCCCTTCCACGTAAATGGGTTCGGGGAACAGCACTTCCTTGTTCTTGTTCAGGTATTTTACGAATTCCCGGATGCCACCCTCGTAGTGGAAGGTACGCTCCAGGGGTTCCTCGGGCCGCTCGTCCCGCAGAACGATCTTCACGCCCTTGTTCAGGAAGGCCATTTCCCGGATGCGGGCTTTCAGCACGTCAAAGGAAAAATCAATGCCGGGGTCGAACACGCCCTCCGGATTCTCGGCGGAGCGGATGTCCGGCCAGAAGCGCACGGTGGTGCCCGTTTCCGGGGTTTCGCCGATCACACGCAGGTCGTATTCGATCTTGCCCACGTTGTATTCCTGCTCGTAAATTTTTCCGTCCTGGCGCACCTCCACCCGCAGGTGGCGGGAAAGGGCGTTCACCACGCTCGCGCCCACGCCGTGCAGGCCGCCGGAGACCTTATAACCCTCGCCCCCGAACTTGCCGCCCGCGTGCAGCACGGTCAGGCAAACTTCCACGGCGGGGCGGCCCATCTTGGGATGGATGCCCACGGGGAAGCCGCGCCCGTTGTCCTTGACGGAAACTGAGCTGTCCTTATGGATGGTCACGATGATTTCCGTGCAAAAGCCCGCCAGGGATTCGTCGATGGCGTTGTCCACGATTTCATATACGCAGTGGTGCAGACCCCTGGCGTCGGTGGAGCCGATGTACATGCCGGGGCGTTTGCGCACCGCCTCCAGCCCCTCCAGCACCTGGATCTGGGTTTCGTCATAATGGGTAGAACCCTGCAATTCCTGGGAATTCATAACTGTTTCGTCTGCCATAATATCCTCCCAACACTTTCGTGGGTATGCCTGTCGCGCTCTATTTCCCGCGTGCTTCCGCCGGAAGCTGTGCGGGACGGAAAACAACGTTTCCCACCTGCTATTATACCACAAAATCAGGTAAATTGGAAGGGTTTCTTCAATATAATTGCAGAAAATTGCATGTATAATTTGGCAAACGAAAAGGCCGGGCAAAAATGCCCGGCCGGAATGCACGGTATTGGCGCTTTTATTCCGTCAGCGTCTTGCGCAGAGCGGCCATATCGCGGAACCGCCAGGGGGTATCGTAATCGGGATAGTAGCCCTCGGGGTCGAACAGCGCGCAGGCGATGCCCGCGTTTTTCCCCGCGTCCAGGTCGATATCCCGGTCGCCAAGCATCACGCAGTCCGCGCGGTTCAGGCCGTGCTTCTGAATCAGGAAGTTCAGGGCGTCCGGCGCGGGCTTGGGGGGAAAACCGTCCCTGCTGTTCACGCCGTCGATGAACAGGCCCTCCAGTCCGTCGTATTGCAGCCATTTGGCCGCGCTGGCTCCCCGGTGGGTGTACAGGTAATTGTACCCGCCGCCGTCGATGACGGCCTGCAGGGTTTCCCTGACGCCGGGATAGGGGCGGATGGATTCGGGGCCTTCCGATTCGCTGTGCGCGTGGTAGGCGTCCAGGAACACGTCCTTCTCCACGCCCGCGGGCGCGGCGAAGGTGCGGTAGCAGGTGTCCAGGGAACGCTTCACCACGGGGTACACCGCGTCGTAAGACGCCGTAACGCCTACGTCCCACAGGGCGGCGACGCAGGCGCGGGTGATGCGGCCATAGGTATCGTACAGCGTTCCGTCAAAATCCCAGAAGAAATGACGGTAGATCATGGCTTGTACTCAGGCAGCACGCTGGTGCAGTGGGGGCAGCGGGTGGCCTTGATGCTCACGGAGGAGCAGCAGAAGGGGCATTCCCGGGTGGTGGGGGCGGCGGGGGCTTCGGGCTTTTTGGTGATCTTCTTGGCGGCGTTCACGGCCTTGATGATGGCGAACAGCACCAGGGCGGTGAGCAGGAATTCCACCAGCACGCCAAGGAAGCTCAGCAGGCTTCCGGCAAAGCCCGTGCCGCCGGTTTCCAGCTTGGGCAGGGCGTCCAGCAGGGGCTGGAGGAAGATATCAATCACAGCGGTGACCACCTTGCCGAACGCCGCGCCGATGATGACGCCGACGGCCAGGTCGATCACGTTGCCCTTGAGGGCGAATTCCTTGAATTCCTTGATCAGCTTCTTGAACATGCGTATATCCTTCCTTTCGCAGGTTTTTTCTTGCGTAAATTATACCACGAATTTGAAAAAGGAGCAAGAAAAATGCGCGGATTTTTGCTGTTTTTTCGGCTTAAGCGCGGGCCAGCTCCACGGCGATTTTGGAAGCGAGCCGCACGTTGTTCAGCACCAGCTGGATATTGGAAGCCAGGGAGTCGCCGCCGGTCAATTCGCACACCCTTGCCAGCAGGAAGGGGGTGATGGCCTTGCCCTTCACGTGCTGCTCGTTCGCTTCCCGCAGGGCCTGATCAATGGCGGCGTTGATAACGTCGGCGGGCATGGCGTATTCTTCGGGGATGGGGTTGGTGATCAGCATGCCGCCGGGGTAGTCCATTTCCCGCTGGGCGCGGATGAAGCTGGCGATTTCGGCGGGGGAATCGGCCCGGTAATCCACGGAAAAGCCGCTGTGGGGGGTGTAGAAGGCGGGCAGTTCCTTGGTCTGGTAGCCCAGTACGGGCACGCCTTTGGTTTCCAAATATTCCAGGGTCAGGCCCAGATCCAGGATGGACTTGGCTCCGGCACAGATGACCGCCACGGGGGTGTGGGCCAGCTCCTCCAAGTCGGCGGAGATATCCATGGTGGTTTCCGCGCCCCGATGCACGCCGCCGATGCCGCCTGTGGCGAAAATTTTGATGCCCGCTAAGGCGGCGATGATCATGGTAGCCGCCACGGTGGTGGCCCCGTCCGCCTTCTTCGCTACCAGGATGGGCAGGTCGCGGCGGGATGCCTTGGTCACTTTCGTGCCCTCCCGGCCTAAGTAGTCGATTTCTTCTTCCGTCAGCCCGGCGCACAGCTTGCCGCCGATGACGGCGATGGTGGCGGGTTCCGCCCCGCATTCCCTGGCGGCGGCCTCGCAGCGCAGGGCCGTTTCCACGTTCTGGGGATAGGGCATGCCGTGGGAAATGATGGTGCTTTCCAGGGCGATCACGGGACGGCCTTCCTTGAGGGCCGCTTCCACCTTGGGGGATAATTTGATGTGCTGATTCAGGGACATATTCATTCAATCCTTTCCATAAACGATTTTGTGATCATAATGTATCATTGTTCAAGCAAAACATATCGGTCCGGCGTTCCGTTTTCCTGCTCTGTTTCCACGATGGCGAGACGGTCAAAAATCAGCAGGGCGGCCATGCCGTTGCTTAGCGTTTTTTTCAACGCCGCCGGAGCGGGCATACGAAGGCCGTCCAAGCTTTCATTGTACGCGCAGAGATAGCAGGTTTCTTCAGGCGCGTAGTGTTCCACATAAGGGCGAATTTGCGCAATGTTCAGCGGCCCGCATGCGATGATTTTTTCTTTCATCAGCAGGTCTTCCGCGCCGTGGCAGAAGCGCCCGACACCCTCCCGTCGGTGCTTTCCGTGCAGCTCGAACAGCAGCCGTTCCCTCTTTTCCCGGCGGACAAAGCGCTGTACAAAGCGCTGTTCTGTTTCTCTTTCCATTGTTCCTTTATCCTAAATCCCGCCGCGTCATTCCACCGGCGTCTTTTCCAGCCGTCCGTTCAGACGGCACCACAGCTCATACAGAGCCGTTTTGTTGGAATCCCATTTAAGGCGGCGCTGGGCGTCGGGATAGGTCAGCCACACGCATTCCCTGTGCTCGTGGGACAAAACGATTTCCTGCTCGCACTCGTAGGCGAAATGGTATTCCGGCACCACATAGACGTCCTTGGGCCAATGGGCGCGGGCATCCTCCCGGAACACATTGGCGGGCACGGCGGACACGGAGGAAAGCCGGGTCAAGCTGTCCGCATGAAAGCCCGTTTCCTCCCAAATCTCCCGCAGGGCGGTCTGTTCCGGGGTCTCGTCGTCCTCCCCGCCGCCAGAGGTGAATTGCCATTCGTCCGGCTCGGTTCGGTGAAATACGCAAAATTCCCATGCTTCCCCTTTTTTGCGATAAGGGAGGGCTAAGATTTGAAACGGCGCGCGCATGAAATCCTCCTGTTGCAAGCTCTTTTGTTTTATGATACAATTCTTTTGCTGTAACATAGCAGGGCAAACGCCCGGAAGCCGCCCGCTGGAATACAAAAGACGGGGGGACGAACCACGGGCGACCGCCTGTGGCGGAAATTTCGCCCGTGGTGAGATCAGCCGAAACGAGCAATGTCCGCATGAAGCGGACTTGCGACGATTGAGGCTGCGGGGCATGACAAACGTGGAACTGTTCGCGTTGCTGCTTGCCGTTGCCAGTCTCGCATTAACGATCTACTTCGGAATGAAACGTTAATCAATGACGAAGCTCCTGGGTAGTGCCAGCTACTCAGGAGCTTTCTTTGGCGGGTTTTACCAACCAACGGGGCAACTTCTGTCGCAACTCTATTTTACAGCAAGGGAGGCTGTGTGTCAAGCATCGCCTCCTTTTTCTTTTCACAAATGGCACAGTTCCGGGTCGATGGCTCCCAAGCGGTTGATGCTCAGCACGGCGTATTTGCCGTCGTTCACAGCGCCGGGGTTCAGGATCAGGATGCCGTTTCGCCATTCCATTTTCTGATAATGGGTGTGGCCGTACAGGGCGGCGTGGCATTTTTCGTCCATGGCCAGTTCCAGCAGATCGTCCGTACCCTCCCGCACGTGCTGGTAATGGCCGTGGGTCAAAAGGATTTTCGCGCCGGACAGGGTGGCGAAGCCTAAGGTATCGTTGCGGAAATGGTCGCAGTTGCCCGCCACCTGGTACACCGGGGGCAGGTCGGTTTTCAGCTCCCGCAAATCCCAGTACCCGTCGCCCAAATGGATGATGGCGTCCAAGGGGCCGCCCTGCTCCGCCACGGTCAGGATGGTGGAAAGGCGGCCCACCGCCCCGTGGGAGTCGCTCAAAACGATCACGCGCATCAGAGTGCCTCCAAATAAGGCAGCATCAGCCGCATGGCGTTGGCCCGGTGGCTGATCTGGTTCTTTTCCTCCTGGGCCATTTCGGCGAAGGTTTCGCCGCTCAAATACTCAAAATAGGGGTCGTAGCCAAAGCCACCGGTACCCCGAGGGGCAAAGGTGATCACGCCGGGGCAGGCCCCGCGCACGGTGGTCACTTCGCCGTTGGGCAGGGAGAGCGCCATGGCGCACACGAATTCCGCCGTGCGGTCCTCGGCGGGAATGTCCGCCATGTTGGCGATCAGCAAATCGTTGTTGGCTTTGTCGTCCCCGTGGTGGCCGCAGTACCGGGCGGAATGGACGCCGGGGGCGCCGTCCAGGGCGTCCACGGAAAGGCCGCTGTCGTCGCCTAAGGCGCACAGGCCGGTGGCCTTGGCTACGGCCCGGGCCTTGATGGCGGCGTTTTCCTCAAAGGTTTCGCCGTTTTCGTCGATCTCGTCCGTAAAGCCCGCCTGGGCCATGGAAATCACGTTGAGCCGGTCTTCTAACATGTGGGAGATTTCCTGAATCTTGTGGGCGTTGTTGCTGGCGATGACCACGGTGCGCTTGGGCGCGATGTGGCGGCTTAAATCGCCCAGGGCTTCCCGCTGGCGCTCGTGCAGCTCGTCGATGCCCTTTTCGCCCAGGGCCAGGATTTCGTTCAGCTCGCCCCGGGAAAGGGCCCGGCCCTCCCCGGTACCCTGCAATTCCACGAAAGCCCCGGTTTCGTCCATGACGAAATTCATGTCCGTCTGGGCGGCGCTGTCCTCTAAGTAGCACAGGTCTAAGCAGGGCACGTCGTCCACGATGCCCGCGCTGACGGCGGCGATTTGATGCACGATGGGGCTTTCCTTGATTTTGCCCTGCTTGAGCAGCTTATCCACCGCGCACACCAGCGCCACGAAGCCCCCGGTGATGGAGGCGGTGCGGGTGCCGCCGTCGGCCTCCAGCACGTCGCAGTCGATGGTGATGGTGCGCTCGCCCAAAAAGCGGCGATCCACCGCCTGACGCAGGGCACGGCCAATAAGGCGGCTGATCTCCACGCCCCGGCCATCCTTCTTCACCCCGTCCCGGGCCTTGCGGCGGCCCGTGGAAGCGGGCAGCATGCTGTATTCCGCCGTGAGCCAGCCCACGTTTTTGCCTTTCAGGAAGGGGGGCACGCTTTCGTCAACGGACGCGGTGCAAATCACCCGCGTGCCGCCGCAGCGGATCAGGCAGCTGCCGTCGGCAGTGCCCACAAAGCCTACGGTGATTTCACAGGGACGCAGCTCGTTGGGTTTCCGGTTGTCAGGGCGGGACATGATGCATTCCTCCTTGGTCATTTTTCAAAAAAAGTGAAAAGTGGA
>JAFSNT010000133.1 GCA_017443295.1 Clostridia bacterium
ACCGAACTGAAGAACGACGCCTGGGCCCGTCTGCTGGAATACTACGAAAGCGCCAAGTAATTCCGCAAGCCAAATCCATGCGTTCCCGGGGTTCTGAAAAGGACCCCGGGAACGGCCAATCCAATCGGCTCGCCGCTCCGCCCTTGAAAAAGGGCGGGGCGCCGGGCTTCTCCTGAAGGGGCTGAGATCAATATGTATAAAAAACAGGTTGTCTTCCAGAGGATCGTGTGTCTCGTATCCGTGGTGGCCGGCGCGCTGGTGTTCGTTTACGCCCTGGGCCTGCTCACGGACTTGTTCGACACGCTTTATTCCATGATTCCGAATCCCAACAATTTGGATTCAGCCAAGGTGGAGGGCGCCAGGATCTACTATGATATGCAGCCCTTCAACCGCACGCTGCTCAGGTGCTCCATCGGGATGCTCCTGTTATCCTGTCTGCTGTTTTTGACCAACACCCATTCCCGGCGCAAGTATTACATCGGCAACGCCGTCGCCACCGCCCTCAACGTTTTGGCGGAATGCGCCATGGCCATTTGGTGCCATCTCCAGGTGGAAGCCTTCAAAACCCAGTATCTGACCACGGTGAATTTCGCGGAGCTGGAAAAGCGTCTGGCCCGCCGCGGCACCTACACCGATTCCACCTTCTGGTTCGATATTCATTTCCTTGTGTGCGGCGTGGTCCTTGCCGCCGCCGCGCTCCTGATTGTGAATTATATCTGGAAGAAGAAAATGATGCGGGAGGAGAGGGAGCTGCTGCTCCAGTCCTCCGGAAAGGCGGTATCAGCATGATTGATGAACTTACAACGCAAACTGATCGCATGCGTTATACCAAGAACACAGCCTCCTCCAGGATGGCTCTGCTGGCTATCGTGTTTGACGTCCTTTTCTTCGTCAGTATTTATAAATCCGATGTGGGCACCCATTACTACACCATCCTCATCGGCGCCTCCATCATCTATAACCTTGTTTTCATGTTGGCCGCGTTTCTTTGCTCGGAAGGTGTCAAAAACTACAAGAAGGGATATTCCTGGGTGCTGATTCTTTTGGCTGTACTGCAAATCGCCAGAATTTTTATTCTGCCCGTTAAAATGCATACTGCGGTAAACGGCGCGCCGATCGAAACTTCCATTCAGATACTCAGCATGCATTTTAATGTAACGATGGACAATCTTGTGATGGGTGACTGGCAGTTTATCCGTGTTTGCTTTTACCTGATTGCTTCAGCTTTCTGTCTGTTCCGGGCGGCAATGATCAACATCAGAAAGAGTAATGCGCTTGCGGCCCACCTGGAAAACTTAGGCTTGATGCAGGCGTAAGGAGGAAAATACATGGCTGAGCTACAACTGCAGCATCTGGATAAGATTTACGACAACAACGTGCAGGCGGTGTACGATTTCAACCTGGACGTGAAGGACGGCGAGCTGATCGTGCTGGTCGGTCCCTCCGGCTGCGGCAAATCCACCACCCTGCGCATGGTGGCGGGCCTGGAGGATATTTCCAAGGGCAAGCTGCTGCTGGACGGGCGGGATATTACCCAGGCCCCGGCCAAGGACCGCGATATGGCCATGGTGTTCCAGAACTACGCCCTCTACGGCCACATGACTATTTACGAAAACATGGCGTTTTCCCTGACGCTGCGCAAGGAAAACCCCAATGTGATCCATAAAAAGGTGCTGGCCGCGGCGGAGATCCTGGACCTGACGGCGCAATTGAACAAAAAGCCCGCCCAGCTCTCCGGGGGACAGCGGCAGCGCGTGGCCATGGGCCGTGCCATTGTGCGTAACCCCAAGGTGTTCCTGTTTGATGAACCGCTGTCCAACCTGGACGCCAAGCTGCGCTCCTCCACCCGGCGGGAAATATTGCTTTTGCATAAGCGCCTGCAGGCCACGATCCTGTACGTGACCCACGACCAGACCGAGGCGCTGACCCTGGCCGACCGCATCGTGTGCATGTCCATGGGCCATGTGCAGCAGGTGGGCACCCCGCTGGAATTGTATGACACACCCAACAACGTATTCGTTGCCAGCTTCATCGGCCTGCCGCCCATGAACCTGTTCGACGTGGTGTTTGAGAACGGCAAGCTCCGGGGCAAGGGCTTTGAAGCGGAGCTGACGGAGGAACAGAAGGATCTGCTTCGGCCCTACGACCGCAAAACCATCATCCTCGGCGTCCGGCCGGAGGATATTTCCCAGGGCCAGGGCGTCATGGCGAAGGTGATCACCAATGAAAACTTGGGCATGAACACGCTGGTGCAGGGCTATATGGGCGAGAACTGCCGCGTCACGGCCAAACTGCGGGGCTGGAATTCCTACCGCAACGGCGACCAGGTGTCCCTTCGCTTTGGCAAAATGCACTTCTTTGATAAAGAAACCACCAATGCGATCCGGAAGGAGGCGCGATAAAGATGACGAAGAAACCTTCCGTTTTCAGGGAATTTTACCGCAAGCGTTTGGTCGCACTGAAACGAAAGCCGCAGCTCATCGCCATGCTGGTGCTGGCAGCCGCCTACGTGTATTACTCCCTGAATCTGAGCCAGATCGCCAATACCACCGCCCTCATCAACGGCCCCCATATGGGGCTGGCGGAGTTTTCCACCATGCTGTTTTCCGCCCTGGCGCTGGTGTCCTTCCTCAATTCCTTTCCCCATCGCAAAAAAACCAACGTACCCATGCTGGTGATCACCTTCCTGATGATCGGCATCCTGCTTTTCTGTGATTACTATTACGGCAGCCGCATCACGGTGGCCCTCACCCGGGAAGACAGCCCCATCAGCCCCACCGGGAAAAACGCCTTTGTGGCCGTGGCCCAGGGCGTGGTGCGGGTGCATATGATCCTGGTCGTCATCGGCGCGGCCCTGCTGGCGCTGCTGCCGGTGTATACCCCCCTGATCCGGAAGCTCAACACCAATATTGAAGTCGCCGAAAACAGCGGTATGGCCGCCATTGATATCAGCGGCGAGGACGCGTAAACCGCATGGCGAAAAAGAAACGGCAAATCGGCAGGGAACCGGAAAAATCCGTCGCGGAGTATTACAGGCTGAAAACCAAGGCCGTGGACGATCTGGTGAACGCCACGGAGGAAAACTCCCCGCCCGTCAGCAAGCAGGAGCTGAGGAAGTACCGTTCCGCTGTTTCCGGGGTCAAAATGGCGGGGTGGGTCAAGGCCGTCCTCATCAAAACGTGGATGGCCGGGATCGTGTGCTACTTCTTCATCTGGGGCATCGGCATGTACGTACAGGATCAGCTGGATCTGCTGATGGTCACCGCCGCCGCGCTGGGCTTTGTGACGGACATCATCACCAACAACATTTTCCGCTTCATCGCCAAGCCGGAAAACGCCAACGACCGGTGGATGATGATTCCGCCGAAAAAATTCGTTTCCCTGCCCCTGAATGTGCTGTACGCCTTTGCGGTGATGTTCTGCGTGGCCCAGACCTACAATCTGGTGAACACCGTGATCGCCGCCGTGAATCACACGGAAGGCGCGGCGGCGCTGGGGGTGGAACCCATCCTGTTCGGCCTGTTCGCCATGGGGTGGGACATGCTGTTCATCGGCGCGAAGCGGCTGTTCAGGCGCATTTTAGCGGACGCCAAAAGCGGCGCCCGTCCATCATAAAGCAAAGAGGGGATGATCGAAATCATGGGACAGTATCAAGATATTGACCGCTATGTGGTCAGTCTGATCGAGCAATCCTCCCCGGAACGCACCGTGTGGAACGTGGAAAAGCTGCGGGACGGGGTTCCGGCCAACTGGAATTACGTGGACGGGTGCATGATGAACGCGCTTTTGTCCATGGCGCGCATCACCGGTGAAAGCCGTTATTTCCATTTTGTGGACAGCTTCATTGATTCCTTTGTGCTGGAGGACGGCTCCATCCGCGGTTATAAGCTGGACGCCCACACCCTGGACGACATCAATGAGGGCCGGGTGCTGTTTGAGCTGTATGAAAAGACCGGCAAAGAAAAATACAAAAAGGCCGCCGATTTTTTGATGCGGCGGCTGGAGGAGCAGCCCCGCACCTGGGAAGGCAGCTTCTGGCACAAGCAGATTTACCCCAATCAGGTGTGGCTGGACGGCGTTTACATGGCCCAGCCCTTCGCCGCCCTGTATGAAAAATATTTCGGTTCCAAAGATTATTCCGATATTGTCCGGCAGATAGAAACGGTTCGCGCCCGCATGCGGGACGAAAAGACCGGCCTGTACTTCCACGGCTACGACGCCGGCAAAACCGCCTTCTGGTGCGACAAGGAAACGGGCCTGAGCCAGTGCTTCTGGCTGCGGGCCATCGGCTGGTTCTCCGTGG
The DNA here is from genome assembly GCA_017443295.1 of Clostridia bacterium. Taxonomy (GTDB): domain Bacteria; phylum Bacillota; class Clostridia; order Christensenellales; family Aristaeellaceae; genus RUG563. The sequence continues at coordinate 4,304 of JAFSNT010000133.1, forward strand.
CCCTGGCCGACCTGGTGGAGATCCTGCCAGACGGTTCCGATCGGGACAAAATCGCGGCGGTTTTCGCCCGATTGATGGCGGATATGGCTCCCTTCGCCGCGCCCGATACGGGCATGTATTATCAGGTGGTGGATCAGGCGGGCCGGGAAGACAATTATCAGGAGAGCAGCGGAAGCAGCATGATCGCCTACGCCATGCTGAAAGGCGCGCGGTTAGGCGTGCTGGAGGACAAATTCGCGGCGCTTGGCAAAAAGACCTTTGACGGCCTTGTGAACACCTGCCTGGAATTTGCCGACGGCCAGCTGTGCCTGAGCAATATCTGCCTGGTGGCCGGACTGGGGCCGGAAACCAACCGCCGCCGGGATGGCACCTACGCCTATTACATGTCCGAGCCGGTGGTGAAAAACGACGCCAAGGGCGTGGCGCCCTTCCTGATGTGCTATACGGAAATCATGCTGCTGCCCCGTCAGGGATAAGGCCGCTTTCCGGCGGCGGCGTAGTGCGTGGGGGAAAGGCCGTACTTCTTTTTGAACATCCGGGAAAAGTACAGCGGTTCCCGGAAGCCGCACATTCGGGCGATTTCCGTCACGCTGCCGGCCGTTCCTTCCGCGTTCAGCAGCGCTTCCGCCGCTGTATACAAACGCAGGTTGTTCAGGTATTGCAGGGGCGTCACGCCCATTTCCCGCTGAAACAGCTTGCGCAGGTAATCGTAGTTGAAGGGCAGGGCACGCAGATGGGCGTCCAGCTCGTAGGCCGGATCGGCAAAGTGGGCGCGGATGTCCCCTTCCATTTCCAGTACCACGGGGGAAATGGTCTGCCCGCTGTGGAACGCCGCTAAATAGCACACGATCAGCCCGCCGTAAGCGTTCAGCAAATGCGCCTTGGCGGGACGGTCGGAACGGTAATGGTACAGCGCCCCTTCAAAGGCGGCCTGGAGGTGGGGACTGCCGTCGCCGTGAACCACGCAAGGGTCCTTGATCCACAGGGTCGGCTGGTTCATGAAAACCTGGATGATTTTGAGGCCCTTGTCGGTCAGGCTGCAATGGGGCGTACAGGGCGGTACGGCCACCATATCGCCCTTCCCAAAGGAAAGCGTCTGGCCGCCTAAGGAATATTCCCCGCTTCCCAACAGGCAGAAGGCGAATTCCCATTGCTCGTGCAGCAGCGGCTGGCTCCCGTGGGGGGCCGTCAGATGCGCGGCGTAAACGACGTCATTCATGGCTTGATCCCCTTTACGGTGGAATTGATCTTCATTATACCAAAGGAAATCCGTTTTGTCCATGCGCAAACGTTCTTGAGGAGGTAATACCATGGCGTACCTGACGCTGAAAAACATCAACAAAATTTACCCCAACGGCTTCCACGCCGTCCACAATTTCAATCTGGAAATTGAGAAAGGGGAATTTGTTGTTTTCGTCGGCCCCTCCGGCTGCGGAAAATCCACCACCCTGCGCATGATCGCGGGCCTGGAGGACATTTCCAACGGCGAATTTTTGATCAACGGCGAGCGGGCCAACGAAAAGGGTCCCCGGGAGCGGGAGATCGCCATGGTGTTTCAGAGCTACGCCCTGTATCCGCAGATGACGGTGTACGATAATATCGCTTTCGGCCTCACCCTCCAGGGCGTGGACGAGGACATCATCGAGCAGCGGGTCAACAACGTCGCCCGCATCTTGGGCCTGACGGACTATCTGGACCGGCTGCCCCGCGCCCTGTCCGGCGGCCAGCGCCAGCGCGTGGCCATAGGCCGGGCCATCATCCGCAAGGTGGGCGTGTTCCTGATGGACGAACCGCTGTCCAACTTAGACGCCAAGCAGCGCGTGACCATGCGCTATGAAATCGCCCAGATCCACCGGGAAACCGGGGCCACCACCATTTACGTGACCCACGACCAGACCGAGGCCATGACCCTGGCGGACCGCATCGTGGTGATGAAGGACGGCTACGTGCAGCAGACCGGCACGCCCTATCAACTGTATTTTGAACCGGAAAACGTGTTTGTGGCGGGTTTCATCGGCGAGCCGCCCATGAATTTTCTGCGGGGCAAGGTGCGGAACGGCACGATCAGCTTCGGCGAAATGGAGCTGGATTTGGGCAAAAAGCTCAAGGATATCGGGCAATACGAGGGCAAAGAGCTGGTGTTCGGCTTCCGGCCCGAGCACATCCAACTGGGCAGCCATGAAAACGCCTATGAAGTCACCTGCAATGTGGAACTGACCGAAATGTTAGGCGATAATACCAACGTGTACGTTGTGGCGGGCAAGGATCACGCCATCCTGAAGGTGGACAGCCACGACACCCCGGAAACCGATAAAGACATTACCTTCTCCATCCCCTATGAAAATGTATACATCTTCGATGGGGAAACGGAAAAAGTGATCAAGGGCTGAAAAATTGCGAACGCTGTGGCAGGCCGTCTTTGCGGGCGGTCTGCCGTTTCGTATGACGGGAGATGAAAAAAATGTATTACTGCGGCTGGGACGGCGGCGGCACAAAAACGGAAGTATGCTTCCTGCGCGAAAACGGGGAAATGGTATCCCAATCCTTTGGGCCCCTGAACCTGAGCGGCGCTTCCCGGGAAACGGTGGAAAAAACGGTGCGGGACGCCGTGGAAGCTATGCGCTGCCGGCAAGAAGGCCTTGAAGGCTGCGGCCTGCTGGTGATCGGCATGGCGGGGGCCAGCAACCGGGACGCCGCCCAGATCGTGGAACAGGCGGTGCGGAAAGCCGGGTACGGAGGGCCGCTGCGCCTGGTGGGCGATCAGGAAATCGCCCTGTCCGGGGCCATTCGGGGCCACGGCGCGGTGCTGATTGCCGGAACGGGGGCCATCTGCTATGGCCGTGATCCCCAGGGAAACAGCTTCCGCGTGGGCGGCTGGGGCTATCTGATCGACGACGGCGGCAGCGGTTACGCCATCGGCCGGGACATTCTCATGGCGGCAGCCCGGGCGGAGGACGGCAGGGGAAAGGGCACTTGCTTAAAGCAAGCGGTCTTTGACGCCCTGCATATTCAGGATATTCGCGGCATGATCACCTGGCTGTACGCGCCCGGCACCGGCAAAAAGGAAATTGCTTCCCTGGCGCCCCTGCTGCTTCCCGCCTTGGAAGCGGAAGACGAAGCGGCTTTCACTATCGCCAAAAAAGCGGCGGAGGACCTTTCCGAGCTGGTCATGACCGGCTGGCGGAAAACCGGCATGGAGGACGGCGAAATCGCCATGACGGGCAGCATCTTAAACCGGTACGCGCCCATCCGTGCCTTGACGGAGGAACGCATCCGCGCCGCGCTGCCAAAGGTGAACATCATTGCGCCCCGTTTTTCTCCAGCCCAGGGCGCGGCGATCATGGCGCGGGAAGCGATTGAGCGATTGTATGGTGCTTGACCTGAATAAAACGGGAGAGAGTTGAGAGTTGAGATCAAGTTTGTCTAAACAGCTATACTGTTTTCCCGGTTTCCTATGATCAATACTATATAAATCTCAACTCTCCACTCTCAGCTCAAAAAAGCAGTTCTGCAAATCTTTTCGTCTATAGATGTTTATTCCTAATCCCTACCTGAAACGGAAGCGAGGTTTTTTCATGAGCAAGACGCAGCGGGATTTTACCCAGGGCCCCATTGCCAAGGGCATGGTCGCCTTTTCCATGCCTTTTTTGCTGTCCAACATCCTTCAGGCGCTGTACGGCGCGGTGGATATGCTGGTGGTGGGCAATTTTTCCGACCCCGACCCCACGATCAGCGTGCAGATCCTGTCCGGCGTGAACATCGGCAGCCAGATCACCCATCTGGTGGCCATGATGGTCAGCGGCCTGACGGTGTCCGGCACGGTGATGGTGGGCCAGTATATCGGCGCGCGGAAGCAGAAGGACGCTTCCGAAACCGTGGGCACCATGTTCGCCTTAATGGCTATCGTGGGCCTTGCACTGATGGCGGTGATGATGCTGTTTTCCGATGCCCTCCTGCATCTGCTGAAAACGCCGCCGGAATCTTTCGCCCACGCCAAGGAATA
>JAFSNT010000134.1 GCA_017443295.1 Clostridia bacterium
CGAAAGTTTGAAGCTTCTGGCCCAAGAAAGCCGGGAAAATCCCTGGGAAAAAGCTCGCTTTTTCCTCGGGATTATTCCCTGGCTTTCCCCGGATGCTTCGCATCCGGGTTGGCCGCCAAAGGCGGCCGGGCCAGAAGCACAAGGCCGTCAAATTTTGCTATCCTTTCCAATGCGACAGCGGGAACCAAGTCGTCTCAACGCATCGAGTAATTTCCGCAGGAGAGGGTGCAGGGGATCATCCCCTGCCGTGGGGTCTGGGGCCGCGGAGGCCCCAGCGGTTTCCTCTTCCCGTCAAATCCCAATTTCTCATTCATGCGTGAGCCGTGCCAGGGCGATTCATAGCTACTATTCTTCGTAAAAAAAGATTAAATCCACATCGAGGATCGCCGGATCAAGGACTTTATACAGATAATAGTTCGTTTCTTCGCTGTACAGCACCTGTTCCATGCTGTCTTCATTGAATATGATTTCCTCGCCGCACAGCACATAGGGGAAAAGCGTTCCCGCCGGGTATTTCCCTTCGCCCGTAAACTGATCCATGGAAACGCGCAGGGAAGTGGATTTCAGGTCGATCACGCCGTTTTCGCCCATGGCCGCCTTCAAGTCCTTGGTCAGCACCGAATAAAAGTCGAAGGAGAAGAAAGTGTCCGTTTTTCTCTTTCTCATATCCCGCGCCGTGTGGATGAGCAAAATATTCTCGTCCCCCGCCACTTCGATAACGTCTCTGTCCAGCTGGGCGTAAGCCCGCGCCTCTTCCGCCGGGATATCTCCGAATATTTTAAACCGTTGCACCGTCATAACATTGTTGTAGCCTTCAACGGCCAGCGCCGCCATGCACAGCACCGCAAAGGCGGCCTTTTTGCGCCTGCCCGCCAGCCAAACGATCAAAATCATCCATAGGGTGAAAGCCAGCATGGAAAACACCAAACCGTGGTTATAGACGATTTCCTTGGATCCGTCCGTCTGATCGGCGAAGAACAGCTCCAAGGGCGTTTTCCCGTCGGATGCTTCCTCTTCGCCGTCGGCTTCCGTCTCTTCCGTTTCCGGGGCCATGTCGTCAAAAACCTTGTTCAGCTCCTGAATATGCCAGGTATCCAGGGAATCAAAATCGGACACATACCGGTTGGGGGCCAAAAGCAGCAGACACGCCGCGCCCACGATCAGCACGCCCAACATGCCCGCGCGCCGCGCGCGTTGTGGCGCTTTGCGTATTTCTTCCAGCACGAGCGCGAAAAGCGGGAAAAGGAAGGGAATAAAATAGCGCGTATACCAGCGCATGTTCACATTTCCTAATTCTTCCTTCACGGACACGCTGAACGAAAGGAAAGCAAGGGTCAGGAAAAACGCGGCGGACAGAAAAACGACCCAATCCCGGTGCGCCGCGCCTTCCTCCGCCAGCCTGCCCCGCCGATTCCTTTTGAGCTGCCAGTACAGCACGGGAAGGCCGAAAAAGGCGGCGCAGAGATACAGCCCGTTGGCGATCAGACAGTGAATGAGATATTCGATTTTGTACATCGAGTTGATATTGTCCAGCATGAATTGCTCGGAATAAGAAAACCCGAGGCCCAGCAGCTTTGTTGTCAGCCAATGGCACGCTCCCGCCGCGATCAGATGGAGGAGGGCAGCGCTCAAATACCGTTTCCAGCGTTCGTCCTTCCGCCTGCGGCATTTTGCCGCCGCGATCAGGCTCCAAATCAAAAAGCCGCCGAAAAAAGCGAGGGTCGCTTCCCGTTCAAGATACACCGCGTACGCAAAAACGCCCAGCAGAACGGCGCAGACATTCAATTTGCGCAGGGAACACGCGGGATCGCCGACGTGCTGATACAGCGTATAATATCCCAACATCAGGTACAGGATCATGGGCAGATACAGGCATTCCGGCACGTACTTTTCGGAATAATTCATGATGGGGCTGCACATAAACAGCACCAGCGACGCGAGCCGCACCTTGGGAGACGCGGAGATTTTTTTCACCAGCCCATAGGCGGGGAACACGGCAAAGGAAATCATCACCGCGTTCAGCCACATGGCCAGCTCCGAACGCAGAATCGGGTCCCCGATCAAATACAGCGGCGACAGCGCCATGGCATAAACAAATTTGCTGTATTCCACCGGCATGTGGTAAACGGTAAAGGGTTCTTTCCAAAATGATTTTGCCAGGCCCCAGCTCAGCGCCTCGTCATAATAGATATTCACAACGTGCGGCCCCGGCATGATTAGCCCGTGGATCACCGCCGACAGGACGAACAGAAGAAAGACCGTCAGCGGCATAAGCGGCTTCCAGCCGAAGATTTTGTCCAGCCGCGCCTCCCATTTCCGCAGGCCCCGGCCCGTTTTTTTGTCTGACGCGATATTCTTTGATTCCATGGCGTTTCACCTCTGTTTGGGTATGCCCCGCAGGCCGCCTGGCATCACGCCGGGCAGCCCGCACCCTCCGGCGGGAAAATCTTTTGCCGTATTCGACAGAAGCTCTTTTATTTCCTGCTCCCAGCGCGGTTTCCGGCGGCAAAAGCCAAAAAACATTTTTCTCCCGCTTGTTTCCCCCTGCGGGTCATGATATAATTTTTAAGTGTGTGCAAAAAACGTCGAAGGGGGCGATCATCCATGCGCATCGGTTTTGATCATGACAAATACACGGCCATGCAGTCGCAGCATATCCGGGAGCGGATCGACGAATTTGGGGGCAAGCTGTACCTGGAGCTGGGGGGAAAGCTGTTTGACGATTACCACGCTTCCCGGGTGCTGCCGGGCTTCCGGCCGGACAGCAAAATGTCCATGCTGCTGAATTTGAAGGATCAGGCGGAGCTGGTGATCGCCATCAACGCCGACGATATTGAAAAAAGCAAGGTGCGGGGGGATTTGGGCATCACCTACGACGCCGACGTGCTGCGCCTGATCGACTCCTTCCGGGGCATCGGCCTGTACGTGGGCAGCGTGGTCATGACCCGCTGGCAGGAGCAGCGGGCCGCGGTGCATTTCAAGCAGCATTTGGAAAGCCTCGGGGTGAAGGTGTACCGCCATTTCCCCATCGAGGGCTACCCCTACAGCGTGAAGCACATCGTCAGCGACGAGGGCTTTGGCCGCAACGAATACGTTGAAACCTCCCGGCCCCTGGTGCTGGTGACGGCCCCCGGCCCCGGCAGCGGCAAAATGGCCACGTGCCTCAGCCAGCTGTACCAGGAGCATCAGCGGGGCGTGAACGCGGGCTACGCCAAGTTTGAAACCTTCCCCATCTGGAATCTGCCCCTGACCCATCCGGTCAACGTGGCTTACGAGGCCGCCACCGCCGATTTGGACGACGTGAACATGATCGACCCCTTCCACCTGGAAGCCTACGGGATCACCACGGTGAATTACAACCGGGACGTGGAAATTTTTCCCGTACTCAACGCCCTGTTTGAATACATTTACGGCCAGTCGCCCTACAAATCCCCCACGGACATGGGCGTGAACATGATCCGGGACTGCATCGTCGACGACGACGTCTGCCGCGCTGCCGCCCGGCAGGAGATCATTCGCCGGTATTACGCCGCCCAGTGCGGCATGCGCCAGGGCAAGGCGGAATCCGCCGAGGTGCAGAAGTTAGAGCTGCTGATGCGCAAAATGGGCCTGACCGACGACGAGCGCCCGGTCATCGCCGCCGCCCGCCGCCGGGCCAACGAAACCGGCGCGCCCGCCATCGCCATCCAATTGGCCGACGGCCAGATCATCACCGGCAAAACCAGCGATTTGATGGGACCCTCCGCCGCCGCCGTGCTGAACGCGGCCAAGGCGCTGGGCGGCATCGAGAAAAAAGCGCATCTCATTTCCCCCCAGGTCATCGAACCTATCCAAACCCTGAAATGCGATTATTTGGGCAACCACAACCCCCGGCTGCATTCCGACGAAATTCTGCTGGCCCTTTCTATCTGCGCCGCCACGGATCCCGCCGCCGCCAACGTGATGAGCCAGCTGAAAAAATTAGCGGGCTGCGAGGCCCATTCCACCGTGATCCTCTCCCCCGTGGATGAAAATATTTTCCGCCGCCTGAAAATCAACCTGACCTGCGATCCCCACTATCAGACGCAGAAGCTCTATCATCCGTGAGGATGCAGAGTTGAGAGTTAAGAGTTGAGAGTTGAGATAATATTGTCTGCACTCTCTGAATGTCGAATATGCTGACTATATAAATCTCAACTCTCCGCTCTCAACTCTCCACTCTTTTTTCTGGTCCGCCCGTCGTCAAATCCTGCCATTTCCCCCTAATCCCCTCCCCCTTTTCTGCAAAAAATGATTGTCAGAGGGGGGGCTTTATGCTATAATCGGAAAGGTAAGTCAGAATCTGAACGAGGATGGAGGCACTATGTACAAACTGCTGCTGGTAACAGACCGGGAAGACCTGCTCACGCAGTTCCGTGATCAGATTCCCTGGCAAAACCTGAACTGCCGCGCGCCCTACATGGCGTCCTCTCCCCAGGAAGCCATTGATCTGCTCAACAGCAAGGCCATCGACGCGGTGGGTTATCGTTTTTTTGACGTGGACGGCATGCCGCTGACCAAATTCCTGCGCTACGGGCGGCCCAGCCTGCCCATTTTCCAGGTCTGCTTAGGCTGCGCCGAGCAGCAGACCGCCCTGCGCCAGACCGTGGCCGTGCTGGATCGGCTGCATGCCGATTACGCCGATGAATATTATGACGAAGAGGCCATGCTCACCATCCAGCGGGACGAGCTGATCCACGATCTGCTGGCCGGGAACGTGCGGGACTGGAACGGCCTGCAGCGGGAATTGAAGCTGGTTCGCTCCCACGTGAGCGTGGATAAGCCCTGCGTACTGTACGAAATCGACATGCCCCAGGGCGACGCCTACCTGTCCGAGCATCGGGGCCACGCCCAGCAGCGGCTGGAAAGCGCCCTGCGCAATAATTTCTTCGGCCGCTACGTGGAAGGCATTTATTACGCCGTGGCGGTACTCACCCCCCGGCATATCCGCATCGTGTGCATGCCCATGCACGGCCAGAAGCCCGAAACGCCGGAGGAGCTGGGCCGCCGCACCGACGTACACATTCAGGACAGCATTCAGAAAATCAAGGATTATCTGGATCTGGATATGATGGTCACCGAGTCGGCCTGGCTGACCAGCGTGAAAGATTTGCTGCGCGACGCGCAGGAAGCATGATAAGGAGGAACCGATATGGGACTTTTTGATGTATTTACCAGCCAGCTTGTGGACGTGATCGAATGGAAGGACAGTTCCAGCGATACCATGGTTTTCCGTTATGACCGCAACGGCAAGGAAATCATGAACGGCGCGCAGCTGACCGTGCGCGAGAGCCAGGTGGCCATCATGGTGAACGAGGGCGAATTGGCGGACGTGTTCGGCCCCGGCCGCTACGAGCTGAAAACCCAGAACATGCCCATCCTCACCGCCCTCAAATCCTGGAAGTACGGCTTCAACTCCCCCTTCAAGGCGGAAGTGTACTTCGTGAACACCAAGCAGTTCCTGGATCAGAAGTGGGGCACCAGCAATCCCGTCATGATGCGGGACGCCGAATTCGGCATGGTGCGCCTGCGCGCCCACGGCATTTATTCCTTCCGGGTTTCCGATCCCGTGGCCTTCCTGAAGGAAGCCTTCGGCACCAACGCCTATATGAGCGTGGAGGGCGTCACCGGCCAGATCAAGCGCACCCTGGTTTCCGGCCTGTCCGACGCCATCGCCCAGAGCAAAATCCCCGCCCTGGATCTGGCCGCCAATTATGACGAGCTGGGCCAGTACGCCCTGCAGACCCTGTCTCCCCGCATCGGAAACTTAGGCCTGAAGCTGGAAACCTTCGTGATCGAAAACATCTCCCTGCCCGACGAGGTGGAAAAGGCCATGGACCGCCGCACCTCCATGGGCGTGGTGGGCGACCTGAACAAATACACCCAGTTCCAGGCCGCCGAAGCCCTTCGGGACGCCGCCAACAACCCCAACGGCATGGCGGGCTTTGGCGCTTCCATGGGCATGGGCGCCATGATGGCCCAGACCATGCAGGGCGCGTTCAATCCCCAGGCCGCCGCGCCTCAGGCCGCGCCCCAGCAGGCCGCCGCGCCCGCAGGCGAAACCAAGTTCTGCTCCGAATGCGGCAGCCGCATCCCCCGCGCCGCCAAGTTCTGCCCCGAATGCGGCGCGAAGCAGGGCGAATAAAGCTTATCACAGATACGATCAGAGCGCCGGAAATCACTTCCGGCGCTCTTGTTGTATCCTCTTGCAGTCGTTTAGCTCGCGTTATTTTTTTGCGTATCGCGGATTCTCGCGGCTTTTCGGAAGGCTTCCGCCATTGCCGGGGTCAGTTCGGGGCAATCCGCATCAAATACGATGGGGTGGCGGCTTGCTTCTTCAAGCGCGGCGATCTGTTCAGGTGTAGCTTTCATATCCGGTGTGAGTGTCCGCAGCACCATCGTTTTTTGATCATACGCTTCCGTTTTTACCAATTGACCTTTGGAATTTACAGCGTAGGCCGCATTTGGATTCATATGCTTCATGCCGTTCACCAACCTTTCTGTTTTTCCAATGCGTTACAGGCTCAACAGCGTAATACTGACCACGGCAATCACCACGCCCGCCACTTTTTTGGGGACGGGTTTTTCGTGGAACAGGGTCACGGCGTACAGGAAGGACAGCAGCAGCACGCCGCCGTTTTCCACGGTGTAGAGTACCACGGAATTGACCCGTGGGATCACCGCCACCAGCCCGTTGACGGCCAGCCCGGCGCTGAGCAGGCAGGCGATCAGGGGCGGCAGGCTGCGCTTGTTCTGGCGGAAGGCTTGCAGGGTATTGCCCTTTTGGGCAATGGCCAGTTGGATCAGCGCGGCCAAGCCCATGAGGCCGAAGGTGAGCATGATCATTTCGGCGCTTTCGTTTTCGCAGGCCATGGACTGCATTTTGAGGAACACGCTGTACAGGCCGTTGCACAGAAACAGCAGGGCGCAGAAAAGATAGAACCCCCGCTTGGCGGTTTTCTCCGTTTTCCCTTCCCAGTTCATGAGCAGGAACGCCGCCAGCATCAGCCCCACGCCCACCCATTGCACAGCGGTGGTGCCTTCATGAAGGAAGATGGCGCTGTACGCCATGGGCACCAGGATGGCCCCGTACAGCAGGGCCATATTGAAAAAGGCGTAAGACCCCCGCTTGCCCGCCGCCATCAGGCTGCTGTTGTAGCCGAACAGCACCAGGGCGTTCAGACAGCCAAAGAGCAGCGTGGGCGGGCTGGCATGGAAGCGAAACCCGTTCAGCGCCCAAGTGATCAGGGTGATGAACGCCGATTCCAGGATGCAGAACACCGGCGCGGCGCATTCCGCGTTGCCGGGATACCGTTGGTTATACAGAGTGCAGAACAGAGTTTGAAAGCTGTACAGCAGCACAATGCCCGCAATCAAAATCACGCTGAGCCAGTCCATGGGTCTCCCTCCATGCTTCCAATGGGCGGAAACAAAATCGCTTTTCCCGCGCGTCCTATTGTATCACCGCGCCGCCCGCCGCGCAACTGAAACCCCGTTTTGATCGGGCAAAAGAAGATTCAAGGAGGCTTTAAGGCATATAAAGTGGAAAGTGAAAAGTGAAAAGTGGAAATTTGGATTGTCGGCACTTTGCCGGGCATCGATGATCACAAACCATTTAAATCTTCACTTTTCACTTTCAACTTTTCACTTTTGCTTGAAAGTTCTCTTTCCGCTTTTCATCCCTCGTCGCCCGCAATGGAGGGCCTTTCGGGCATGATGGCGTTGTATTGGTCGATCAGGGCTTCCAACTGGAGAAAATCGAAGGTCATCAAATCGCTGTCAAGAAAAGCCTCCCATTCCCACTCCGGGCCGGGGCGGGAATAATCAGTAAAGGTGAAGCGCCCGTTCTCCACCTTCGCCGTCCAGGTCTGCGCATCGGTGCAGTCCGTCAGCACCCATTTCCCATCCAGAAATTGAAAGGTCATCCAGACATGGTTTTCCAGGGGCACTTCGTCCCAGGAAAGCGGGCCGTCGGGCATTTTCATGTAATAATCCATCAAAAGGTTGGGGCCGTCATGCTCCGTTTCTAAATAGCAGTGCTGGGGGAAGGCGTCCCGGACAAATTCCGCGTCCTCCATGTAGATGCGAAGGAGGGAAAGCCCTTCGTCGTCCTCGATGTATTCCAGCGTCCGGAAATCGTCGTCGGTCCAATCGTATTGATACCGGGGATCGTAATAATCCACCGGTTCCCCGATGTCGGAAAAAGCGTCCGGCGCGGCGGTGCATAGGATGTCCCCGTTCACCAGCACCAGCCAGTCCCCGTTCGGCTGTACACCGATGAGCCATGCTTTCGTCGAAAGAGACTCATCCTCCAGAGGCGCGGGCAGCCCTTGCAGCACTTCATTTAGGTGCGGCGCGTAGCCGTCCCTGTAATCGTAGGAGGGAAAGCCGCAGGGGATGAAAAGCCCATCGCGGCCAAAAGCCAAATCTTCCCGGCGGAACCAACCCGCCCCGCCGTGTTCCTCGCCGCCGATGTGCAGCAGCACCCAATCGCCTTGTTCTTCCTTAACGCGCCCGAACAGGCGGGCATAGCAGGAGGCGACCGCGTTTCCGTCCGGGGCGTCCCGCATCTCCGCGCCGTTGACCCGGATGCAGGCCCAGCCCGAAGCGTCCATGGCGGCCAGCAGTTCGACATTCGTCAGGGGTACGGCGGATATGTCCATTTCCGTCAGGGACAGGGGAAAAGTCGGCACGCCGGGATAAAGCTCATTGCTGCTATCACCGGAAATACCCAAGGTGCCATTCCAAACCAAACCGTTCTCAAAGATCCAAATGCCGCTGCCTGTATTGATTCCGTAAATGCCCGGCGCGTCCCCGCCGCAATCCACATACGCCAGCCCGTCGTTCACCATCAGCTCCAGTTCATCCTCCCAGGAATGAATTTCATTGAGCCAGAAGGATTTTTCCTGGGCGGGGGAGGAAAGGATTTTGTCATACGCCTGCCCGTTCCAGTAAGCGATGCAGACGCGCTGCTTTCCTTCCCCGTTCACGGCGACGCCGATGAGCTTATCCGAAAAAGCGCCTAAATTTTCCCAGTGTTCGCCGTCCTCCAGCATGAATTCCGCCAGGCCGGGGAGCTTTTCCACGTCGATCCAATCGTCCAGGGCGATTTCATCCGGGGCCGGCGCTTCGATTTTCTCCACGGCCAGCGGTGACAGGGGAACCGGAACCAGATCGATTTCGTCATAGTGGATTTCTACCCCCGACCACAGCGGATTGGTCAGCACATGCAGCGTTTTTTGCGCCAGCATGCCGTCCTCTACCCGGTACAGGCCCAGGTGCACATGTATCGCCATCTCGTCGTTCCACTTGCCCGAACCGTATATTGTAGTGAAGCTCACCTGCCAATCCGGGTAATCCTCCGCCACGTGGGACAGCACCAGCGCTTTGTCCTCCTCCCAGCCATCCGCCTGAGCAAAGGACGGCGCGGCGCACAAGAGGGCCAGCAGCGCCAAAATAACGATCAATAAACATTTGCTTTTCATGGGCGATTCCTCCGTTTCCGGGAAAACATCGTATGTTTATTCTATACAGAAAGCACGTTTTCCTTCCCGATCCCCCCTTAAACGATGCCCCACGCCACGGCCAGGGCTTCTTCCGTTGAAAAGCCGGAAAAATTCAGCTCATAGAACCCGGACTGATCCTGCCAGAAAAGGCAGGCTTTGGGAACGGAAAACAGGGTTTCTTCCAGCATGCAGGCCGAACAGCCATTGACGGTCATCACCGTTCCCTGCACGTTCAATTCCCCAAACCGGACTTCCTGGGGGAAAGAAAAATACCGGAGCGTCATCCGCCGCCCGTTTTCCCCCTGCCAGATGACGCAATCCTTTTCCGTATCGCTTTCCGCAAGAACCATATCGCCGGGCAGCAGGCCGGGGAAGCATCGTCCCGCCCATCCGCCGGGCCTTTCCGCCGTTACAAAATCCGCCTGATCCCGGTTCTTCATGCTTTGGGCAATTTGAATGATTTCCTCCGCGCTGATCCCCATTCCGCTGATATGATACCATTGATCCTGATATGCCAGCATCAACTGGGAAAAGATCATTCCGCCCTCGTCGCTCAGTACCATGAGCGCGGTGGAATCGCCGCAGGGAATGAACTGAACGTCCGCTGGGCAGTGGCAGTTCAGATCGGGCCGGTTTTTGTGCCGCCGGATCGTGATTTCCCTTTCGTGATCCGCCGTGCGAAACGCGATTCTTTCCGTATCCTTATCGGTAAAGGTATATTCCGTCAGGCTGAATCCGCCGGGCAGGAAAGCAGGAAAGCACGCGCCCTGCCAAAGGGCGGGCGGCTGTACGCGGTTCATGGGATAATCGTCGGAAGTCCAGGAAACCCTGCCCTGTTTTTCCTCCTCCGTCAGCCTGCGCACGCTTTCCGCGATGCGGACGGTGCCCTCCCGATCATACCCCGAGGTTCTGACGCGCAGCGATTTTTCTCCCGCCTGCCAGATGACGTCCGCCTGATTGCTTCCGCCGGCATACCCGTCCACCAGCGTCGCTTCCCCGCCGTTCAGGGAGATGGTGCTGATCACAGTTTTTTCCAGCTGCGTTCCGTGAATGGATTCCGCGGCGTCGGTTTCCATGAAGGCGATCGTCACGCCGCGGCGATCGGACAGGGTGATGCTGCAGCCGCCCCAATCCCCCGAAAACGACGTGACGCGCAGGCCGTCGGGCAGAAAGGCGGGGAACCAGTCGCCGCCCCACCAGGCAGAAAGGGCCGCGTCATTCTCTTGCCGCTGAATGTTTTCCACCCGGATATCCAGCGCCCGGGGAAGCACCAGCCCGGCAAGGGACAAAAGCTCGTCCCTGGTCATGTTTTCGCCGATCAGCTCAAACCAGCTGAATACTTCTTCCCACGCCAGCACCGGTTTCCCTTCCCAAACCATGAACCGGCCGCATTCAAAGGCGCTTTCCTTCTCCGCTTCCGTGTAATCCAGTCCCGTCAGGCTGTTTGCCTTTCCCGAAGCGTAGACGTGTTCGGCAAAGGTAAACGCCCGCTCTCCGCTGATGTAGCGAACAGAATATTCCGTCACGCTGCCTAAGTCCAGTGCAAAGCCCTCTGGAATAGAAGAAAAATAATAGTACCCCGCCCATGCGTCCGGCGGCTGCATGTCCTTATATTCTTCTTCCATTCTGCAGGCCGTTTCCTCGTCCGGATAGAGCCTGACGCTGTTGGTCTGCTCATTCACCCGGACGAACATGCGCAGCAGCATTTCCCAAAATTCCGCGTTGGCCGCGAAAGCGGCGCTGGAGAAAAACAGGATCACGGCGACCAGGAACAGCAGACCTTTTGCGCGGCGCTTTCCCCTTTGCGCTTTCCGGAGGGACGCTTCCTGTTTTGCCCGCCGATCCGCTTCCCGCAGCGCTTTTTCCAGCGCGCGATCCGCCCGGCCGCGCTGTTCCTCCGTCAGCTCCGGGTCCGGGGATCGGGCCAGGCGCTCCACGGCTTTTTCTTCCTGTTCCTCAAACACCATTTCCAGCAGCAGATCCAAATACCGATCCTGGAGCGCGGCTTCGCTCATTGCTTCTCCCCCTCTCCGTACAGCATTTGCTTTAACTGTTTCCTCGCCCGCCGGATCAGCGTGCGCACCTTGGTTTCAGGAATCTCCATCTGCGCGGCGATTTCCTTATCGGACAGATGCTGAAAAAATTTCAGCCGCAGCACGTCCTGCTCCGCCGCCGGGAGCATGGCGATGGCTTCCTTCACCGCGTCCATTTCCTGCCGCAGGTTCAGCTTCCGTTCAAAGGCGGCCAACCCCGCCACGCTGTCCACCGCATCCTCGTCCATGGAAACAAAGATTTTTTGGCGCAGGTTTTGCCTCCGCAGTTCATCCACCGCTTTATTGCGCACCGTGGTCACGATATACACGCGGATCGCCGCTTTTTCCATCGCCTTTAATTTTTCCAGGTGACGGATGAGGGCGATGCAGCTTTCCGATACGATATCGTCCACGGTGCCCGAATCCTCGCTGTATTCCCAGGCGGTTTTCAGCATCAGCGCCCGGTACTCCCGGTACAGGCGGGTCATGTAGGCCCGGTCGTCGTCATCCTCCATGGTTAGAATCGCCATGGGCAGCAACAGCATAAGCGTTCACATCCTCTTTCGTTTCTTCCGCTTGGCCTTCGTCTGGCCGACAGTTTTTTCGCACAAAAAAAGGTTTCCATCTTATAAAACGGATGGAAACCGCGATTTGTTATGCAATTTTCCATTTTTCAGGAATTTTTACAATTGGAAAATGCGGGGACGTTTGTGTTCTCCAGCGTCGCCGCTATTGTGCATTGGAAAAAGCATCCCGTGCCCATGCGATACTGTCGGGGAAAAGGCTGATGCTGAAAGACGGCAGGGTGATGACGTCCCCATGCCAGAAGGATTCCGCCGGGGCGGGATGATCGGAATACCAGACGATCTGCTGTCCGTCCGTGATGATATAGCGCGGTTGGCCATCCCAGCCGTTTGTACTGTCATTCCAGCTTCTGATCCAGCGGATGGCGTTCAAATCGTTCACTGTGTCTTCTAACAGCGCGTCGGTTATCGCCATGGAACGGGTCATCTGCAATTCCACCATAAAAATTGCGGGTGCATTGCGAGCCCACAAGTCAAAAGAGGTGCTTTCGGACTTTTTGATCAGATGCTGAACGCATTGTTCCAGCCGTTCGTCACTGTATACGACGCCATAGCTCGCGGCAAAATTGGCAATATGCTCTTTGAGGTTGATTTCCGGCCTGTCGTCTACCCGGTACACCCTCAAATCGCCGATTTTCGCTTTCCGCAGCAGCAAATCACCCGCGTTGTCGGAAACGCGGCCGTCAAAGACGAAATATTCTGACTTTTCGCTCTTCTCATCGGGATTGCCGTAAATCAACTGAAAGCCCGTCATTTCACCGTCCCGCAGCGGCAGCAGGGTAGCGGGCCCAAACCCTTCGTCCGGCTGATGCACCGCGATGGGATAGGCGGCAATTTGCCCGTCTCCATCCACGGTCACAAGGGCATTGTAATCCGGCGCGCTCACCACGGCATAGTCCCCCGCCTGGGCGGTGATTTCGTAGTCCTCCCAAGCCGGATCGTTCGCCAGCGCCGCCGCAAACCCGCCTTCGGCCAAAGCCAGGGAGACGCCGCGGCAGAGCAGCGCAAGGAAAAACACCAGGCATATGATCCGTTTTTTCATTCCTTGTCTCTCCTTTATTAGAACATGGAAGTCTCAAACCGTCCCTCCCGCCCTTCTCTATAGGGAGGACGGTTCCTTTATTTCCTTTTACCCGCGTCCGTATTCGGTCTTTCCGGCGCGCCGCAGACGGAGCAGGGAAGAAGTCTTGAATACCCTTTATCGTTGTTGATTTTTTCAAAAGAAACCGGGGTGAGGGGCCAATACGTGGGGTCTACGCGCGGGCGGCAGGCATCGGCGTGATAATACTTTCCGCCGTTGGTATTGTAATAAACAAATTCATGGGCGTCCCCTGCCGGGGGATTCGCAGGCGTGACCGTGGGACGCGGCGGCATGGTAGCAACAGGCGCGTGTTCGTACTCCGTTGGGGCTTGGGCGTGAAGAACAGATAGGAACGCCGGATAATCGAACGCCGACAGCTCTGTGTACGGCGTCATTTCTTCCATAGACACGGTTTTGCGCTGTATTTCTTCGCTGCGGTCGATGGGCCATCCGTTTTCGTCCATGATTTCCTCATAAAACATATAAAGCCAGCCATCCTTTGTCAGCCACAGCAAATGATAAGGACAGTAGCCACCCCTGGCATCCTCAAAAGGAATGTCACATGCGCCGCACAGTATCCATTTTCCTTGCTCTGTCCTTGTAAAGCTCAGCGTGCGGTAGGCTTGATAAACAGTCTTTTCTCCATAGGCTTTTGCGGGAATCAGTTGTTCCATTGTCAGGCTGAAATAGCCGGTTCCTTCCGTATCAGGCCAGGCCGTATCCCAAGAACCTTCTATCGCTGCATCGGTTATAAAGTCGGAAGGGATGGTATCGCTGCAAGCGACGATTGTCCATTTTCCATCTTCTCCCATTTCCAGCACTGTCAATTGTGCCGTATCTCCTGCCTGTACAAGCATCACCGAGGCCCACGGCGTATTCCCTTTCCAACAGTCCCATCCTGCCAGCACAACTTCCGTTTCTCTTCCGGCAGCTTTTAGCGCTTCCTTCTGCGCTGCCCAAGGATCATATGCCGTATCTGCCAGCACAGCAGTACAGAGGGTTAAGATGAATGCATTGAGCAATAATACCAATATCCATTTTTTCATCAATCCTGCGCCTCCATTTCTTTCATTGGCATTTCCAATTCTATGATTTCCAGCTCAATATGCGGTTCCTCCACGCCGGAATCAGGGCAGGCCCCGGCGCGGGTCAGCACCGCGCCGTCAAACGTCTGGCTGAAATCCAGCCCGCACTCCCCGAAGGCTACATAACAGCAAGCGTTATAGAGCATCTTGTTTTCTTTTTCCAGCTCCACATAGGAAACATGAAAGGGCTTGGCGATATCCATGCCCAGGGAATCCAGATAATCGGCGATTTTGGGGAACGCCTGCCGCACGTTGGCGCGGTAATACCGGCAGCCTTCGCAATCGCACAAATCTTCCTCGCGAAGGGCGCTGTAATAGGCTTTGGTCTTTTCAACGTCAACGTGCAACGCAGTGTTTTCGTTGGATGCGTTCATGTTTGCTTCTCTCCCTTACTGTTGCGGTATGATAAAAACGGCTTCCATATGATAAAACGAATGGAAACCGCGATTTGTTACATGGTTTTCCCAATTTTCAGCATTTTTTACTCTGGCAGCAGCGACCGCAGCAGCTCTTCCACTTCCTCGAAGGAGTTCGCTAAATTCACTTTCGTGCGCACCTGGGCGGAATTGCGGCGGCCCGCCGTGTACCAGGCGAAATGCTTGCGCATTTCCAACAGCGCGCTGCGCTCGCCCTTCCATTCCGCCATTTCCCGTGCCTGGCGCATGGCGGTGTCGATCACCTGGGAAAAGGGCGGGGGCGTGTAGGGCTTTTTTTCAATGGCGGCGCGAATCTCCGCGAAAATCCAGGGGTTGCCCAAGGCGCCGCGCCCGATGGCCAGGCCGTCGCAGCCGGTGACGCGCAGGGCCTCCAGGGCCGTTTTTCCGTCCACGATATCGCCGTTGGCAATCACCGGGATGGAAACGGCCCTTTTCACTTCCCCGATGGCCTGCCAGTCCGCCTTCCCGCTGTACTGCTGCATCCGCGTGCGTCCGTGAACGGTGAGGCCCGCCGCCCCGGCCTGCTCCAGGCCCCTGGCGAAATCCACGGCGTTTTTATGTTCCTCGTCCCAACCCAACCGCATCTTCACCGTCACCGGCAGGCTGGACGCTTTCACCGTGCTTTCCACGATGCGGCAGGCCAGCGCCGGGTCTTTCATTAACGCGCTGCCGCTCTGTCCCCCCACCACCTTCTGGGCGGGGCAGCCCATGTTAATATCAATGGAAGAAAACAAGCCCAGACCGGCCAGTCGTTCCGCCGCACGGGCAAAATACGCCGGTTCGCTGCCGAAAAGCTGCACGGAAAGCCGCCCTTCCTCCGGGAACCGGGCCAGGAGGAACCGATAAGCGTTCCGGTCGCTGGGCGCGGTCAAAAAGCCCTGGGCGCTCACCATTTCCGTGGTGGCCCAGTCGCAGCCCTGCTCAAAACAAAGGCGGCGGAACACCTGATCCGTGATCCCCGCCATGGGCGCAAGCGATAAAACGGTCATATGGATCTCTCTATTCTTCGTTGATGACCCGCACCGCCGTCAGGTTGCGGATGCGCCACTGGTTGTTTTCCCGGCTGAGAAGCACGGAATACTGGGTGGTTTGCCACTTGGGGGCGGACATGCTGATCCCGGCGGCGGCCGCCGCTTCACGGGCGGAGGCTTTCAGCTTGCCGTCGATGGCCGGGATGCGCTCGGTGATGGTGGCCTGGGCCGTGTCCTCCCAGGGCCAGCACCAGAACCAATCCAGGTTCACGCGGTGGTCAAAGCCGGTGATGCTGTAATAATTCTGATAGGCGGACTGCCCGCTGCGGGCTTCGGCAAGCTGGGCGTCCCGTTCCAGATACGCGGAGGAAAAATAAGGGGTCAGGTTTTCGTCCGCGCCCATCATGATCACCCGGGCGCGCTTGGCCATGCCGTCCTTCAAAATAATATAGCTGTTGGTGGCGTTCATGGAAAAATAAAACGCCGTGGTCATCAGCCCCAGCACGCACACCGCGATCAGCAGCCGGGTGGTCACGTACCAGATCAATCGCCGCAAATACTTCACTGCTGCCTCCGAACAATCGAGTTACGGGATAATTTCTTTTTTATTATACCATGATTGTCGCCGTGCTGCGCAACTCGCTTCGCTCGCTTGCCCGGCGACCCAGAAAACCTTCGGTTTTCCTAATCATTATACCATGATTGTCGCCGTGCTGCGTAACTCGCTTCGCTCGCTTGCCCGGCGACCCGGAAAACCTTCGGTTTTCCTAATCATTATACCATACATGCTTCCCGTTTGTCATCCCATGGTTTTTGAGGGGAAAACGGGACGAAAAAGAGCAAATCCGCGCCCGTTTTCGCGGAAAAAGAAGATGGTTTTCCTCTCCCGTATTGTAACGAATGGGGGCCGACATTTCATCCCCGCTTTTGGGCGAATGTAGAATCTGGTTTGTATTTTCATACTAACAAAAATATATTTATTTCATTTTTGTAACATTTTCTACATACATTTTTTATATCCTTCGTGGAAAAATTGCGGGAAAAAGTGTGGACAAAGGTGAAAATCATGTGCAAAACACTGTGGATAAGTTGAAATCCTGCTCAAGTTATCCACAGTCGATCGCTGAAAGCCCCATAAAACAGGGGTTTCAGCGCCCCTTTCTGTGGATAACTCTGTGGATAATGTGGAAAGTTCGGTTTTTGCAGCCGATCCGCATAATACTGCGCCCTTCATGCCGACCGTTCCTTGTCCTTCAAGGAAATACGCGGTTTATCTCGGAGATAATATAATAATAATGAATATTTATACATTTCACCCAGACGTCCCCTGTGGATAACCCAAAGGGGAAAACCGCCGAAAAAGTTCAAACTTTTTTGACTTGACATCATATTCTCCCGGCTCCCTCCATATGCTGGACGGGGAGGCGAGAAGATGAAGAAAAAGCTGATTGGCCGTCTGTCCGTATTGGGGATTTTTTGCTGCTGCGCGGCGCTGCTGGCCGCCGCTCCCCGACCCGCGCAGCCCGCCGTGCACGCGCGCCCAGCGCAGAACGCGGAAACGGGGCCGCTGGCCGGGCGGGTGATCCTGGTGGACGCGGGACACGGCGGCACAGACGGCGGCGCCCGGGCGAAGGATTCCGGCGTATGGGAAAAGGAACTGAACCTGCAAACGGCGCTTGCCCTGGAAAACCTTCTGGAAGCGGAGGGAGCCGCCGTAATCATGACCCGGGAAACGGACATGCAGTACAGCGAAAACAAGCGCACGGATTTGACAGCACGCTTGGATTTAGCCCGTGAAGGCGGCGCGGACATGGTGGTCAGCATCCACATGAACGAATACCGCACCCGCCGGGAATCCGGCCCCCAGGTGTTCTACCGGGCGGGACAGGAGGACAGCCGCCTCCTGGCGGGCTGCATTCAGGCCGCTATGATTAGCGAATTAAAGCCCGCCAAGGAACGCACCGCCATGGCAGGAGATTATTTCATATTATCCCTGAATATCCCCTCGGTGCTGGTGGAATGCGGCTTTATCTCCAATTCCGCCGAAGAAGCCCTGCTGCGCACCCCGGAATATCGGGAAAAAGTGGCCCAGGGCATCCTGGACGGGATTCTGGAATATTACACGCTGAAAGAATAGAAAATTGATTTGCAAACACTGTGGATTGCAAAGGAAAGGAGCGCATACGTGGAATCAATCATCTACATTGTCTAAAGCATTTCTTCTTTTGCGATAGAAGAAAAGGAGAACAGAAAGAACAGCAAAACAGGCGATGAAGCCGATGCCCATGCGTATCAGTATATCTAATATCCCAAGAATAAACGCGGAATTGATTTTCCCCAAAATGAATGCTCCTATCCCGATCATCACCGCCGCGACCAAGCTGATCAGCAGATTTCCTCTCACAGAAGGCTTGATTTTTTCATCCCACAAGCCTTCATACGCATAGGCAATCGAAATGTAGGATGCAAGAACAAAAAAGACGATTATTTCACCAGCAATAACGGCAAAGTCTTTGCCCAAGCACTTTTGAACCAAGGCTGCGATGAGCAGCCCTATTGCACAGAGCTTCATTCCGCTGCTGTTGATTTTTAAAAGTTTTTCCTTCTGCATTTCATCCAGTTGAGAATCGTCACGTTTACGCATGGTCGTTGTCCTCCTCGCCAAATAGGTCGTCAAGGCTTTTCCCAAGCACTCGACAAATTTTGCGGCACAGTTTGATGGTTGGGTTGAATTCTCCCTGTTCAATTGCATTCATCGTTTGACGGGAAACCCCTACAGCTTCCGCGAGAGCCTTCTGTGTCATATCCTTTTCGGCTCTCGCAATCTTGATTTTGAAATTCTTAGCGATATAAACCACTCCTTTCGATGCAGAGTATATCATATAAAAGAAATATTGTCAATTATATGCGACATTTTTTATTATATATATGACTCAACAAAATAACCAGGCACAAAAAAGGAAGCAACCCAGTTGTGGATTGCTTCTCATGGAATCCGGCGGCGACCTACTCTCCCGGGCCGTGTCCAGCCAAGTACCATCGGCGCTGAAGGTCTTAACTTCTGTGTTCGGTATGGGAACAGGTGGAACCCCTTCGCCATTGCCACCGGAAACTGTATCAGGTATAA
>JAFSNT010000135.1 GCA_017443295.1 Clostridia bacterium
GACTTATCCGAAGCGTATGAGCGCATTCAGTCTGCTTGTATTGGACGCGCCGTGTACCGAACGGTACGCACGGTGCGGTGAGAGGACGGGGGTTAGCCACCCCCTCCTACTCGATCGGTTTTATTCTTTCGGGAAGATGCTTTCTCCCTCATGCATGCTGCCGTCCCGGTGCATGGAGAACTGATCCATGGGGTAGTTTTTCAGGTTTTCCAGGATCTTGCGGCCATCGGCCTTTGCCAGCAGTTCGGTTCTGGCCTTCAGCACCAGGGCCTCCGCCTGATGCTTGGAGGGGCCGCCCACGCAGCCGCCGGGGCAGATCATGCCCTCCACGAAATCTGTGTCCAGTTTTCCGGCTTTCAGCAGCAGCATGGCCCGCTTGCAGTCCTCGCCTCCGGCGCAGGTGGTGAGGCGGATGCCCTCGGTATCCTCGCCCATTTCCCGCATCACCTCCAGCACGGCGCTGGCCACGCCGCCGCTGCCCGCGAAGCACTTGCCGAAGACGGAGGATTCCTGATAATCCTCCTCCACCGGCTCGATTTCGACGCCCTTGGAATCCAGCAGGGCCACGATCTCCCCGTAGGTCAGGGCGTAATCCGGCGTATCCTTGATGAGGGTGTTCAGCGTTTCGCCCTTCTTGGCGATGCAGGGGCCGATGAACACGGTCACGCAGTCCGGATCCTGGGATTTTAAGTACCGGGAAACCGCCACCATGGGGGAAACCGTGGTGGATTTGTTGTTTTCATACACGGTGGGATAATGATGGCGCAGCATGGAAATGAAGGCCGGGCAGCAGGAGGTGGTCATGATCTTGCCTTCCTTCCGGGCCTCGATCCATTCCAGCGCTTCATAGGCGGCGGTCATGTCGCCGCCTAAGCCCACCTCCACCATGTCCGCAAAGCCCGCCTTTTTCAGCGCGGCGCGAATGGCGGCCATGCCGATATCCTTGCCAAACTGGCCCTCCGTGGCCGGGGCGCACATGGCGATGACCTTCTTGCCCTCCCGGATGGCGCGGATCACGTCCACGGCGAAGATCTTGGAGCCGATGGCCCCGAAGGGGCAGCTGTGGATGCAGTGGCCGCAGTGGATGCATTTGCTTTCGTCGATCTGGCACACGCCCGCCTCGTCGTAGGAAATCGCGCCCACGGGGCAGGACTTTTTGCAGGGCCGGGTCTGGTGGATGATGGCCCCAAAGGGGCAGGACTTGGCGCACATGCCGCAGGATTTGCACTTGACGGGGTCGATGCGCATCTTGGAATCGCCGGGCACGATGGCCCCGAACTTGCAGGCGTTCAGGCAGGCCTTGCCTAAGCAGAACCGGCAGATGTCCGAAACGAAATAATCCTGAATGGGGCAGTCGTCGCAGGCAGCGGGAATCACCGCCACCACGTTTTGGGTGGGATGGGCGGGATCGGGGCTTTCGCCCATGGCCAGCCGGATGCGGCCCCGAACGATTTCCCGCTCCTTATAGATGCAGCAGCGGTATTGGGGCTTCGGCCCCGGGCTGACCTGATAAGGAATTTTTTCCGTTTCTTCCGGCGTCAGCTGATCGTTCCACGCCAAACGGCAGATTTCGCGCAGGATGAAATGCTTCAGTTCCACGATCCCCTTGTCGTTTGTAATCATCGGTCTCCCTCTTTCCCCATATTGATGGCGGTCTTTCATGCTATATTCTATGCGCCTTTGCGTTTTTCCTGCTTAAATTGACTGTTTGTAATGAAACATGCCCCTTGACAAGTGAAAATGTGGGTGTATAATAGATGCAAAGGCCGGAAGAAAACTGGCCAGAAAATTGAAAATTGGAAAGGAAGAGAATACCCCATGAAAAAGATGCTCGCTTTTGCGTTGGTGTTGGCGATGGTGCTGTCCTTCTTCTCCTTCGCCTCCGCCGAGGACGTGGCGACGGTGATCGAACAGGCCCAGACCATGACCCTGGAAGAACTGTTCAAGAAAGCCATTGAAGAATCCAACGGCAAGGATTTTTACGCGGTGGGCAACTCCAGCCGCGGCAAATCCGCCCTGCCTCTGTTTGTGGAAGAATTGCAGAAGATCGATCCTTCCTACACCCTGAACTGGGACTGGCAGCAGCCCAAGGAAAATAAGATCTTCGATCAGCTGGAAAAGGACGTGAACGGCGCGAACCACGTCATGTCCATGACCCTGATTCAGGACGGCAACCAGATCCAGAGCAAAATGCTGGAGACCGGCGTGCTGCTGAACTTCGTACCCAAGGATTGGATCGAAGCCGAGGGCGTGGCCAAGGAGAACAACGAATATCCTCTGGCCCTGCAGACCCTGAACAAGGTGTTTGAATTCAACAACCTGGGCGAAAAGACCTACACCAATATGTGGGATTTCGTGGCGGAAGGCGAAGCTCCCCTGTTCATGGGCGTGAACAGCGAACTGGTGGGCAAGAACTTCCTGTACATGATGACCAATGAAAAGTACGCCACCTGGGCCAAGGACGCCTATGAAGCCTGGGCGGGCAAGAATCAGGCGTATGACGACCTGATCGAAGACATGAAGCTGGACGCCGAAGACCTGGGCCTCACCGGCGAAAACGCCAACTACGGCCTGGCCTGGGTGTATCTGTGGTGCGAAAAGTACAACGAGCAGACCGACGACGGCCCCATCTGCAACACCCTGGTGACCACCTCCGCCAAGGATCAGGCCGGTTTGCTGGTGTACTCCAAGCTGCGCAGCGTGGAAGAAACCGCTGAATCCTCCGTGAACAACATCACCGTGGCCGCTTACCAGGACGGCTATGTGGGCATCGGCGGCTACGCCTACAAGCATTACCTGATGCTGACCAAGACCAGCCCCCTGCCCTGGACTTCCTGCGCGCTGATCGCTTTCATGACCACCACCAAGGATGGCTTCAAGGCCTGGGGCAAGGACATGGGCGGCTATGCTCCCGTGCCCGCCTGCATGCAGGATCACAGCAAGGACGGCTACGTGGACGGCGTTGACACCTATCCCGCCAAGAACGACCGCGGTTACGACTGGTGGCTGAACGAAGGCCATCTGGTTGTGGAAGATCCCGCCTACTGCGCTTCCGTGTCCGGCCAGATGAGCGACTGGATCGACGGTATCGTGAACGCCAAATAATCGATCCGCAGGATTCCCTGAAAATGATCGCGGGCGGTGCGTCGGCTATCCGGCTCGCCGCCCCTTTCATTTTTCCCCGCAAAGCAATCACTGAAAGGGAGGAGAGGCATGTCAACCATTGCATCCCCCAGGCAAAGCAGCTTCCAAAGGAAGCTGAACGGGTTCAAGACCTATATCAGCAAGCCTCAGAACGCCATCCTGCTGGCGCTTGGCATCATCCTGACCATTACCACCATTTTCCCCATGGTCACCATCGTGCGGGACACGGTCAGCATCCACCCCGGCAGCATTGACGCGGACGCCAAAGCCCAGGACGCCCAGGTGGAGGTGCTGGGAGATACGTATACCGGCTATAACTGGAGCAACCTGTTTACCGGCACCATCAGCACCCGCGACCCCGTCACCCGACAGCGCACCACCCAGAGCATCGCGTCCACTTATCTGCTCACGCCTTTGCTCAATTCCGTGCTGATCAGCATATTCGCCTGTATCGGCGCTATCTTCTACGGCGGCATTTTCGCCTATCTGGTCACCCGCACCAACCTGAAATTTAAGAAATACTTGAGCTCCATTTTTATCTTCCCCTACATCATGCCCCAGTGGACGCTGGCCGTCATGTGGCAGAACCTGTTCAACAGCAATATGGTCACCGGCGGCAACGACGGCCTGTTCGTTTCCCTGTTCCATGTGTACATGCCCCAGTGGTGGTGCGAGGGCCTTTTCCCCGTTTCCGTGGTATTGGCGCTGCACTACGCGCCCTTTGCCTACATCCTGATCGGCGGCATTTTCCGCAACATGGACGCCAACCTGGAGGAAGCGGCCACCATCCTGAACACCCCCCGATGGAAGACCTTCCTGCGGGTGACGCTGCCCCTGGTGAAGCCCGCCATCCTGAGCACCATCCTGCTGGTGTTCTCCAGCGCCATGGGCTCCTACCCCATTCCCCATTACCTGAAGCTCTCCACCCTGTCCACCCAGTACGTGGGCATGAGCAGCAACCGGGCGGGCCAGGCCAGCATCCTGGCGGTCATCATGATGCTGTTTGGATTCCTGATCCTGATCGTGAACCAGCGCACCACGTCGGGCCGGAAGAACTTTACCACCGTCACCGGCAAGTCCGGTCAGAGCAGCGTGGTGAACCTGCGGGCGGGCAAGTACGTCCTGTCCGCGATCCTGATCGTCACCACCCTGGCCACCGGCATCCTGCCCATCATCCTGTTCGCCGTGGAAACTTTCCTGCCCAACCCCGGCGACTATTCCTTCATTACCCACGGCATTGAGGGCCACATGACCACCAAATGGTGGATGACGGCTGAAAACGTGACGGAAAACGGCATGTACGGCCAGAAGGGCATTCTGTACAACAGCGAAATCTGGAACGCCTTCGGCGGCACCCTGATCGTGGCCGTGTTCTGCGCTCTGGCCGCCGGCACCATCGGCACATTGGTTGGCTACTGCGTCAGCAAAAACCGCCGCAGCAAGTGGGCGGCCTATGTGAACAATATGGCCTTCCTGCCGTACCTCATGCCCTCCCTGGCCGTGGGCGTCGCCTTCTTCGTATTCGGTTCCAACATCGGCATTTACAACACCTTCCTTTTGCTGGTGCTGGCCGGTACGGTCAAGTATATCCCCTTCGCCAGCCGAAGCGCCCTGAACTCCATGATGCAGCTTTCCGGCGAAATCGAGGAGGCCGCCATCATTCAGGATATCCCCTGGTGGAAGCGCATGACCCGCATCATCATTCCCATTCAGAAAACGTCCATCATCAGCGGCTTCCTGCTGCCGTTCATGACCTGCCTGCGCGAGCTGACCCTGTTCATGCTGCTGTGCGGCCAGGGCAAGATCATCACCACCATGCTGGGCTACTTCGATGAAATGGGCCTGTACGCTTTCTCCAGCGGCATCAACCTGATCCTGATCTTAGTGATCCTGGTATTCAACACATTGGTGAACAAACTGACGGGAGCCAGCTTGGACGCCGGTATCGGCGGCGGAAAGTAACGAGGAGGATGAAGGATTATGGCACGGATTGAATTAAGAAACGTTACCAAGCGCTGGGGCGGCTATTACGCCGTGGAGCATTTGGACCTGACCATTGAGGACAACGCGTTCGTTACCCTGCTGGGTCCCTCCGGCTGCGGCAAAACCACCACTCTGCGCATGATCGCGGGCCTGGAAACCCCCACCGAGGGCCGCATCACCATCGACGGCGTGCCCATGTTCGACAGCGAGCAGGGCATCAACATTCCCCCCAACAAGCGCCGCGTGGGCTTCCTGTTCCAGAACTACGCCCTGTGGCCCACCATGACGGTGTACCAGAACA
>JAFSNT010000136.1 GCA_017443295.1 Clostridia bacterium
GAGGTAGGAAGTAGGAGGTAGGAGGTTTATTTTGCAAAACAAAAACACGAAAACCGGACTTCGTTCACTTTGGAGGACTATATAAAACCTCCTACTTCCTACCTTCTACCTCCTACCTCTGCAAATCCCAATTTCTCATTCGTGCATGAGCCGTGGAAAGATATATGGCCTCCGGCTGACGTTTGAGGCGGATTTTTGTATTTTTGAGTCTTTTCCCCTTCCCTTCCGCCCGGGGGGATGCTATACTGTATCCGTCACAAGGAAACAGGGAACGGCGGCGGAAAGGCCGGGCGTTTCCAGGGAACACAAGGAGGAACAAGCCATGTCTCAATTCACCACGCCCGTCAACACCCGGAAAACGGTCAGCCCCAAGGGCACGAAAGCGCTGGTGCTGGCGCTGGTCATCATTTTAGCGGCGCTGGTCATCTTTTTCCGCTGCACCGTGCAGATAGATACCGGCTACACCGCCATCGTGACCACCTTCGGCAAGGTGGAGGATTACACCTTAGAGGCCGGCTTCCACATAAAGAGCCCCTTCCAGGAAATCATTCTGATGGACAACCGGGAGCAGAAGACCCCTTTCTCCACCCAGGCGTTTTCCAGCGATATCCAGCAGGTGGACATCGTGGGTTCCATCAACTACGCCATCAATAAGTCCACGGCCATGACCCTGTTCAAGGAAGTGGGCACCGATTATTTCAGCAAGCTGGTCAACCCCCGCATGCTGGAAAACACCAAGGCCGTGTTCTCCAAGTACACCGCCGAAAACCTGGTCAGCGCCCGGGAGCAGCTGTCCATCCAGATCCGGGACAACCTGAGCCGGGAAATGGAGCGCTACGGCATTTCCATCATCTCCGTGTCCATTGAAAACATCGACTTCACCGACGCCTTCACCGACGCCGTGGAAGCCAAGCAGGTGGCCGCCCAGCGCAAGCTGCAGGCCGAAATCGAGCAGGAACAGAAGACCATGGAAACCCAGCAGGCCGCCCAGCGCCAGAAGATCGAAGCCGACGCCAAGGCCGAGGTGGTGAAGATCAACGCCGACGCGGAAGCCTATTCCACCAAGGTGAAGGCCGAAGCCGAGGCCGAGGCCAACCAGAAGATCGCCCAGAGCCTGACCGAAAACCTGATCCGCTTCACGCAGATCAACAACTGGAACGGCCAGCTGCCCACCTATGTTTCCGGCGGCGCGGCGGAAGCCCTGCCCGTGCTGACCCTGAACGCCAATGAAACCGACTCCCAGAAGGACGGTAAATAAACCCAGCGGCAGAAGGCCGCGTCCGTTTTGGGCGCGGCCCTCTGTTCATGGAAAAACCGTTGAATTGTGAGGTGCAGACCATGAAGATCATTCATACGGACAGCGCGCCCGCCGCCATCGGCCCCTATTCCCAGGCCATCAAGGCAAACGGGCTGGTGTATACCTCCGGCCAGATCGCCCTGAACCCCCAGACCGGGGCGCTTAAGGGCGACAGCATTGAAACGCAGACAGAGCAGGCCATTCAAAACCTGAAAGCCGTCCTGGAAGCGGCGGGCGGCAGCCTGGAAACCGTGGTGAAGACCACCTGCTTCCTCCGGCGCATGTCCGATTTCGCCGCGTTCAACGCCATTTATGAACGGCATTTCCCCGGCAGGCCCGCCCGCAGCTGCGTGGAAGTGTCCGCCCTGCCCAAGGGCGCGCTGGTGGAGATCGAAGCGGTGGCGGTGGCGGAAGCATGATCACCGAAGCCTTTGACAGCCAATCCCCCGCCATCATTGAGCCGGCCGTCAGCGAAAGCGCGCCCCGCGCGGACGCCTGCATCCTGACCTTTTCCTGGCAGATCGAGCAGTTCGTGCTGAAAAACTATCCCTGCCAGCGCGTCGGCTCCTTCTGGTTCGCTACCGGGGAAACCCCCGTGTACCTGATCGAATACAAGGGAAAGAAATTCGGTTTTTTCAAAACCTACGTGGGCGTGCCCGCCTGCGTGGGTACGGTGGAGGACAGCCGGAGCGTGCTGCGGACGGACAAATATGTGGTGTTCGGCGGGGCGGGGTGCCTGAACAAGGAAATCGCCCACGGCAAGGTGATGGTGCCCACGGCGG
Organism: Clostridia bacterium; assembly: GCA_017443295.1. Classification (GTDB taxonomy): domain Bacteria; phylum Bacillota; class Clostridia; order Christensenellales; family Aristaeellaceae; genus RUG563. Next base: position 2,080 of record JAFSNT010000136.1, read on the forward strand.
CGTACCGGGACGAGGGCGCCAGCTATCATTACGCCCCCGCGTCGGATTGGATCACCGTGAAAAACGCGGAAACAGTGGCCCGGTTCATGGCGCAAAACGGCATCCCCTATGTGCCGGGCAAAACCTGGACTACCGACGCCTTCTACCGGGAAACCCGCGCCCAATTTGAAAAGCGCAAGGCGGCGGGCTGCGTTTCCGTGGAAATGGAATGCGCCGCCCTGCAGGCCCTGTGCGATTTCCGGAAGCTGAACCTGTACATGTTCTTTACCTCCGGCGATCTGCTGGACGCGCCCCAGTGGGACGAGCGCAAAAAGGACGGCCAAATCGTGGGCACCCAGCACGACGCGGGGCACTTCGATATTGCCATCGAGCTGGCCCGATATATATCGGAGCAAGCATAATACAAACGTTTATCGGGAGAATGCAGCATGCGGCTTAAGAATGATCTGGCCACCCACGTCATCGACGACACCCAATTCCTGGTGCCCATGGGCGCGGACACGATTCAATGTATCGTGCGCAGCAACAAAACCGCCGCCTTCATCGTGAACTGTCTGAAAGAGGAAACCACAGAAGGAGCGATCGTGGATCAAATGTGCGCAAAGTATGCCGCGCCGCGGGCGCAAATCGCCGCCGACGTGGCGGAATGCTTAGCTGTGCTGCGCCGGATCGGCGCGCTGGAAGAATGAGCGTTTCGTTTGAAGAGCTTCTCGCCCGGGACGGCCGCCTGGTATACAAGACCCGGGGCGTGAGCATGGAACCGATGCTGCGGCAGGCACGGGATCTGGTGATCATCGAGCCGTCCGGCGAGCGGCTGAAGCGCTACGACGTGGCGCTGTATAAGCGCGGGAAAAAATACGTGCTGCATCGGGTGGTCGGCGTGCGGGACGGGTATTACCTGATCCGGGGCGATAACACCTACTGCCTGGAAAAGGTGCCGGACGGGGCGGTTCTCGGCGTGCTGACCGGTTTTGTGCGGAAAGGGAAGCAATACCGGGCGGATAACCGGGGCTATCGCTTCTACGTCCGCGTCTGGCACGCCGTCTATCCCCTGCGGTATTTGTATGTCCTCGCCCGGAGTTTGGCTGTCGCCGCCGCCCGAAAAATGGGGATCCTGCCGCTGATCAAAAAGCTCGTGCGCCGTGAAGGACGCCAAAAACAGGAGCCGTGAAGGGATGAACGCAGAGCAGCTTCGCAGCGTCGGCCAGGAGGTGATCTATCTGGCCGGATGCGCGGTGAATGAAACAAAGCCCGATTTGGGAAAAGTATCCGATCTTGAATCGGTTTACGCCCTTGCCGCCCGTCATAAGCTGAGCGCGGCGGTGGCCATCGCGCTGGAAAGCGCTGGGCAAAAGGACGCCCGCTCCAGCCAGGCCATCGCCTCCGCGCTGAAAAGAGCGGCGTTGTTTGAGCAGGCGCTGGCGCAGGTGAAGGCGGCGCTGGAAGCCGCGGGCATCTGGTACATGCCGCTGAAGGGCGCGGTGCTGAAAGCATACTACCCCCAATACGGCGTGCGCGAAATGGCGGACTGTGATATTCTGTTCGACGCCAGCCGGGCGGAAGATGTGCGGGGCCTCATGGAGCGCTTGGGCTTTCAGACGGAGCGCTTCGGCGTCATGCATCACGACGTATATTTTAAGAAGCCCCTGCTGAATTTTCAGATGCACCTGTCGCTGTTCGATCCGATTCATGAAAAGCTGCACGCGTATTACGGGGATGTTTACAAACGGCTCGTCGGCGACGGATGGGAAAAGCGCTTTTCGCCGGAGGATTTTTATCTGTATGTGACCGCCCACGCGTACAAGCATTACTCCGGCGGCGGGGCGGGGCTTCGCTCCCTGCTGGATACTTATGTGTATCTGAAAAAAGAAAAACTGGATATGGACTATGTGGCGGCGGAAGCGGAAAAGATCGGCGTCGCCGGTTTTGAGGCCGCGAACCGCTCCTTGGCGCTGCGTCTTTTCTCCGGCCAGGAGCTGACGGCGGAGGAAAAGGACAGGCTGGATTACGTTCTGTCCTCCGGCGCTTACGGCACCACCGCCCATCAAGTGGAAAACAGGCTGCGCGCAAACGGATGGGGCAAGGCCCGTTACGCGCTGAACCGCTTCTTTGTCCCGATCAGCCAGAAGAACAAAGCCTACGCGGTTTATGCCCGCCGTTATCCGTTTTTCTATCGGCACAAGCTGCTTTTGCCCCTCCTTCCTTTCTATCGCATCCTCCGCAGTCTGAAATCGGGCAAGCTCATTCGGGAAACGAAGACCATCGTAAAAATAAAAAAATCCCGCTGATACGAAACTCAAATTAAAAGCGTATCAATAATCCATTGTCTGCAAATGATACTTTTGACCATATCGTTGGTGAGATCACAAATTGTATCGCACAAACGACCAACAACATCATACGATACATATTGGAGGAAGAAGCAATGAGTACAATGAATCAGCAGATTTTCGAACAGAAAAATGGCTTGACCTGCACAGCGACTATTACCTCCCGAATCTGAACCTGTCCGATGCCATAAAACCTCGATTGGCCGCTATGGCCGGATGCGCATGACCTATCTTAGGGAAAACCGTCCCGGGCTGTACACCCGCCTGCTTTTGTCCGGAAAGCTCTATGAGTGCTTGAATGAGACCGACAGCACCTGTCAGGAAAGAATGAGCCGCATGATCCCGCAAATGGCAGCAGCAGCGGAGATCAACGAAGCGCTGAAAGCCTGTGATCCCATTGTCTGGGTTGGAAGGATGAACAGCATCCACCAGCGGGCAGAGGAAACCAACCTGACAGAACTGATTTATGCATAACGGATTTCTGCTCACCCCAGCAGCCGCTTCTTTGGAGGCGGCTTTTCATTATGCCAGCTTATTCTGCTCCTCCTCCGAGCGGAAATCCACGATGAACCGTTTGAGCAAAAAAGCGCAGAAATACGGGAACATATAGATTTGATTCTCATGCATAAGTATTTTTCAAACCATATCTCAAATGTGATTCAGTTACCTTATTCTTCATCCCTCCAACAGTATTTATGATTGACATTTTCACCACTCGTCCAGACATGAATCCTGCTGCCTATTCTTTATGCGGGAAACGCAAAAATGACGGGTTCAAAGGGGCGCAGGCTGTAGGCGAGGCGGTGAGAATAGTCGGTACTCTGGTGAAACAGGAAGCAGTCGAACACGGTGAATACCTTTCTCGCTTCGCTGTATATGCGCTTGTCCTTCCTTTCGTTTGCTTCGGTTTTCAGGGGAGGATATTCACCTTGAAGCTCATTCGCATCTTGTCCCCCCAAGCGGTGTGATCTATCTTTTATACTAAATCAGGAACAGCAGGAGGAAGATTGGGAAATACCGCCGCGCTTCCTTCCGCAGATGGACGGAGGCCGTGATCTGCATAAAGCACAGGCCGCAAACGCCTATGCCCGCCGCAATGAACAGCATATTGAGGAGGTTCACGGTGGTGACGCTGAAAACCATCCTTCTTTTCCTTCTTCTTGTAGTGACAGTCAAGATTTCGGAGTTCCAAAGTCGGAAAAACTGTCACGCCGTCCGAATGTGCATCGTTGTCTGATTGCGCCGTTCCGCTTTTTCGTCCCAGGCATAGGCTATGTCGGACACAGCACTTTGCAGCACCTTCAGGGAAAGTTCGTTGCCCTGTTTGGTCACGTCGAAGGAAGGGCCTCCGTAGCGCACGGTCAGAACGGCGCTTTCCTCGGCTTCCGAATATTCGATCACGGCTTGAATGTCCGGCGACGCCAGGGCGGGAATCAGCATTTGCTGCACCAGTTCCTCAAAGGCTAAGCGGACGCGGTGGGCCGTTTTGTAGGGGATTTGATTCTTATTGCAATACTGGTCGATTTCGCCCGCCATGCCCAGGAAATCAAAGTCTTTGTTTTCGATGTTCAGCTCCAGCACCTTGAGCTTGCGGATGAACCGGCGGGTGTTTTCCCTTTGCGGATGGTCGAAAATCTGTTCCGGGGTGCCGTCCTCGTAAATGCCGCCCTCGTCCATGTAGAAAACCCGGTTGGAAATGGCGCGGGCGAAGTTCATTTCATGGGTCACGATCATGAGGGTCTTGCCGGTTTTCGCTAAATCCCGGATGACCGCCTGCACCTCGCCCACCATGGTGGGGTCGAGCGCGCTGGTGGGTTCGTCGAACAGAATGATATCCGGGTTCATGGCAAGGGTGCGGGCGATGGCAATGCGCTGATTCTGGCCGCCGGAAAGCTCGTCCGGGTAATTCAGCGCCTTTTCAGCAAGGCCCACGGTGCGCAGCAGACGCATCCCTTCATCATAGGCTTCCTGCTTGCTCTTTCCCAGCAAATCCATGGGGGCCAGCATGATATTTTCGATGACCGTCAGATGGCCGAACAGGTTGAAGGACTGGAACACCATGCCCATCTTTTGCCGCACCTTGCCCAAGTCACATTTGGGATCGGTCACATCCACGCCATTCACCCAGATATGGCCCTCCGTGGGCTTTTCCAGCAGGTTGATGCAGCGAAGCAAGGTGCTTTTCCCCGTGCCGGAGGGGCCGATGACGGAGATCACGTCCCCGTCGTTGATTTCCACAGACACGTCCTTCAGGGGCGTCACGTTGGGATAGACCTTCTTCAAATGCTCAATTTTAATCATTCGTTTTCACCCCTTTCAGGATCGTCTCAGCCTTGCGCTTTTTAGGATTCATGCGAATCTGGATCTTGCTGACCAGGAAACCCAGCAGCCCTTCCAGCACGAAGTAGATCACCGTCACCGCGATGAGGGGGAAGAACGCTTCATACGTGCGGCTGCGCACGATGTCGCCCATCTTGGTCAGGTCCTGCACGGCGATGTAGCCCACGATGGCCGTGGCCTTGATCAGGCCCACGATCTCGCCCTTATAGGCGGGCAGGATGTGCGGGATGGCCTGGGGCAGGATGATGCGGAAGAAGGTGCGCCGGTTGGCGTAGCCCAAAGCATATGCCGCTTCATACTGGCCCCGGTCGATGGCGCCAACGCCCATTTTCAGCAGCCCGAACACCGCCGCGCCGAAGGCGAGCGTAAACCCGATCACCGCCACGAAAATGCCGCTGATCGCCACGGAGCCGAAGATGATATAATAAAGGATCATGAGCAGCACCACCATGGGCATGCCCTGCACCAGCCACATGGAAAACCGGGTGGCGCCGTTGGCGACGACGTTCCCGTTCCGGCAGAGCATGAACACCAGGAAGCCCAAGGCTGTGCCACACAGGATAGACAGGACAGTGATGAGCAGGGTGGTCAGCACGCCGTTCCAAAACAGCTCCCAGCGATTTTCCCGGATGAATGTCTTATTGAAGCTGGCCACGATGCCGTCCCAGAAGGATTCCTGTTGGACAGCGGAGGACGCAGTCTGCTGTTCCTCCGTCAATACAGCCGACGCCGTGTCGCCGGAAAAACTCGGTTCAGAGGACAGCGCCGATTCCGCGCGTACCCCTACGGCAATGCCGCCGTAATAGTTTGGCGAACTGAACAGCACGCTCTCGGCCCGCTCCTCTGTAACGGTGATGCAGGAGGAAGCAAATTCGCACTTGCCGCTCTGCACAGACGGCAGGATGCCGCCAAAGTCCATGGGCACGATCTCTAATGCGTAGCCGTATGCCTGACAGAACCGGGCGGCCACGTCCACATCGTAACCTACGATCTTGTTATCCTTCATGTAGGTAAAGGGAGCCATGGACAGGTCAGCCGCCATGCGCAGCGTGCCGTTGGCCGCGGGCAGACTGGCAAAGTCTATCACCGTGCGCTTTCCATCGTCTTCGCCGAACCAGACGGCGTCGATTTCCTTCATGGTTCCATCTTCCCACAGCTTTTCCAGGAATTCACTGTACTGGGCGCACAGCGCCTGGCCCGCTTCCGTCTTGGGGAACACGGCGGCCAGATTGCTTTTGTCCAGCAATTCGTCCAGGATCTTTATCTGCGGGTTTTCGATTTTCAGAAAGCGAAGCATGGGTTCATCCATGCACCCGGCGTCCAGCTTCCCGGCATTCAGCGCGGCCAGTACGTCGGTCACGGTGTTGTAGTAATAAACCTGTGCGTTCGGCAGCCGCGATTCCACCAACGCCCCGCAGATGGTGCCCGTCTGCACGCCGATGCGGGCGTTTGCCAGATCGTCCAGCGAAGCGATGCCCGCGCTGGCCGTCTGCTGTGCGGATGCCGCTGCTTTACTCTTGAGAATCGCCATCACCGTGCCGCCGGTATAATAGGGATCGGAGAAGTAAACGCTTTCCTTCCGTTCCTCCGTGATGGTCAGCCCGGCGGCGGCAAAGTCCGCTTTCCCGGACTGAATGGCGGGCAGGATGCCGTCAAACAGCATGGGAACCACTTTCAGTCCGTACCCGTTCGCTTCGCAGAACCGTGCGATCATGTCAATTTCCAGGCCAACCACTTCGTCGCTCCGGTAATAGTTCATGGGAGCGTAGGCTCCTTCCGTCGCCAGGGTCAATACGGCGTTTGGCGCGGGGAAGGAGGCGTAATCCGTCACGGTCTTTTCGCTTTCCGGTCCGTCCGTCCATTTTTGGGTGAGCTGCGTAAGTTCCCCGCTCTCCTTCATGGACGCGAGCCAGGCGTTGATTTCCGCAAGCAGCTTTTTTCCGGCTTCCGTTTTGGGCAGGGCGATGCCGAAATCAAAATTGTCCATGCGGTCTTCCAGAACGGTAAGCTTATCGTTCTCCGCCGCCATCAGCCGGATCACCGGCTCGTCGCCCGGGAAAGCGTCGATCTTGTTGGCTTCCAGCGCGGCGGCCATATCGGGATAGGAATTGAAATAGCTCACTTTCGCGTCCGGCAGCGTTTCCAGCACAATTTCATCAAAGGTGGTGCCGGTCTGTACGCCGATGCGCTTGCCGTTCAAATCCTGAACAGAAGCATAGCCGGAAGCAGCCAAAGCAGAGGAAGAAGCACTGTTTTGCTTCAAAACCGCCGCCGTGTTCCCGCTGTAAAGGATCGGCATGCCAAACAGCACAATCTCCGCCCGTTCGTCGGTGATGGTGATACCGCAGGAAGCAAAATCACATTTTCCATTCTGAACGGATGCCAGCACCCCA
>JAFSNT010000137.1 GCA_017443295.1 Clostridia bacterium
CTGCCGCTGGCGGCGGACGCCTGGTATATGTTCCCGGAAGCGCTGAACCTGATGCCCGCCGAGACCTGGTTTCTGGTCAACAGCGGCGTGAAGGTCGCCTTTTCCCTGTTCGGCCTGCTCAGAAGCATCCGGGCGGGAAAATGCCCGGCAAAAAAATACCGCGCCTCCCTGTCTTAAACGGGACGCGCTTGTACCGGGAACCCTGTTCCCGCTGAAAAACCAACAAAAAGGCGGAAGCTGTTCATGAACGCAGTAAAGGATTTTATTCGGGATATGCTGGACCGGGTGCTGAACCTGATCTATCCGGGCGTTGAATTTGATACGGCGGGGCTGGCCGGGATCGTGACCTCGTGCCTGATCGTGCTGGTCGCCGCGGCGGCGATTTATCTTCTGCTGAAATGCTTTCCGGATATCCGGAGATTCGCCTATGTGGCGGTAGTGTCGGCGCTGACGCTGCTGATTGCCGCCAGCGCGTTTTTCCCCGGCGCTCTGGTGCAGGCGGGGGATTACGCGGGCGATTGGCTGGAGCAGCATTATTGGGCGCAGAAGGAAGAACCGGCGGAGGAAGGGGAAAACCCGGAGGGAGAAGCCGCCGAAGAAGGGGAAACGCCCGACGGGGAACAGGACGAAAGCGCGGGTCGCCAGTTGACGATCATGAAATAGAAAAAATTCGGACGCCGGAGCTTCACACCCCGGCGTCCCGTTATTTTTCCGGTTTTTTGCAGAATCGAATTATTTTGAAAAGCTGAACACGGGCCAGAAATCCGCCTGCCAGACCCAGCCGTTTTCATAGCGGCCCGTTCGGAGGGAGGTAATGGGGTAATTCGCATTCAGCTCTTTGGCGCAGACCCGATAGGGGCCGAAATTGCCGTCCAATTCGTTCTGTTCAAAAAAGAGCGCAAGCGTATCCCACGTTCTTCCCACCTCCCGGCTCCTGGCCGACAGCTTCTCCGGCTCCGTCGTCCACATCAGCAGCTCCAGGTGGGTGGAGCGGTCGGGATCAAAATCGAACCCTTCTTCGGCGATCCAGTACAGGCTTCCTTCATAGAAATACACATAGATATGATTGGCGGGATCGTAAACCCGCAAAACCCCGCCGGATACGATGCTTTCCAAATCGGTATTTTTCGTTTCCGGGGGGCGAAACAGGCTGTCGGGAACGGAATGGATATCCACAGTTCCCTGGGGTTCCGCTTCAACCGTCAGATACACCTCCGTCGGGAGGAAACGAAACAGGCCGAAATCCAGCATGATTTCATATTCCTCGCCCGGCTCGATTCCGGCTCCTTCCGCACGAAAGCCGCCCTTCACGCTGTCCAGACCAAAGTACGCCGCCGCGTCGGGCCGGGGAAAGCCGGTTTCCGTTTGCAGAGGACGCTGTTCTCCCGTTCGCGTGGATTGCAGAATCACCGCGCAGTTCTTTGGCCCCCGGTCATACCAGAAGCAAACGCCCTCTAGGCGCAGCTCACCGTCCGGGCAGGAAGCGTCCTCCACCTGAAAGCACAGGCCCTGGGAAAGCGGGGCGAGGGAATCCCCGGCGCTGCTTTTTGAAAAGGCGAACACGCCGAAGCAGATCAGCAGGGTTCCCGCCCCCGCCGCCGCCAAAAGGCCGCGCAGCAGCTTTTCCGGCGTCCAGCGCCGAACCGCCAGGAAAACCAGAATGCCGAGAAGCGCGCCTAAGGTGTTGCTGCATACGTCGTCAAATTCAAAGCAGCCCCGCATGGTGACGTACTGCGTCGTTTCGATCAGCAGGGAGAAGGCCGGGCCCCCCAGAAAAACGCAGACAAAGCCCCTGGGCCGCCTGACGTCCGAAAGCGCGGAGATCAGGAAGCCAAAAGGAACAAACATGGCGACGTTCGCCAGGATCTGGCGGCCATACTGCCATCTGCCTTCAAACCACAGCCGATAGGACCAGAACAGACGGAAATGGGCGGGATAGTATCCCGCGCTTCGCATCCCGACGGTGTACCACAGAACGGCGGTCAGATAAACGGCCAGGCAGCCCAGCAGAAGGGCGCGCAGCGGGAATCGTTTCGCGGCGATGGCGGGGACACCTCCTCTTTTTGCCGATGGGCGGCCTTTTCACCCCGGCGCGGGGGAAAAAGCCGCCCATTGATTTGGATCAAAGAACAGGATCACTCCTCGGCGTCGTCCCCGGCCATATGCAGATAGAAGGAACCGCCCAAAATGAGTACGTAGCCCTTGTTTTCATCCTTGTTTTTGGAGCGGATGGGGGTTTTGCCGGAATAGATGGTATAGCTGCCGTCGAAGATGCGCACGCTGTCCTTGCCGCTGATGCCCCGGCCTTCGGCGTGGATCACGTAGGTGCCGCCGCCGAACTTCACATCGTCCTTGCCCGCGATGCCGTGCTTGGCGGAGGTGACGGTGAGGGAGCCTTCGCCGTTGAGGGTAATATCATCCTTGGCGAACACCGCGCCGTCGATTTCGCCGTTTTCATCAAAACCGTTGCTGGTCAGGGTGTTTTCCGTGCCTTCGGCCAGGGTGATGAACACCTTGTCCGCGTTCTTCACAAAGATGCAGGCGGAATTCGTGCAGGTGATGGAAACCCCGTTCAGCACCAGCTGCACCTTTTCATCGCTGGACACATCGACGGCCACCGTTCCGTCGGCAAGAACGCCGGACAGCACATACACGCCGCCTTCGGTGATGGTCAGGCTTTCGGTCAGGGCGATTTCCTTGGCGGCGTCTTCGTCCCATTCGCCGGACAGATCACGGCTGGAGAAGTAATCCTCCAGGCGCACGCCGGAGGCTGTGATTTCCGCCTGGGCGAAACCAACGCTCGACAGGAGCAGAACCAGGGCCAGGAGCAGAGAGAAGATGCGGGTTTTCATGAGAGAATCCTCCTTTGATGGATAAATATTCAAAACAATAAACGGGGCGATGGAAAGCGCTTCCGCTATTGTTTTTTTCACGGGCAGGTGCAATTTGGCTTTTATTGGACGGCGGACAGCAGGAATTGGCTGTCCATCCACTTGATTCTTTTTTGCAGCCATACGATCACGTTATACGCGCTGTTGACGGAACTGCTCTTCCAGGACGTAAAGTCTTTTTTATACGTCTCCATCAGACTGATTTCCTGGTCGATACAGCCGCTGACCGCGTTCGTTTCCGATAAGGCCGTCCATTTTTCCGCGGCCAGACGATGAAACCAATCCTGCTTGATCAGCAGCACGAACCAGGGATTTGTCCGGTCGCCGTTTTTACCCACAAAGCCCGCTTCGCTGAACGTACCGGCCCAATACTTGGACGCGCTTCCTTCGCACGTCCAGTTGAAATCCCACGGGGAGGTAAACTGGAATTTCCGGCATTGACTGTTTTCAGAAAAATCCACGCACATATAGAAGCTGCCTTCGCCCACGTCGTAATCGTGCATGATTTCATAAAGCAAATACATGTTGACCACGGATTCGATATCCAGCACGTTTTCCACCGTTTCCTGGGCAGAGGAAAAAGGCGCGGTGATCAGGTCGAAATTTTCGTCCAATGTGTAGAATCTTCCTTTTTCGCAGGCCTGGTAAACGATTTCAAAAACATTGCGGACATACTGGGCAATAAAATCGAGCTGCCCTTGCGTGTAGATATCGCTCTTTACGGAATAATCAGCGGGGGAAAACTGCCTGGAAGTTCCTTCAATATCCGTCACCCGGCGCGTCCGGTGATCGCCATACTCTACGAGAAAAGCCATGGGATAATCGGGGATATTATCAATTTCCACATAGTACCCGATATCAATGCCCGTATAATTTTTTTTCGGTTCGGAAACGTTGACCCGGTATTCATCCACCTGGCACTGCTCGCACAGGGTATAAACGCCCATATACGTTTCGTTGACGTACAGGTGTACGAAACAGGCGTCGGAACAGAAGGCGTGGCCGTCCATAATCGCTCTGCCAAACCGCAGGGCCAGATCGTTGCGGATCAGATCATAGTTCGCTTTCAGCAGCACCCAGCTTTTGCATTTCGCGCCGCTGTTAAGCCCCAACAGACTGGTTTTTTTATCAAACTTGATGCGGTACGGAACCTGATTTTGCAGGATTTTTTCCACATTGCCATAATAGCCGCTGGAATTGCCGCGCACCCTGATCCCGGCGGAGGCTTCCCCGAACGCCCATTCCTCCGGACAGTTGAACACGTCGATGATGCAGGAAAGGTATTCGGAGAGGGAAACGACGGGTTCCCCGTTCTGCGTGCTGACATGCATGATGGGCAGTTCTAAATTTTGGGAAACTTCGGCTTCGAAGGCTTTTAAGGAGGCGCTGTCAATGCCGAACCGTTCATACGTCGCTTTTTTGGGGTTGATGATCTGACTATTTTCCTGGGGAAGCATATCCTCGCTGACAAACTTTTCCGGCGTAGGCACCTGGGTCGGCGCTGGAACAGGGGAAGCCGTAGGCTTCGGCGTGAGGGCAGGCGCCGCTGTTACTTCCTCGGGTTCCAATGTCACGATCACCGTCTCCACTGCGACCCGGGTTTGGCAGCCCGATAACAAAAAGCAAAAAAGGAGAAGCGCGAATGCGAAAAGGAAGCGATGCTTCATCTTCTGAATTCGGGCCATACCAAGCACTCCTTTTTTAATACATTTGGCGTTGCGTTCAGGTTTTGGGCAGCTTTCGCAGCAAAACCTGTTTGATCTGCCGCACAACCTTTTTGAACAGGGGATTTCGCCCATACGCGGCGAAGAAGATGACGTTGGGAAGCGCAAAGCTGATGCAGGCGCAAATGATCAGCGTGGGCCATACGGGCAAATGCACGATATTGCAAAGGAGCAGGGAGCCGACGCTTGATAAAAGCGCCAGGGCGACAAAGCCGCAGAAGAAACGGATATACCGCCATTTGTACTGGATGGGGAACACCTCGGCGAACAGATTATGCAGCAGCCAGGGAACCTGTACCACCACGATGGAAACCACGGAGGACAGCAGCACGCCGTACAGGCCCAGCCACTGCACCGTCGCCAGGTTCAGCCCCAAATTCACCAGCGCGCCCACCAGCGGCCGCCACCTGTCCTTGCGCCAGATGCCCGCCGCGTCCTTGAACATGTTGATCAGTTTGTTGATCCCCATGGAATAGAAGTAAATGGCGAAGCAAATCACATAGTTGAAGGTGAGCATGTTTTCCTCGCCCATCCAGATCTGCATGAAGGGCTGGTACATACACAGAAGCATGGCGGTGGCCACGCCCATCATCCAGCCGAACAGAATGGTGAATTTTTCCAGATCCAGATAGTTCTTTTCCTCGCTTTCGGTGATCAGGCTGTTGCCGATCCCGGCGATGCACGCCCCCACGATGCCGTCCAGCAAGATGCGCAGGGAAGAAATGATGTAATAATAATTCTGGTAAATCGCCAGCGCCGTCAGGCCCATGAAGGCGGAAATGACCAGCGTATCCGCCGAGTTGAAGATCACGTAGGAGAATTTGGAGGTGAACATATCCCGCACGCGCTTGGCGATGTCCACCACCTTTTCCTTGGGCAGGGAACCCCGGGGAGCATAGTTGGGATACAGCTTGGATACCCGGACAGCCGTGACCAGGTTGATGGCGACCTGGGCCAGCAGCTGGATGATCATATACACATAATAGTTGTGGAATACCATCAGGGCAATGATTTTGACAATGTATTCCACAAAATGAACCATCAGGCTGACCTTGCTGCCCACGTCCCTGCGCTGGTGCGCCTGGAGCAGACAGTTTTTGTAGGCGAACAGCCAGTAGGTCAGCACCGTGTTGCCCAGGTTCATGAAGTACAGGATATACAGGTTCATATCGGCGGGCAGATCGCCCTTGATCAGATTGCGCAGGAACGGTACCAGCGCGATGCCGATCACGGCGATAAACAGGCCGATGATCCTGTAAAAAAACCTGTACAGCTTCATCAGCGCGCAAATGGATTCCTCGTCGTCCTCGGCGATGGGCTTGTACATGCTGAACACCATGGCGTCGCCCACGCCCAGCTCGGCCAGGTTCAGGAAGGACAGAATGGATCGGAAAAGGCCGTTGAGTCCCAGGTATTGCATCCCTAAGAAATTCAGGATGACGGAGCGCATGATGAAGGGAACCACGATGTTATTGACCCGCAGCGCCCCGTCAAACAATAAATTGCGCATGGCGTTTTTCGTGCGTTGAATCTTCATAGGAAAACGATCCCCTCCTTTACGCTTTGATCGTGGATTTGCGGGCTTTGATGGCGCACAGCAGCATAGCCGGCGTATACAGGCGCAGCTTGAAAAGCAGGATCAGGATTTTGGGGTTTGCGGGCAAGCCCTTTAACGTGATGAACCGAAGCATGCCCGTCTTTTTCAGCCCGGTTTTAACGGTTTTCACCGCCTGGAAAAAGGTCTGCTTTTTTTTCAGTTCCCAAATGGCGTTCCGGATGATCAGATGAACGGGGTAATCGTTCAGCTGCCGGTCCATGGACGAGCCGTAACCCCGCATCCGCTGCTGCATATAGGATACCAGATGGGCGTAGCTTTCCGTCAGATAATTCATTTTCCCCTGAGCGATGATGGAACCTGTGTTCATTTGATTGTACAGGTACAGCGGCTCGTTGCAGATATAAACGTTGTGGCAGTTCAAAAGGATCTCGTAAGTCATGGGCACGTCCGTGAACATGCGGATTTTTTCATCCCGCACATAATTATCCAGCTGCAATTCCCGGCGGCTTGGCTTGTTCCAGGCGTGGCCTAAGATCATGGTGCCGATAAAGAAGCCCCTGCGGCGGTCGCTGAGCAGATAGGGGAAGATTTCTTTTTCCAGCCGGGCCCGATCATACCAGCCCTCCGGCGCGGCGTTTTTGATATAATCCGTATGGCCGTCGGCATACACGTTTTCCGAGGCGAACATGATCATATCCACCGGTTGATCGGATTCGGCGATCCTGTCGTGGACGAACTGCAGCAGGTTGGGCTTGATCCAGTCGTCCCCGTCCACATAGGTGATATAATCGCCCTTTGCGGCGAGGATGCCCGCGTTCCGGGCGGACACAAGGCCGCCGTTGGGCTTGTGGATCACCCGCACGCGCCCGTCCTTTTTTCCGTAATCGTCGCACATTTTCGGGCAGCCGTCGGGAGAGCCGTCGTCTACCAGAATGACTTCAAAATCCGGAAACGTCTGGGCCAAAATGCTGTCCACGCATCTTTCCAGGTATTCTTCCACCTTATAAACGGGTACGATCACAGTAAACTGCAAGGCCGTGTCCCCCCTCTTTGCCTCATTTGTTGCAGCGTCCGCTATGCCTGAACGGCGTCCTTTTCCCACAGCCCGCAAATCGCTTCCAGCCGTTTTTCAAACAGTTCGTTCGCGGGGTATTCATCGGCGACCCGCCGTTTGTACGCCATGAGCGTTTGGGGTTCCGTCATCCGTTTGATTTCAGCTGCCAGGGCTTCCGGCGAATCCTCGGTCAGCGCGCCGAACCGGAGATCCAGGGATTCCGCGACGCCGGGGCAGTTCACCGCCGCCACCGGCACCCCCAGCACCAGCGCTTCCTGCACGGCCAGGCCATAGCCCTCCGTCACGGAAGCGCTCACAAACAGATCGGCTTGAATTAAATAATGGAAGGGATTGGTCTGAGTGCCCAGCAGCTTCACATTCCCTAAGCCTTCCCTGTCGATATATTCCTGCAGCATGGGGCGTTCTTCCCCGTCGCCGATGATCCATACGTCAAAGGGAAGCGTATCCTTCAGCAGCTTGCAGGCTTCCAGCAGCGTGATATAATGCTTTTCGGCCACCAGCCGCCCCACGGAAACCAGCAGCGGCCTGTCCGCCTCTTTCTGAAGGGGACAGGGCAGCCCGGACAGCTCCCGGATGCGCCGCACGTCGATGGGGTTATACCTTACGCACAGGTTGCCCGGATCGCCGATGCTGGCGATGACGGAATCCATGGCGGTTTTTGAAACGCAGACCACCTTTTCAAACTGCTTCATGCAGGCCAGCTCGTCTCCCGGATGGGGGAAGGATTTGCTCACGTTGTGATCCAGGCGGGTGGAATAATCGGTGTGTATCCAGGCGAATTTCCTTTTGGCGCGGATCTGGCTGGTGCGCCGCATGGTCTGTTTTTCCTGGGTGGCGATGGCGATATCGAAATTCAGGAAGGAAAGCCAGGCGTTCAGCAGCGCGTCGTACACCCTGCCGTAGGCCACGTCCAAAAACCACAGGGGCGTTCCCTTTTTATAGTGCTTCCGGCGATGGTAGCGCTTGATGAAATGGACGCCCGGCGGCAGCTTTTCGTTGGGGTCGTTTTTATCCCAATAAACGGCGGCAACGGTAATATCGTACTGATCCTTCGGAAGGAAATTGATCACGTTCATCATGAACACTTCCGCGCCGCCCCGCGCGACGAACAAATTATCAAACAGGATGCGGGTCTTCATGATCGCTTCCTCCCTCCCCGGTCTTATTCGCAGCGCCGAAGCGCTTCCCTGGTATACCAGCCCTCGCGCAGCCGTTCGCTGATCCGTTCGGCGTTTTCCCGCATCTGGGCGTATTCCTCGTCGCTGACCCGGTAGATGGCCCCGTAGAGATCATACAGAGAGTCCACTACGATGCCCACTTTGTTTTTCCGCACGAAGTCCGCCTGGGCGGCCTGGCTCCAGATTGCCACGGGGATGCCCGAAACCAGATACAGCGATGTTTTGTGGGGGCAGTTGATGCGCAGATAATCGCCGTACACGTCGGAGCAGGTTTCCGCCAGCCTGCCGTCCCACACCAGGCCGAAGCTGCCTTCCATCACATAGGGAATTTTATCCGATGGGAACGCGCCGAAATATTTGCTCGACCCATGCAGCCGTCCCCCGTAATCCACACCGTAGAGGTTAAAATCGCAGTTGGTGGGCAGATTGTAGGCGTAGTCCGCCTTTTTGGGCTGCAGGTTCCCGGCGATGATGACCGGCTTTTTCTTCGACGTTTTGCCCCTGCGCTGGGAAGGATCAAAATTCGGGAGCAGATAATCGAAGATGCCCAGGGGCACCATCTTCTTTTTGTCCACGCCCGTGGCGGCCAGGCAATCCATCATGTGTTCGTTGTGAACGATGATCTTGTCCGCCGATTTCAAAACCGCCAGCTCCACGATCTTCATTTTGATTTTCCGCAGCATACCGGTGGATTTCTGCCGGCCGGAGCGAAGGGTTTCCAGGTCGTGGATCAGCGCGATATAGTGGACGCCTTTGGCGTGCAGCCGCCGGATCAGAAAATGGTATAAAACGGAACTCTGCTTCAGGGGGAACTGAACCACATAAGAATCTCCGTTTTTCAGCGGCGCGCAGGACGTTCTCAGGCTGTTGAAGATCTTGATCTGATTGACCAGCTTCACAAACGGGTTTCTGGACTCATTCTCC
The DNA here is from genome assembly GCA_017443295.1 of Clostridia bacterium. Taxonomy (GTDB): domain Bacteria; phylum Bacillota; class Clostridia; order Christensenellales; family Aristaeellaceae; genus RUG563. The sequence continues at coordinate 9,351 of JAFSNT010000137.1, forward strand.
TCCGGGTAATAGACGGGCAGCCCCGTATAGCCCGTCGTTTCCAGGATGGCGTCCACGTCGTCCCTCGCTTTTTCGCCCGCCGTCATTCGGACGCTTTTTCTTACGAAGAGTTCCTTGCAGTAATACTTCACTTTCGTTATCCTCTTTCAAGCAGTATTTCGTTCTCTTTTCTGACTGTCCGTTCCGCGGGAAAGCGGTTTCAGCCGTCAGCTTACTTTTTTTCGCAGTAACGCACCGCGTCGATAAAGCCCTGATACATCCGGTCGATGCTGACTTCCGCCTCGTATTCCTTTTCGCATTCCCGCTTCATGCGGGCAAGCTCCGCTTCGTCGCTGAGCAGGGCCAGCAGCTTTTCCTTGTATTCCGCTTCGTTTTCCACGATGTAGCCCGTTTTTCCGTCTTTCAGGAAGTAGATTTCCGGCGGCTGGAAGCCCTTCATGGTCACGATGGGCATGCCCCAGAAAATGGCCTCGTTCACGCCTAAGCCCACGCTGACGGGAATGGAGAACACGTCGCCCATGGCCCAGACTTCTTTTCCTTCCTCGCCGTAGCGCTGGCCCAGGTAATACAGATTCGGCGCGGAATCGAACTTGGCCTGCAACTCCGGCGTGATGCCCGCGCCCATAGCGGCCACGGCGATATCCGGCTGATTGGCCAGAGCGTCCAAAAGCACCTCGATGCGCTTGGACTGTTTCATCCGGCTCACATACAGCACCACCTTGCTTTCCCGGATGCCGTACTTTTCCCGGAGGGCCGCTTTGTCGTAGGCGGATTTGTCGATGTCGTGACAGTCCACGGTGTTGTACGCCACGAACAGCTTTTTGCGGTTCTTCTCCTGGAAATTGGCGATCATATCGGGGGTATAGGTCACGATGGCGTCACAGCGGTTGTGGATGTGATGGTAGATCATGTTTTTGATGGGATTGTTGGGGTCCGTATCGCTGGCCCCCTTGTTCCAGAAGATCACCGGGATTTTCTTCTGCATGCAGTAATACATGAGGGGGATTTCGATTTTGTCCTTGAGATGCAGGAACAGAATCACGATGTCCGGGCCGATCTCACGGATTTTTTCGGTATAGCCCTTGACGGAGAAGGGCAGGGTATGGGCCTGAAAGCGGTACGTATAGCCGGCGGGCTGGTATTCGTTGGACAGCACGTGGAATTCATACCCGTCCCGGGCGAAGCGCTCGGCGAAATAATTATAGTTCTTCTCCCGGTAGTGGAACACATAATTGGAAATGAGCAGGATTTTTTTCATATGCGTCCTCCTTCGCCGGAAACCGGTCAGCCCATGGCGGCGGGCGCTTTTCCGGCGGGGGCGCGCTTTTTGCCGTCAAAGGCCCCGGTGAAGAATTTATCGTAGCCCTCCAGCAGCGCCTTGCTGGTATGCTCCCAGCTCAGCTCGTTGATCACGCGGTTGCGGCCGAATTCGCCCATGCGCTTCCGCTTTTCGGGATCGGCCAAAAGCTCCTGGATCTTTTTCGCCATATCCACCCCGTCGTTGTTCCTGGCGTAAACGGAGGCTTCCTGGGCGGAATAGCGGCCCTCGGTCAGGTCGAACTGCACGATGGGCTTGGCCAGCGCCATGTATTCCAGGATCTTGTTCATGGTGCTTTTATCGTTCATGCTGTTGTATTTGTCGCTGTTCACGCACACGTCGGCGGTGTTCAGGTATTCCAGCAGCTGCTGATCGGGCACCCGGCCGGTGAATTCTAAGCAGTCGTCTAAGCCCATGTCGCTGGCCTGTTTTTTCAGCGCGTCCAGGTGGGGGCCGCCGCCCACGATGCCCCAGAACACGTTGTTTTCGTGTTCCTTGGTGTACTTGGCGGCTTCCAGAATGTATTCGATGCCCTCCTGCTGGCCGATCACGCCCACGTAGCCCACCATGTACTTGTAGCCCCGCTTGATGGCAGGCACGGGGTCGATGATGCGCATGCGCTCCAACTTGGGGCCGCTGCGCAGCACGATCACCCGCTCCGGCGGCATTTTGCCCCGCTCGATGGCGATTTTCTTGTAGCTTTCGTTGGTCACGAAGGCGAAGGTGCAGTGCTTGTAGGTCTGGCGCTCAAAGAAAAGCTGGCTCCAGTACAGGGGGCCGCCCGCGTGGCCGAACTTGGCCTCGAACAGCTCGGGACAGATGTCGTGATGGTCGAACACGTATTTCACGCCGTACTTTTTGAACCGGTTGGCCACCAGGTAAATATCGTCCGGCGGGTTGCAGCCGTGGATCACGTCGAAGCCGATCTGCTGATAGACCTTCTTCGCCAGCCGGATTTCCTCTTTCAGCACAAAGGTGTATTCCTGCAGATAGCCGATGGCCCCGTTGCCCTCCGCGGGCAGGTCGTGGCGGAAGATATGCACGCCGTCGATGGTTTCTTCCTCCGCGGTGTAGCCCTTGCCCTTGGGGCAGATCACGCTGACCGTGTAACCGTTGGCAACCAGGGTGGTGGCCTCCTGCCATACGCGGGTATCGAAGGGAACGGGAAGATTTTCCACGATAATCAGAACTTTCCGTGACGCACTGCTCATACTGCAGCCTCCTCTATGATGTATTTTCCGGCTTGTCATTTGATCCGATTGACCGCCCACTGGTACTTGCCCCGGGTACTCAATTGCACTTCGTCCACGAATTTGATTTCCACGTCCAGCAGTCCTTCGCACCGGCGCGCGATGTATTCCCGCACCCGGCGGATCTCCTCATCTGTCAGGGGCGTTTCCTGCACGATGCAAAGATCCGCCTTGCCCGGCTCCGTCTGGACGTACTGATAGCGCTTGATCTTTTTCAATTCCTCCACATGGAGGGTCATGGCGCCCTTGAACACCTTCTGTCCGTTTTTGCTGATCAGGTGTACTTCGCTGCGCTTGTGGCCCACCAGGCGCATGGCCCCGTTTTCATCAATCTGCACCACGTCGTCCGTGGCGTAGCGGATCAGGGGCATTTTTTTGCTGAGGAACCCGGTACACACGATGCGGTATTCGTTGGGCGTCTCGGTGGGGATCAGCTCCGTCAGGCCGTAATAATCATTGAACACGCAGCCGGTGTCCCGGATTTCCGCGAAGCAGGCCCGTTCCGTGTGGCCGTAATAGGAATCCACCGGGCAGCCCAGCACGCGCTCAATGTACGCCTTTTCCTCCGGGGCGCAGTTTTCCGCGTAGTACACCACATGGTCAATGTGTATCTTCCTGCTGGCCTTTTCCAGCATCTGGGCGAAAAGATAGATGGCCGAGGGATAGCCCATGATGTAGGTGGCCTTGAATTTCTCGATGTCCTGGCAGATGGATTCCAGCTGATTGCCCTTGAACAGCCGGAAGGGAGAAATAACGATCTCGTTTTTCAGGGGCGAGTAATAATAATCCTGATCCTTGTTGTGGCCCCAGAAAGCGGCGGTGCGGGTGCGCAGGGGATCATAGCCGAACTTGGCAAGGAAATGGGTCACCACGGCGCGCTCTTTGTAAATGGACGCCTTGTCCAGCAGCACGGTCAGGGCCTGGCCGCTGCTGCCCCCGGTAAAGGTTTTATAGTAGGGCAAATGCTCGTCCGTGCTGTACAGCTCGTTTCCTGCGGCCACGGCGTCGTTTTTTTCCAGCAATGGCAGGCAGGCAATATCCGAAAGGGCTTTTACGCTCTTGGGGTCAAAGCCGCACTGATCGAATTCCCTGCGGTAATAGGGCACGTGTTCATAAGCGTAGATCAGGGTTTCCCTGAGCGCCTTTAACTGATACGCCTTTCTTTCGTCTTCGTTCATCCGGTCGAACTGATCCAGCTCCTTCCAGGTTTGAACGAAGGTTTTGTTTTTCACCATGAACCGGATAAAAACCGGGGCGAAGGCGTATTTCACGCCCTTGGGGATTTTCTCATAAATGTTTTTCAGCGAATCGGTCATGCCCATAGCTTTTCTCTCCTTCGTATTCGGGATTGGAAAAGGCAATGCCTCATTTCAGGCGGATCACGGTGGTCAGTTCCTTGGTAAAGGCGGCCCGGAGGGCAAGGGTCTGATTTTTGACGCCGTAAGCCGCCGAATATTCGCAGGGAGTGAGCCGCAGCTTTTCCGGCGGCGCGGAAAGCTCCATGGAAAAATCTCCGGCGAAAACGCGGGATTCTTTAGGCGCAAGCTCCGCTCCCGTCCCCGCACCGAACACGAAGCAGGCTTCCGCCTCCACCTCCTGGGTCAGCTCGTCCGTCACCGTCAGGGTGCGGTTTCCGTCAAACGCAAAGGTGCGTTTGTGGATGACGGGCTGGTAGCCGTCCTGGGTCATCACCAGCGCAGCGCCGCCGTCCTTTTCCCGATAATCCTCCAGCACGGCCTGGGCCTTGGCCCCCCACAGGAAAGCGCCCAGCATTTCGGACTGATTCTTTCCGCCCACGCACACGGTATTGTGATTGCGGGTCTCCCGGAAGGCGTTGCGGCTCTTGAGGTCGCAGTGATAGATACACGTGCCGGGGTCAATGAGCAGGGGCTTCCCCTCGAAAAACACCTGAAAGCTCAAAGCGTCCGCGTGCCCGTGGGCGCAGATGCTGCCAAAGGCCAGGGCGGCGTGATCCACGCCGATGAGTACCTTCCGGTCCGCGCTGCGCAGGATCGTGTTGCCCCCCTGCCGGTAGCAGCAGTATTGGGGCGATACATACCGTTCCTTTTTCGCCGCCCGCGCCCATTCTTCCTCCGTGAAGAGCCAGCGCAGGGTTTCGCAGTCCAACGATTTCAGAAACGTATACTGCCTGTCCAAAAGCAGGCTGAGCATACCCAGCACATACCGGTAATGGCCCGTGTGATCGTAGGCCGCGTCCGGGCCGGAAACGCCCGCAAGATCGAGGATCTTCCCCTCGTCGTCATCCCCGAATACCACGATTTCCCCGTAATCGCCCATGCAGTCCGCGACATAGCGGCACATTTTGTCCAGCATATCCCCCCAAAGGTTGGGCACGGCCAGGCCGTTCTTTTTCAGCAGCCGCAGCATCAGGCCCATGGCTTCCATATAGAAGGACTGGTAGTGCAGGGACTGTTCTTTGTTTACCCCGTCCGGTTCGTTCTGCAAAGGCAGCTCCCGGGTCAGGATGTTCACCGCCAGGTCGATCCAGGGCTGATGATGGAACAAGATGCCGCTGTGGCCGATGGCGCAGGCCTCCACGATCAAATGGTTGTTGGCGGAGGAATAGCGGGAATAGTGGCCGGCGATGTAATCCGTCATGTTCAGGATGCCGGTTTGCAGCGCTTTCAGCAGCGTTTCCGGCGCCTTTGTCCCCGCCAGGAAGCCGTAGGCGTAAACCCAGTTGACGCAGCGGATGGCGATTTCCATCACGCTGGTCCAGGAAATGCCGTGAAGGAAGGGATTCTTTTCGTTCCAGTCCCCGAACAGGTCCCGCAGCTCGTTCAGGTATTTTTCGTCGCCCGCGGCGGCGTAATCCTTCGCCAGCAGGGCGAACTGGAAATGGCGGTTCAGCTCCCAGTTGGTGCGGGCGTCGCCGATTTCGTCCTTCTGCTTGTATTCCAGATCGTAGGAAAAGGTATCCGGCCATTCCTTATCCGTCTGGAAGCCCGCGCTCCAGCGCTTTTTGTACTGTTCGTAATCCGCCCCGGACAGCAGATGAATGGCGGTATTGCAGGCAAAAGCCGTGTTGCCGCCGTTCAGACGCAAACCGGCCGCGTCGGCCTTCAATCCGGCCAGGGCGGGGCGGAACACGGCGCTGGTGATCTGCCGGTTCTTTCCCTTGAACGCCGCCTGCTCCCGCTTTTCAATGGTCTTTTGGGAGAGGCGCCAGGCCACTTCCGGAATACTCATCGCTTTCAATCGCCTGATCAGCCAGGAAATATTGGGCATGACGCCTCTCCTCCAATTATCAGAATTCAGTCTTGGCCATATCCCGATCCAGCTTCATTTCCTGGGCGGGATTGTGGTTGATGTTGCCCCAGCTGATGCCCTCGTAGTTGCCCGCGTAGTCCACTTCCTTGAACTGGCGCACCAGATCCACGATGTACTTGTTGGGGTACTTTTCGGGCACGTCGGCGAATTCCTTTTCCTTGTTGGTGATCACCAGCACGTCGCATGCGTTGCACACGGCGTCTAAATCGTCGGAAATGATGTCGTGCAGGTGGGGCAGCTTGGCGGCGATAAAGTCCGCGTTGGTGCCGGTGAGCTGGGACACGCGCACGTTCTTATCGTAGATATGGATCTCGTAGCCCTTGCCGTACAGCACCTCGATCACGTCCACGATGGGGCTGTTGCGCAGGTCGTCGGTGCCCGCCTTGAAGCTCAGGCCCAGCACGCCCACCTTCCGGCGGCCCTTGCTTTCGATGATGTCCACGGCGATCTTCTTTTGCAGCTCGTTGGAGGGGTCGATGGCGCTGATCACCGGGGTGGTCACGTAGTAATCGTGGGCCAGGGTGCGCAGGGCCTTGGAATCCTTGGGCAGGCAGGAGCCGCCGTAGGCGAAGCCGGGCTTGAAGTAATAGGGGGAGATGTTCAGCTGCTTGTCCTTGCAGAA
>JAFSNT010000138.1 GCA_017443295.1 Clostridia bacterium
ATCAAAAAGGTTCTCATCATCGGCTCCGGCCCCATCGTGATCGGTCAGGCGGCGGAATTTGACTACGCGGGCACCCAGGCCTGCCTGGCCCTGAAGGAAGAGGGCTACGAAGTGATCCTGTGCAATTCCAACCCCGCCACCATCATGACCGATACCACCATCGCGGACAAGGTGTACATGGAACCCCTGACCCTGGAATACGTGGCCAAGATCCTGCGCTACGAGCGGCCGGACGCCATCGTGCCCGGCATCGGCGGCCAGACGGGGCTGAACTTAGCCATGCAGCTAGAAAAGAAGGGCGTGCTGCGGGAGTGCGGCGTGGAGCTGCTGGGCACCTCCAGCGAAAGCATCGAGCGGGCGGAGGATCGGGAGCTGTTCAAGGAAATGTGCCTGAAAATCGGCGAACCCGTCATTCCCTCCGAAATCACCTATAATATCGAAGAAGCCAAGGCCGCGGCTCTGCGCATCGGTTATCCCGTGGTGCTGCGTCCCGCCTTCACCTTGGGCGGCACCGGCGGCGGCTTCGCCAATAACGAAGACGAACTGGTTGAGATCGGCCTGAACGGCTTCGCCCTGTCCCCCGTGCATCAGGTGCTGGTGGAAAAAAGCGTGAAGGGCTACAAGGAAATCGAATTTGAGGTCATGCGCGACAGCAACGACCACGCCATCACCATCTGCGGCATGGAGAACATCGACCCGGTGGGCGTGCATACCGGCGACAGCATCGTGGTGGCCCCCATCCTGAGCCTGAACGACAGCGACCTGAAAATGCTGAACGACAGCGCCATCAAGATCATCCGGGAACTGAAAATCGAGGGCGGCTGCAACGTACAGTTCGCCCTGAATCCCACAAGCAGCGAATATTTCCTGATCGAGGTAAATCCCCGGGTCTCCCGCTCCTCCGCCCTGGCCAGCAAGGCCAGCGGCTATCCCATCGCCCGGGTCACGGCGAAAATCGCCTTAGGCATGGCGCTGGAGGACATCGCCGTGGCGGGCGGCACCGCCGCCATCGAACCGAGCCTGGATTACATCGTAGCCAAATTTCCCCGCTTCCCCTTTGATAAATTCGCCTCCGCGCCCAACACCTTAGGCACCCAGATGAAAGCCACCGGCGAGGTCATGGGCATCGGCAGCACCTTAGAGGAATGCCTGCTCAAATCCGTGCGGAGCTTAGAAACGGGCGTATGCCATTTTTACCTGCCCAAGTTCGACGGAAAAACCGACGAAGAGCTGCTGGACTATATCGGCACGTTCCGGGACGATAATGTGTACGCCATTTTCGAGCTGCTGCGGCGGGGCGTATCCATCGAAGCCCTGCATGAAAAAACCATGATCACCGAGCTGTTCTTAGAGAGCTTCCGCCACATCGTGGACATGGAACGGGAATTGAAGGAAAATATCAATTCCGAAGCGGCCCTGCACAAAGCCAAGGTCATGGGCTTTTCCGACGCTTATATCGCCCGGCTCTGGCATTTGGACGAAAGGGAGATTTACTTTCGCCGCAAACGGGCGGGCATCGTGCCCGTATTCCGCATGGTGGACACCCTGCACACGGGGAAATATATCGCTTACCTCTATTCCTCCTATTCCAATCGAAACGACAGCCGCCTGACGGACAAAAAGAAGATCGTGGTGCTGGGCGCCGGCCCCATCCGCATCGGCCAGGGCGTGGAATTCGACTATTCCACCGTTCACGCGGTGCAGACCATCCGGCGGGCGGGCTATGAAGCCATTATCATCAACAATAACCCGGAAACCGTGTCCACCGACTATACCACGGCGGACAAGCTGTACTTTGAACCCCTGACGCCCGAGGACGTGATGGCGATCATTGATTTTGAAAAGCCCCAAGGCGTGATCGCCTCCTTAGGCGGGCAGACCGCCATCAACCTGGCCCAGCCCCTCATGGATCGGGGCGTGACGATCATCGGCACGGACTGCGCCGCTATCGAGCGGGCGGAGAACCGGGACAGCTTTGAAAAGCTGCTGCTGGCCCTGGGTATTCCTCAGCC
>JAFSNT010000139.1 GCA_017443295.1 Clostridia bacterium
GCACGGGCGGAGCCGTGGCGCGTCCCGCCGCTTCCGTATGGAAAAGCGGCGGGCATCCAAAGAAAGGATGAGCGCACGGGCGAAGCCGTGGCGCGTCCCGCCGCTTCCGTATGGATAAGCGGCGGGCATCCAAAAAGAAAGGATGAGCGCACGGGCGGAGCCGTGGCGCGTCCCGCCGCTTCCGCATGGATAAGCGGCGGGCATCCAAAAGAAAGGAAACGCCGAATGAAAAGGATCATTGCGCTGGCGCTGCTCTTGCTGTGTGTGGCGAGCCTGTGCCCGGCTCAGGCGGAAGTGGAGCGCAGCCCCTTCCTGGACAACGCCCTTGCCGCCCTGGAAAAGGGGAATATTTTTATCGCGCGCTACAACGCCATCACCGGGGCGGAGGTGGAGGCCCTGTTTGAATTGGGCATTCCTTACCTGTTCGGCGGTACGGAAGGCGGCGGCGTGTTCAACAAATGGCCCGAATACAACAAACGCCTGTGCTGGCAGAATTCCAAGTTTTTCGTTAAGGACAAGGTGTACATCAACGGCTTTGACTGTTCGGGCTTCACCCGCTGGGTCTACCACAAGTGCCATTTGCCCGCCCACGATACGCTGAACAATATCGCCCTGAATTACAGCGTATATAATAACAATTACGTATATTCCCAGCGCCCCGGCCAGCATTTGCCGCCCTATGAGGAGCTGGCCGCGTCCCTGCGGGTGGGGGATTTGTTCATCATGAAGCGCCCCGATTCCGCGTACCGCCACGTCATGATGTTTATCGGCACCATGCGGGATTATGGCTTTACGGCGGAGGAAGCGCCCGACCTGGCCGACTATCTGGATTTTCCCCTGGTGATCCATTGCAGCGCCCATCCCCAGTTTGGTGAGCGCTTCCAGCAGTTCATCGACAGCCACCCGGAGGGGTACGGCAACTGCCTCACCACCGACGGCGGGGTGCAGGTGTCTATCATCGGCGTGCCGCTGGAAAAGACGCCTTATCACACCCACGTGCAGAATACCGATTTTTCCTATTTCCTGCTGCCGGACGGCTCCGTCATGACGGCGCTGAACGTGTTCGGCCTGACCTCCTACTGCTGGTACAGGATGAACCCATAAACTGCTGTTCCGTAATTGTTCAATCGTGTCATATGAACGCGAATGGTAAACTGGAAAGTGAAAAGTGAAAAGTGAAATTTATATAGAATCCCGCCACATGGCACGCCGATGAAAGCACGGTCTATCTATATTTCCACTTTCCACTTTTCACTTTTCACTTTTATCGAAAACAATCTTTTACGACCTCGGCTCAGCAGATGCGCCGTCCTTTAGGTACGCCCGGTGTTCCCCCGGAAAATCCCGCTTCAGGTTCCGGTCGGCCTTTTCCCGGTACGCCCGCTCGAAGTCCTCTGCCTTCACGCCGCAGCACAGCAGCACGTCCGTCAAATACATGAACACATCCGCCATTTCCTCGCAGAAATGGGCGCGCACGGTGTCGTCGTCGACCACCGCCTGCGCGCCTCTTTTTTTCAGGATGGCGGACACTTCCCCGATTTCCTCCACAGCGTAAAGCAGATGATGCTTGGCGGTCTCCGGGCTGTCGCCCTCCCAAACGCCCTTGTATTTCTCCTGCAATGCAAGCTGAATGTCCATGAAATCCTGCACGGTCATGCCCATGGTATATCCCCTCCTTCCGGTATAACGCTCGCCGCTTTTCCATGCGGAAGCGGCGAGACAGCCAACCGCGCTGAACGCTTCGCTACGCCTTCGGCCGCGCGCCGGTCGCCTCGTTATTATACCATGATTGTCGCCGTGCTGCGCAACTCGCTTCGCTCGCTTGCCCGGCGACCCGGAAAACCTTCGGTTTTCCTAATCATTATACCATCAATCTACTTTTTCCAGCTATACTGCGCCTGTTTTTTTAAGGTTTCTTCGTCCTCCCCGTCCCGGATGCGGCGGGCGGCGACCACCCGGCGCTCGTTATCGTGATCCACGCAGGTGACGAGCAAAAGGAGCTGATCGTCGGGCCGCACGTCGATGGGGCAGGAAAGAACGGAGGCGTTGACCAGAGCGCCCATGGCGGTTTGCCTTTCCTGGATATTGGACGACAGGAGCGAAAAGAGATTGACGTAATTCCTGACCTGTTCCACGATGTTGACCGTACCCACGGCGAAGATCACATAGCGCCCGTTCTCGTACATCGTATCGAAGGTAATGAACGGGTTGGCGCGGTAAAAGCCGATGTTTTCGTAATTGCGCAGGCAGCCGAACATGGCCCCGGATTTCATGTTGTGGCCGTACAGGAGAAAGGTGTAGGGCCGGGTTTTCAGGGAAGTGCCGGAATCCAGGAAAATGGCGCCGTTGGTGTTCTTCTTTCCCAGGGCGTCGTGGGTGAGGTAATAGGTGGCGTCCCGCTGGGTCACGCCCTCGTCCAGCAGCGTGCCCAGGGTCAGCCACCCCACGATATCCTTATTCTGTCTGCGCAGGGCCTTGAAACGGTCGCCGATAATCAGGCTGGAATTGATGGGATATTTGACCGGCGGCAATACGGCGGCGGGCGTGGGGGTAGGCCGGGGCGTCGCCCGCGCGGGAGTGGGGGAGGCTGTGAGCGGCTGTTCGGTAGGCGCGGCGGTGGTTTCCGGGGCGGGGGTTTCGGATGGATACGCCTGCCGCAGCGCTTCCGCGGTGCGGCGGGAAGAAAGGTAGTCCGCGCCGTAGCCGATGAAATTCACCAGCGCGAAAAGCACCAGGGCGGCGGAAACGGCAATCAGCGCCGCCCGTACCCACGGGAAGCGCCGAAACCGGGATTTGCGCTTCCTGCGCCCCTTCCATTGTCCGCCCTGCATCGAATCAATCTCTCTAGCAAAAATCAGGCCCTGTCTGCCGAAACGGACAGGGCTTTAGATTGTTGAAAAAGTGTGTTTGTTCAGGCTTGTTGGATTGCGGGAGGATTACCCCTCCGCCCCCTGCGGGGGCACCTCCCATCATAGGGGAGGCATTGGGGCTCCCCTATCAGGGGAGCTGGCGCGAAGCGCCTGAGGGGTTTCCTCGTTTTTTTCGTTCCTTGTGTTTCAGGAATGATCCTTCGCTTGGCGTTCCGCTCTCGCTTCACGCCGCTCAGGATGACAGTGTTTGTTGATTGGTTGCTCTGTTTGGCACGCGGCAAGCTGCTTTTATCGCAGTCCCCCACATTGTCATCCTGAACGCTGCGATTGTCATCCTGAGCGGAGCGAAGGAGCCAGCGAAGCAGCAAGTGAAGGATCATTTTCTGCGGGCGTACACTGCCCTGTGTTTTCAGAACGCCAAAGACTAAACAATTCCGAAAAAGGATTTTCGCCCCTGATTTACTGCCGCGCCTTCCGGCGCTTGCCCATGGTCAGGGCAAGGCCCATGCCCGCCAGACCTAACGCCAGCATCACCGCCCACAGGCCGAAATCCGCCCCGTCGCCGGTTTCGGGAACGTCCCGAACGGTCACCGCGCAGGTGGCGAACTTATTGCTGTTGGCGTTGCTGGTCACGGTAACGGTTGCGTCGCCCACCGACATGCCCTTGGCGTACACGGTCAGGGTTTCGGTGGCCCCCGTGCCGACTTCTTCGGTGCAGGCCGCGTCCTTATACAGCTTCACAGCGGCCCCGTCCGTTCCGCTGGCGCTCCACTTCACCTTCTTGTCCGTGGCGTCCTCGGGCGACACGCTTGCCGTAAATGCAACAATGTCACCGATTTTGATCGTTTGTGCAGTCGCAGGTTCAAGAGAGACACCTATGCTCTGTTTGCAAGTAATATCGAGAGAATAATCGAATCCCCCACCACTATTATACCAATAATTTCCTGTAACTGTAGCTGTGCCATTAAATGCGCCATTGATGGTTATATAATGATTGGAGCCATTTTTACCAGCTTCAACTTTCCCCTCTCCACCATTAGCCGTCGGAGCTTGGTTAGGATTGCAGCAAGCCACTTTCGAAGGATTATAGAGAGTCTTGATAATCTGGTCCAGTTCGGCACTTCCAGAAGTCCCATAAGTATTACTAGCCCTGAAAGTGTGCGATAGAGTGATATTTTCGAAAGTTTTTGTTTTACCATTGGCAGAGAATGTCACGGTATATGTTGGTGTATCATCCGCATACGCCGTCAGACTCATTCCAGGCACCAATCCCAGCACCAGCACGAGGCTGAGCAGGATGCTCAAAAGTCGTTTCCTTGTTTTCATAAGCAATCTGTCTCCTTTCGCATTCACGGCTGTTATGGCCGCCGCATCACCAAATTAAACACAATAAAACCGCCGAACCTGACAGGGTATACTTACCCCGTCAGAATCCGACGGTTATCCAACACGAATGTAGTATTCAGTTCCAGAGCATGACAAAAGAGCGCAGTTAGCCTGTGCTGTGCTGTGCTGTGCTGTGCGAGAGTACGCTTAAATTGCATAACTGTCTAGCCCTTTTCTGTATTTTTTCCGTTCTTTCCGTATGAACGAGAATCCGTTTGCGCTCACTCCTTCCCGACCCTTGCACAGAAGGAGACATCTTTA
>JAFSNT010000140.1 GCA_017443295.1 Clostridia bacterium
CCTGAAAGTCTATTTCCCCACCGCCGTGCATGCCGACGAAGCCACCTTCGATATCCAGTTCGGCAATGTGAAGCGCAAAATCCACACCAACACCAGCTGGGATTGGGCGCGCTTTGAAAGCTGCGGCCAGAAATGGGCGGATTTTTCCGAGGGCCACTACGGCGTGAGCCTCTTGAACGACGGCAAATACGGCCATTCCGCAAAGGACGGCGTGCTGTGCCTGACGCTGGTCAAGAGCGGCATCGAACCCAACCCGGAATGCGACCAGGGCGAACACCGCTTCACCTATTCCCTCTACCCCCACGCCGGGGACTGGCGCTGCGGCACCATCCCGGAAGCCTACTGCCTGAACCAGCCCGCCCACGCCCTGCGCGGCGGCAAAGCGGGCGGCTGCTTCTCCCTGGCCGATACCGCCGACCAGAACGTGATGCTGGAAACCATCAAGCGCGCCGAGGACGGCGACGGCTGGATCGCCCGCGTCTACGAAACCGACAACGCCCGCACCAAATCTGCCCTCTACTGGAACCGCCCCGTGGCCTCCGTGGAAGAATGCAACGGCCTGGAAGAAAAGCAGGCGGACGTGCCCTTTACCGGCCTGGAAACTGGCGGCGCGGAAATCCCCTTTGTCATCAAGCCCTACCAGATCAAGACCTTCCGCATCCGCGAGAAGTGAGGAGAACGGGGGAGACGCTGGGGCCTCCGTGGCCCCAGACCCCGCGGCAGGGGCGTGACGCCCCTGAACCCTCACTTGCGGTTATTCCTTGATGCGTCAAGAGAGCTTGCTTCCCGCTGTTGATTGAAAAGGATGCAAGACTTGCAAACCTTGTGCTTCTGGCCCGGCCGCTGAAAGCGGCCAACCCGGATGCAAAGCATCCGGGGAAAGCCAGGGAATAATCCCCAGGAAAAAGCGAGCTTTTTCCCTGGGATTTTCCCGGCTTTCTTGGGCCAGAAGCCCACTATCTTTCGTAATCCCCAGCGCAGCAAGTGGAAGTTGTCTATTCTTGCCAACAAGCTGACTTCGCTTAGTGGGGTCCAGGGGCCGAAGGCCCTTGGTTCAGGGGTTTAGGGGGCTGAAGAAGCCCCCTGCCTCGTATCACTTCATTGGAGCATTCTATGAACGAAGCATCATTACAGGAACTGTTAAACGAGGGCAAACGCCCCATCCTGGTGGAGTTCGACCCGCCGAGGCAGACCGCGCCGACGGCTTTCTTGCCGGGCGCCAGGGAGCTGGTGGAGGCGGGGGCGGACGTGATCACCATTGCGGACTGCCCGGTGGGCCGGGCGAACATCGACGCCTGCATGCTGGCCGCCAAAATGAAGCGGGAATACGGCATCCAGACGCTGCCCCACATGGCGTGCCGGGACCGGAACCTGAACGCCATCAAGGCGCTGCTGCTGGGCCTGGACATGGAGGACATTCGCAGCGTGCTGCTGGTGACGGGCGACCCCGTGGCCCAGGAGGATCGGGAAAACACCCGGGGCGTGTTCCAGCTCAATTCCCGCACCCTGGCCCGCACCCTGCGGGATTTGACGGCGGCGGGCGCGCTGCCGCCCTTCTTCCTGTGCGGCGGGTTGAACATCAACGCCCGGAATTTCGAGGCGGAGCTGGCGCGCGCCAAACAAAAGGAGGAAAACGGCATCAGCGCCTTCCTCACCCAGCCCATTTCCAGCCGACAGGCCAAGGAAAACATGCAGAAGGCACGGGAAGCGCTGCACGGGGCCATCTTAGGCGGCCTGTTTCCCATCGTCAGCCACAAAAACGCCCTGTTTCTCCAGCAAAATGTGAACGGCATGCGCATCGACGATGAAATCGTGCATGCCTACGAAGGGCTGGATCGGACGGAGGGCGAAGCCCTTGCCCGCGCCCTGTGCCGGGAAACCGCCAGGGACATCGCGCCCTTTGTGGACGGCTACTATATTATGACGCCCTTCCAGCGGGTGGAGCTGGTGAAAAACGTGATCCGGGACATAAAATGAAAGGGGTATGTTTATGAAGCTTTCTGTTCTCGCCGTCGCCCTGGCCGACCGTTCCCTGCCCGAGGCGCTGAAATTCCTGAAAGACCGGGGCGTGCAGTGCGTGGAAATCGGCTGCGGCGGCTATCCCGGCAAGGCCCACTGCAACCCGGAAATTTTGCTGAACGACAGCAAAAAGCTCCAGGAATTCAAGGACGCTTTCGTCCGGGCCGATTTGCCCATCGGCGCTCTGTCCGCCCACGGCAACGCCGTACACCCGGACAGGGACATCGCCAAAAAGTTCCATGATGATTTCGTAAACTGCGTGCTGCTGGCTGAAAAAATGGGCGTGGATCGGGTGGTCACCTTCTCCGGCTGTCCCGGCGGCAGCCCCGCCGACCGTCAGCCCAACTGGGTCACCTGCGCCTGGCCCCCGGAATATCAGGACATTCTGAAATACCAGTGGGAAGACGTGCTGATTCCCTATTGGGAGAAAACCGCTGCTTTCGCCCGGGACCATGGCGTAAACAAGATCGCCTTTGAAATGCACCCTGGCTTCTGCGTGTACAATCCCGAAACCATGCTGAAAATTCGCGCCGCCGTGGGCGATACCTTAGGCGCGAACTTAGACCCCAGCCATTTGTTCTGGCAGGGCATCGACCCCGTCCGCGCCATTCGGGAGCTGGGCAGCGCCGTGTACTACTTCCACGCCAAGGACACCGCCCTGGACGCTTACAACGTCGCCCTCAACGGCGTGCTGGACGGCAAGCACTTCTCTGATGTGAAGCACCGCGCCTGGGTGTTCCGCACCGTGGGCTACGGCCACGACCTGAAAACCTGGAAGGACATCATCAGCGCCCTGCGGATCGTGGGCTACGACGGCCCCGTGTCCATCGAGCATGAGGACGGCCTCATGAGCGGGGAAGAGGGCTTGAGCAAGGCCATTCGCTTCATGCAGGAAGTGATGATGTTCGAGGATCCCGGCGAAATGTACTGGGCATAATCTTTGGAACCGGTTGGTTCCGCGCTGCGCGGCTGAGCCGCGCAGTTTTTCTGCCTTCCGTTCTTCCCGCCGCCCCGCCGTCGGGGGATCGGGCGCAGTCGAAGGAACCGCTACCGCCTGCTTTGCGCGAACGCTGCCGCCGCCAGCGCTTCACAGGACAGCAGGGTGGAAACGCGGTATTGTCCGTAGGCCTTGATGGAGCCGGGCAGGCTCTCCGCGCACGCCTCCTGCGCCGCTTTCAGGTCGTTTCCGCTGATCAATGTAAGAATGACCAGGGCGCAGGTGATGGGGATCAACGCGAAAAAGGCGATTCTCAGGAACCGCTTTTTCCCGGGAGAGAGCTGCCGCCGCCCCGGCTTCCGAAAGAAGACGGTCCAGGCCACCGCCGCCAGGCTCACGATCAGAATGGTCATGAACTGGCAGGAATAGAAGCCCGCGATGCTTCCCTCGTACCACTGGGAATAGGAGAGGCTCTCGTGCAGCATGTCCCGATAGGTATACCAGAGCGCACCGAAGCTGAGAAGCGCCAGGAGGGTGAAAAGGATGGCCAGGATCAGCGCCGCCGTTTTGATGCGTTTCTGCTTCTTATCCACGGGCTTCCTCTCTTTCCGGCTCCGGCAGGATGATTTCGGCAAAGCACCGGTTCATCGCGCCCCAATCAGGATTCCTGTCCTCCGGCAGCTTGGCGCAAAGGCTTTTCTGCCGTTCCAGCTCTTCCCGGATGAAATCCCGCACCTCCGGGATGTGGGGACTGCGCTCGCCCTCGGTGGTGGTTTTCTTGCGCTCCAGCAGCACGTCGATGGCGAACCGCAGCTCGCCCGGCATATCCATTTTCAGCAATTCGCTGAACAGCACGGGCGGGATTTGGTGGGCCTGCTCGATATAAATGGCCGCCAGCAGGGGCCGCAGGGCGTAAAAGTATTTCTTATAGCGCACCGTGTCCTCCGTCAGATGCTTCGCCCAGGTGGACATGGCCGTGCCGTAGTAATGCCCCACGGCGTGCTTTTCGGAAAAATACGCCCGGCTGCACGCGATTACCTTCCGCCATTCCGGCGTGGTGCGGTACACGATGGGAGAGGCGTCCCACTCAAAGACCGTGGGATTGCCGCCCGCGATCTGCCGCATGGTTTTTTGCAGATCCCAGCCGTTGATATCCAGCACCTCGTCCAGCTTCCATTCGATCACGTCCCGGGGCGGATTGATGCGCAGATAATCCGCCATGGGCCGCACAAACACAAAGCGCACATCATAATCGCTGTCCGGGGAGGCAAAGCCCCAGGCGCGGCTGCCGGACTCCGCGGCGTGCAGGATCTTCACGCCTTTTTCCCGTTCGATTTTTTCCAATTCTCTTTGAATCGCTTCCCGTATTTCCATCAGTCTTCCTCCTTCAGCGCGCGTCGGTTCACAGCCTCCACGAACGCGCCTACCTTTGCCATATCCGGCTCGTCCGGCAGAGCGGTGATCTTCGCCGCTTCCTGAACGCGCCGCTCATAGAAATCCAGCACCTCATAAAATTCCTTTGACAGCGTGCCGTCCGGCAGTATGTACCCGCCGTTGCGTATTTTCATCAGCAGGGGCAGGTTTTCCTGCCGGCAGATGATGATTTCCTGCTTTTCCAGAATATCCAGCACCGTCATCATCAGGCGGATCAAATGCATGGCGTGCTTGTTCAGATGGTTGTCGTCCTTTTTATGGTTCCGCTTGCCGATCCTGTCATAGTCCCGCACCACGTTGCGCAGGGTTTCCAGCACGCTGTTGTAGTCCCGCAGGGGCAGATGCCGGTAATCCGCGTCCACGAAGATTTCCGTTTCCATGCCCTCCGTCACGGCCCGGTCGATAAAAAGCCGGATGCTGCCCTGCCCCACCCGGGCGTTCCGGCGGTTGAAATCGTCCATGGCGTTCTGGACGGACTGGAGAATGTGCTTTTCCCTGTCCGCTTGGGGCAGCGCATCCCGGGCGATGGCGTTCTGCAAACGGCGCAGCTGGGCGCTGGCATAGCCGCCGAAGGCCTTGATGGCCCGCTTGGAGAGGAAAAGCCGCTGATTTGCCAGCAATTCTTCGCCCAGGGGCGAAATGATCAGATACTTTTCCCGGGGCAGGCCCAATATTTCGCAGCTGTTGGGGTTGCATTCCAGCAAAAGCCGCACCAGCTTGTTAAAGCCGTAGATCACCGTGTCCGTGCCGCCGTCCACGTACTGCTCAAACTCCGTCAGGCCCAGCAGATCGGAAGGAAGCTGGAGCGTAACGCCCCGGAAATCCACGTCGCTTCCCTCCCTGTTGGTGCCGTAGCCGTAGCTGCCGGACAGGCCCAGCAGCATGATCCGCTTTCCGAAGCGTTCGTTTTCCCGCAGAAAATCATAGGCTTCCGTTTGCAGGAGAGCATAAAAGTCTTTTGTTTCCATTTGCAAAGGCTCCTTTCCGCATCCGGCGCTTTCGCATGTTCAGCCGTCTTCATTTCCCCGGTGATCTTCCGCCAGATATTCCGGCGGAACTTCTTTTGTCAGCCATACGCCGTTTTTTGAAATCCAGAACTTGAAACCGGCTTCGTACATCCGGCCGGATTGGACGGTAAAAACCACCGGCTTCCCATGCCTGCTTCCCACCTGAATGGCTGTTGCAATGTCTTTTGACATATGGACGTACAGACGGGACCGCGGCACAAGGCCCTCTTCCCGAATGGACGGGACGGACTTTTCGCCCGTTCCATGGTAAAGGATTTCGGGCGGCTTTTCTTCCTTCAGCTCCACATCCACCGCAATGGAATGGCCCTGATTGGCGCGGATCTTTGAGTGGTCCTCATTGAAGGAATACCTTTGCTTATTGTTGGTGCGGACGATTTCTTCCAGGATTTCCCGGTTGAAATCCGGCCTGGTCTTTTGAATGCCCGCGATCAGTTCTTCCACATCTGCCCAGCCGTGTTCATCCAGTGCAATGCCGATGGTTTCCGGCTTATGCCGGAGGATCAGGGAGATGAATTTTCCGGTGCTTACGAGGTCTGTCATTTTTCTATCCCTTCTTCTACGTCTTTCACGAATTCCATGAACTTTTTCGTCTTGCTTTATTTGCGCTCCCGCAGGATATCAAGGGTTTCCATCAGCGCGAAACCCAGCAGGTTTTCCCCCTGCCATTCCTTGGGATCGTCGGCGGCCATGATCTTTGCGTGAGTGGACGAATCGTCCATCAGAAGCGCTTTCTGGGCCATCATATACTGTTCCGTGGTGTGATAATGCACGCCGTCGGCGTCAAACTGGCAGTCATACCACTGGCTGAAGCAAGCCTTGGTCATTTTTTTCGGATTGGGCGTGTTGCCCCAGAACGCGATAACATTCATTTTTTCACCCGCGTTGAATCGTTCAATCATCATTTCTCTCGTATGTCTCATCCAGCGAGGAACGGATGACAGCCATGTTTTTTTCTTTGTTCAAGCTAACCAAACTGGAAAACAATTCGTTCCGCGACCGTATGGATAATCTGTCGATCACTTTTCGTTCTTCGCTTCCAACACCTGGAACAATTGCTCCATCCGTTCCAGAATATCCGCGTAGGCCTGCTCGTAGGAGGATTCGTAGGCGGGGTCGCCAATGCCGAAAAACAAGCCGCTGAACATCCTGCGCCTGCTGTCCGGCACGCCGAGCATGGCCATCCGGTCGATGGCCCCGACGGAAATGGTGACGAACTGGGTGAACGCCGCCCAATCCCTGCTTTCCAGATAGCGGGCGGTTTGGATCAACCGGTCCGTCCGGATGCCGTGTCTTTCCAGGGTCTGCCACACTTCGTCGGGGATCGCCCGGCCATGGGTATTTTGAAACGCCGATCGCGCTTCCGCCCGCAGGGACAGCCCTCTTTCTTTCGTCATATGGTTCAGCATTTGGGCGCACATCACGCTGCGGTTCATGCCGCCGTCGCAGCAGAAGCAGACCTTCATGGGAATGTCCCGGTAGCGCGCCATATCCGAAAAATACTGTGCCGTCAGCGCTTCCGGGTACAGCCTGCATACCGGCGAAGTGTGGGGTTCCGGCTGCATGGCCTGCAAGACGGCGTTCAAGCGACCGCCGTCGATCATCCCCGGCCGGAAATACGCCAGGGTGACGTGGGGCGTCAGGGGATAAGGAAGCGCTTTGACCCGGTCAAACTGCCGGTACAGCTCCAGCAGCAGCGCGTAATCCTCCTCCGACGCCGGTTTCAGCAGCAGCACCAGGGATTTGCCCACCATGTTCACGATGCGGTCCGGGATCAGGGCGATTTCCCGCCCGGCATACCGTTCATGGATATGGCGGGCTATGGTTTCCGCCAGCGTCAGGCTGTTTTCCACCTTCCGGGCGTAATCATTTTCTCCCTCGCCGCCTGCCCGGTCCTGTTCGGGATTGATCAGGTCGTGGAGCGTCATGTGAAAAGAATCCTCGGGCAGAGGCTGGGCCAGCATGCCCGTATCCTCCAAATGCCGGTGCAGGAGCGTCTGCATCAGCCGCGCCAGGCGAAACGCATCCCTGTCCAGCCGGAACACGGCGGTGGAGCCGGGAAAGGGGCGGAATTGCCCGTCCGGGCCGATTTTGTTTTGCAGCTCCGTGTGCGTGGGGAATGACCCGCCAATGGGATCATACTTCCAGGCGGTTCTTTGCTCATACTCCTCCAGCAGCGTCATGCCGTTCACCTCCCCTTGGTTTTCCGGTTCGTCTGGTTTATACTTTGCCGTATCTGCCG
The DNA here is from genome assembly GCA_017443295.1 of Clostridia bacterium. Taxonomy (GTDB): domain Bacteria; phylum Bacillota; class Clostridia; order Christensenellales; family Aristaeellaceae; genus RUG563. The sequence continues at coordinate 7,658 of JAFSNT010000140.1, forward strand.
TACCATTTTTCATTCTGCCGGATTTCTTCCGCTGTTTTGGGGCATCCGGCGTACAAATCGTCCGCCACATCCAGCAGGACGCGCTTGAGTTCCAGATCTCTCAGCCATTTTTCATCAATGGCTTCATATCCCAGCCATGCGCCCACGATATTTCCGGTGACAGCGCCGGTGGAATCACTGTCGCCTTTGTGGTTGACCGCCGCGATCACGGCCTTGGAAAAATTATTTTGATATTTCAGGCTGCAATAGAGGGCGATACCCAAGGCCTCCTCCCCCGTCCAGCCTTCGCCGATGGCGGTGATGTTCTCCACGTCCGGCTTGTCATTTCGGGACAGCTCAACAGCCTGATCCATGACGCGGAGCAATTCCGCCAGAAAGCCGTTCTCCGCGAACAGCCGTTTCATGGTTTCCCGGCAGTCCGCCGCTGTGGCGTACAGTCCGTTTTCTTCGTCACGCGCACCAAAGGCTGCCTTGGAAACCAAATGCACCAAAGCGGCGGCGGGCATGTATCCCAAAGGGTGCCCGTGGGTCAGCGCCGCCGCCTTCGCGCCTAACAAATCAATTTCTTCTATGGGGCGTTTTCCCCGATCCCACAGCGCGATGGGGGCCACGCGCATGATCCCGCCGCAGCCCTTGCTGAAATTGATGGGTTCCTCCATATCGCCCGGCTCGCCCGCGCGCAGGGCCGATAAGCAGGTATTTCCGGGAGCGCGGCGCTTATGCATTTCGGGCAGGTCCGAAAGCCAGGAATGGTTGTGGGGCGGCAGCTTCATCGCTTGCTGGCAAAAATACCAGTCCCGGTACGCTTCGTAAACATAACCTACGGGTGAATAATCCACCTTTTTCAGCACATTGCTTGTGTCGCCTGTGAGCAGCCCGTTGGCGGTGAATAACGTCATTTGGGTGTCGTCGGAAATAATAGCCACGCCTTCCTCATAATCCAGCGCGTATTTCTGGATCCCTTCCGGGCCGTAATCCTTCTGGATTTCTTTCCAGCGCAAGAATTCCACCGGGTATCCCAGGGCGTCGCCGATGGCCCCGCCCAACAGACTGCCGCGGATGGCGGAGAGAAAACGATCGTTTTTCTTTTCGCTCATTGCTTGTTTCCTCCTTGGATTCAAAAGAGATATTCCGGCCGCTTTATTCTGTTTTTACCTTTGCGGTGGTTCTGAAAGTTTTTACATGAGGGTTTTCCGCCCATTCGGCAATCTGATCCCAGGCGCTGCGCATATGATGGGCGATCACTTCCGCCGGGATTTGACCTGAACCTCCGCCGAAAGCGGGAACCACGATGGCATCAAGACCGCTTTTTAACGCTTCCATCAAGGCGGAGCGCATACAGGAATATACGATCAGATCGTCCGTGATCTTCGACGGCGTTCGCATGGTGGGCGTATGGAGCAGCGTTTTGCCGGGAAACCCCGGAATATCCACCGCCATGCTGGTGCCCACGGTCTGTTCCCCGCACCACGCATTCTTGATGCGCTCACGGACGGTATCCTGGAGTTCCTTGCCAAAATAGTCTCTCAGCGCTTTATCCAATCCTCCGGACAGTAAGCCGAAACTGTTGGCGGGAGAGACGATCCCATCCACTTCCGGATGCCTGTCCATAAAAGACGCAAAATCTTCTCTTGCGATTTTTACGTCCTCAGCATCGTTGAACGCTTGTGCGAAAGCACTCGCCAATTCGGGCTGCATCGCTAAAAGATAAACCATCGGCATTTTATGCTTCATATGCCTTTTTCAATTCCTCCCGGACTTTCATTAGGATCTTGCCCAGGCGGTTTTCGCCCTGTCCTGTCCGGGTATCCACGCCCCAGCAGGTGTCGCCCCAATGGTTGCCCTCAACAAGCACCTTGTCGCCGGTGGCCAGCAGCCTGGCCGCCAGTTCCGGGTGCTGGGTGAATTTGGCGCGCACGATTTCTTCCATGATGCCCGTCTTCACGTCTTCCCAATCCGGGCGCAGCTGCACCCGGCGGCCCACGCCCTTGCTCTTGCCGGGGCCGAATTCAGTGAATTGTACCTTTTCTTCCTCCGTTACGCACTTCTGGGCCTGGAACGCGGCTTCGTTGCTGCCGTATACCAGACCGCCGTAAAGCACGTGCGCTTCGTAGAAATTGCTCAGGAAGCGGTACTGCTCCTCGTGGAAGTCCGTGACGCTGTTCCAGGGGAGCTTTCCGTTTTTGCTCATGATTTCCCACACCTCCGGCGTCACAAGCTCCTTGGCGCTTTCGTCGCTGCTGTGCAGCTTTTCCCGGAACGCGCTGGAGCTGATGGCGCTGATTTCCTCCGGCGCGTCGAACACGGTGAACCGATCCCAGTGTTCCGCCAGATAGGGCCTGATTTCCTTGATTTTTTCCAGATCGTCTTCGCCGCGCTTCGCTACCAGGATGCGGAACCGGGCGATCAGCTCGTCGACCCGATGCCAGCGGGGAAGAACGTACAGCTTGTCGCTGCCCGTCACGAAGTAAATCTCCGTATCCGGGAAGTCCGTCTGAATCTCTTCCAGCATCTCGTAATCGTAGCCGCGTTCGGTCTTTAACATCTGGATGCGGCTGACGGAGATGCGGCTGTCATACTTGCGGAAGCTTTCCAGCATGTCCAGCCGGACGGATTCGCTCAGGGTATCCTGCGGGCACCGCTGCCGCTTCATTTTCTTTTCTACATATTCGTGCGCCGTGGGCACATAGACGCCTTGGCAGGCGTCCACCGCGTCAAGCGCGGCCCGCATCAGCTTGAGATGCGCGAGGGTGGGCGGGTTGAAGCTGCCGCCCATGACTACCACTCTGTTCATCATTTTTTCATTCCTTCTTATCCTGTTGCCCGAGCGTTCCGCCGTAAGAAACGGCGCGGACGCTCCCGGCAGGTTCTGTTTCGGCTATTCTTCGTCCGCGTCGACGGTCGAAGTGCTAAAAGTGAATAAATGCTGGAGGTTTTCAAGCTCATGAAGCGGTTCCAGCGAAATCTCCCCTGGCAATTCCGAAATGTTCAGCAGCGCGAGGTCTTTGAAGCTGCGAAGGACCTCCAGGGATTCCACCTTCGTATTCTGAATGTATAAATTTGTGAGGTGCGTCATGCCGGCGATGGGTTCCAAATCCGAAATGGGATCGGATGCCACGACAAGCTCCGTCAGATCCAGGCCGCGAAGGATTTCCAGCGAATCCAGTCCCGTGTTGGAAAGATTCAGTTCCCGCAGGTCGGTCAGCGACGCGATGGGAGAAAAGTCGGTCAGCGTATTCCCGGCTAAATTCAGTTCGGTGAGGCTCATTCCGCTTACAAAGCCGCAGTCTGTCAGTCCGGTACGAATCAAAATTATCTTATGCAATTCCGGCAGCTTTGTCAAGGCTTCAAAGCCCGTGCATGCCATGTCGGCGATGCGCAGATAACGCAGGTTGGGGAACAAGGCAAGATCGGCCAGATCGAGGGCGCAGGGCTGCCGATATGCTTCCGCCATGATAATTTCCTGTGAAAACAGGAGCTTTCCTGTGCGAATGCTCAGATTTCTGATGGCTTCAAGCTCGGCGGCATATAGGGGTTCTTCATCCGCTCTGCCCATGGCGGCCCTTACCATCCGCTCGAATTCCGGATCCTGGAAGGAGACGGCTTCCCCCTTGTCCGCTTGCTCCTTCAGCGCTTCCAGCGCCGCCAATTGATCCGTTTCACCCTCGTACAGGGGCCTCAGCTGGCACAGGATTTGGTGCAGATCCGCAATGAGCTTTTCCGATTGCATCGCCTCGGCGGATTCCGGATAAGCCGCGATCATCAAAACGCAGTCATCCTCCGCGAGCCAGGCCGAAATGACGGTGGCGTTATTCGCGAGAACGGTGAAAAAGGTGTACCCGTTGGAGGTGATCGTGCAGCAGCAGCGCATGCTTTTCGCGTCTTCCGCCAGGGCCTCAAACGTAAGCCCTTCCTTTTTTATGGCGTCCACAACCACAACTGCGCTGTTGCCCGCTTCATCCGTACCTTTGAACGCGCAGACGGAATCTTTGGGATCCACCGAGACCCAGTCGTTGGGGATGCTCAGCGCCAATTGTTCGCCCAGGTAAACGGGATGCGTATTGACGGAGGTATAGGAAGCGCCTGTGATCGCCTTGAAAAATTCCACTTCACCGTCTCTGTCAGCGCCTGATTGATCCGCGGCGGGCGTTTGGGTCGGATCAGGATTCCCCCAGATGGTTTCTTCAAAGGGCAGCAGGCTCGCGTCCGGCAGCGCTTTGATGGAATGAATGATCGCGGCAATGTCGCCCGCGAGCTTTTCAGACTGGGCGACGTCCGCCATGCTCCCCGTTTCAGATCCAAAGCCGAAGCCAAGCATCATTCCGTCCTGCGTCAGGCAGATGCACAAGAAAAGCGAATCATCCCCGGCGGCGATCATTTCGATCCCGTGGAACCTGGCGATGATATGGTCAGTTTTCTCATTTTCAAGTTTCTCCTTGATATCTCCGTAAGCGTTTATCGACTGACCGAAATAGCGCGCGGTATCCGTGGCGGTTCCTTCAAAAACTGCCGTTACGCCATCCTTGTCGGTGCAGCGGTATTGAAAGCCCACACCCTCCTGCAGCTCTTCTTCCGCCGTTTTTTCCCAGCCGTCAGGGATGGAAAAAGTTAGGGCGTTGAAAAGAATCGCTGTATCGTACGCCTCCGCGCTTTCCACGGATTTTGCGCGCAGGACTCCATTCATAAGATCCGTGCCCTCGGAAGCGAACGCGGAAACCGCCGCGCTTCCGATCAGCAAACAAATGATCCACAGTGTGATCGTCTTTGCCAGTTTCATTTCTGATCCTTCCTTTCTTTTGCCGTAGGTGTTTGCGTCAGGCGGCCGCCAGTCACGGGCTGCCGGGCGGGTCGGCTTTCTTCGGGCCGCTGCCGGAGCCGCTGTCCTTTTCAGTCTCTTTTTTCCTGATCCGCGTTGCCGCTATGACGCTTGCGAGCAGCCTTAGCGGAAACGTTAAGATCGGCGCCGGGTCGATGATAATCATCGCTTTCCCTCCCCCGTATTGATATTGGCAGGTTCATCATACCCCCTTCAACCCCAAAAAGTTGCAGTTCATTTCCGAAGCAAAAAGGCTTCCGCGGAGCGTGACGGGGAAGCCTTTCTGAATGGTGCGCCCGGCGGCGCACGTTTCTAAAGGGTGAGAGACCCGAATCCGCCCGGTAGCGGGAAGGATACAGCCGAAGGCAAGGGTGTCCGTCGTGAGGCGGAATCTGAAGGAAGCCGGATGTGGGAACAGACTAACCACG
>JAFSNT010000016.1 GCA_017443295.1 Clostridia bacterium
GCGCAGGCCAGGGTGGCCCCGCCGGTATAGGCGAACAGGTTCAGCACCCGGGCACCGGGCCGTTTTTTCAGAAGCGCCGCCATGGCGTCCCAGTTGGCGGCCTGCTCGGGGAACAGGCCCGTATGCTTAAAGCCGGTGGGCCGCACGTAGAATTGCAGATTTTTGTAGGCAATCACCCACTTTTCCGGCAGCCTTTCCCGGAAATCCCAAGCGCCGCCGCCCCGGTCGCTGCGGGTATAGCGCGCCTGGGCTTTCTGCCACAGCGCCTCGTTTTCCCGGGGCCAGATCACCTGGGGGTCGGGCCGGGCCAGCAGGATGTCTCCCCAACGTTCCAGCTTTTCCCCGCCGCCGGTATCCAGCACCTCAAAATCCTTCCAACCATCGGCAATGAACATAGACAAAGTTCCTCATTTCAGGGCAAAATTCCCTTCATCATAATAACATGAAAACCCCTGCCTTGCAAGCAGGGGCGGAAAGAAATTGCCTTATTCCGGCCGCCGCCGTATGGTTGACGCGGAAAGGTAGGCTTCTTCCATCAGGCGGGTGGTTTCCATGCCGTCCTCCGGCAGGATAAAGGGAGCATCGCCCCGAACCAGCCGGTCATAAAAATCGGCGATCAGATGGATGTGGCTGTTTCCCCAATAGTTTTTGCCGATCTTGGTGTCGGTGGCATAATCCTCAAAAGCCGCGCCGGTCGGCCCTAAGACGGTGAGCTGTTCGCCGGTCATATGCAGCTGCCCCTTTTCCAGGAGCAAATGCAGCTGCACGGGCATGTTGTCCGCCGCGCAGTTGCTGCAATAGAACAGAAAACGCGCCCCAGATTCGTTTTCCAGCAGCATATCGCAGGTGTCCTCGGTTTCGATTGCCTGCGCCAGGCGCTTGGCGGTCATGGTGGCGGATTTCAGCTCGAACCCGCCGGACAGCCATTTCATCAGATCCAGGGTATGAATGGCCTGATTGATGAGTACCGAGCCGCCCTCCGTGGCCCACTTGCCGCGCCAGGGGCTGTCGGCGTAATACGCGCCGCCCCGATCCCAGCACACGAAGGCGCTGCCGCCGATCACTTTGCCCATTTCACCGCCGTCAATGATGCGTTTCATCCGCCGGGTCGCGCCGTTGTAGCGGTTCTGAAAGCACACGCTGAGGGTTTTGCCGCTGTCCTTGGCGGCCTGCGCCATGGCCTGGGCCTCCCGCAGGGAGGTGCCCATGGGCTTTTCGCACAGCACGTGCTTGCCCGCCCGCAGGGCGGCGATGCTGATGGGGGCGTGGAGATAATGGGGCACGCAGATATGCACCGCGTCAATGTCCGGCTGGGCGATAAGCTCCCGATAATCCAAATAGCCCTTTACGCCGTATTCCTTCGCGGTTTTTTCCAGTTTTTCCGGGTCAATATCGCAAACGGCGGCCAGCACCGCGTGATCCGTTTCCTCTATGGCGTGGATATGCACGCCCGAAATCAGTCCGCAGCCGATGACCCCAACCCTAAGCTGATCCATGCTGACAAAATCCTTCTTCCTTCGATGATCGTTCAGTTATTCGACGAAAAACGTGAGGTTCCTTCCATGCCCTGGAAGAATTGTGCGTTGAATTAGCGCTTGACAGGCAAAGCGCTTTCGGGTATAATGTGAACCACGGCGGGAAAGCCGCGTGCCGGTGTGATGGAATGGCAGACGTGACGGACTCAAAATCCGTTGAGCTAATCACTCGTGTGGGTTCAAGTCCCACCGCCGGCACTAACACCCCGGTGTGGCACGCCCAAAGATGCCACACTGAAAAACCACGAAGCTTCAGCGGTTTCGCGGTTTTTTGTTGAACTTTTTTGAATGAAAACGATAAGATGTGTGAGGAAGAAACGATGAATGGAGAGACCTATCAGATTGCAAGGCTTGTGAGCGCCGCAAAAAAAGCAATGCATGAGAACGCCGGATTTTCCTTTCCCCAGAGTCCTTATGAAAAATCGATTATATTTCGTTTTGTGCCTCAAAAGCGTTTCTTTCAATTGCGCGAACGGGTAGCGCCGACGCCCGGCGAGTGGTTTGAAACCTGCCGGAAAGAGGGATTGCGGGATATGTTTCTGCTGATGGATACCGCGTCCCCTGATCCCCGTCTTCTTGGATTCGTCAACACGAAACCGATCAATATAACGGTTGTTTATAAAAATGGAAAGGCGCGTTTTTGGACGCCCAAATGGACCTTTGATTCAGCCCACAAGCAATGGGACATTGAGTACACTGAACATATGTGGGAAGACGCGCCTTTCAGGCTCCCAACGTTTGTTGACAATACGGATGATTTTCGGAGCGTTTTGACCGAGATCGAAGAATTCGCCGGACGCATCGGCGCAAACAGTTTCGCGGCGATCTTTGGCAAAGCCCGTTCTATTTTGGACGAAAAAGACTTCGTCAGCGAAAGCCTCGGCTTTCCGGAGCTGCCGGCGAAAAACCGGGTATTATTTGGCGCGGCGATGACAGCGGATGTGTTTGGCGCAATGGGTTCATGGAATGATTCGCCGCCTTTCCTGGCCCATGAGAAAGGCTTGGATGCCGAATATAAACGGCTTTCAGCGGAGCTGCTGAAACAGATACGGCTTGCCACTTTATTTGCGGTGAATCAATGGACATGATGATTTAGGCGCAGCAAGCCAAAAACAGGAAGCCTTGCAAAGGCAGAGCTTCCTGTTTTGAACGCTGAATCAATGGTACTCCGGCAGCCAGCCCTTGTGGGCTTCGATGAGGTCGTCGCACAGGGCCACGATGTCGTCGATGGACAGCTCGCTCTGGCAGTGGGGGTCCATCATGGCGGCCTGATAGATGTAATCCTTTTTCAGGGTCACGGCGGCCTGGATGGTGAGCAGCTGCACGTTGATGTTGGTGCGGTTCATGGCGGCGCAGACCTCGGGCAGGTCGCCCACATAGGTGGGGGTGACGCCGCTGGCGTCGGCGATGCAGGCCACCTCCACGCAGGCGGTGGGGGGCAGGTTGGTGATCAGGCCGGTGTTCAGCACGTTGCCGCCGAATTTGAAGGGCTTGTTGGTTTCCATGGCCTCCATGATGCGGCTGGCGTATTCGCTGCTGCGGACGTGGGTCAGGTGGGGGTCCTTGGTCAGTTCATCCCGCTGCTTTTCCCAGCGGGCGATCTGATTCACGCAGCGGCGGGGGTATTCGTCCAGGGGGATGTTGAAGCGGTCGATCAGCTCCGGGTATTTGTCCTTGATGAAATAGGGCATGTATTCTGCGCTGTGCTCGCTGGACTCGGTGACGTAGTAGCCGAAGCGCTTCATGATTTCCAGGCGCACCATGTCCCCGTGCTTTTCGGTGATCTGGGCGCAGCGGCGCTTGATTTCGGGGTATAAATCTTCCCCGTTTTTGGTAATTTCCAGCAGCCACGCCTGATGATTGATCCCGGCGATTTTGTACTGTACGGTGTCGTCGTACTCCATGCCCGTGTGCTTCATGAGGGTGGGGGCGCAGACCTGGACGCTGTGGCACAGGCCCACGGTTTTGACATTGGTATAACGCTGCATGGCCCCGGAGAGCATGGCCATGGGGTTGGTGTAGTTCAGGAACCAGGCGTCGGGGCACACTTCCTCCATGTCCCGGACGAAATCGAACATCACCGGAATGGTGCGCAGGGCCCGGAAAATGCCGCCGATGCCTAAGGTGTCGCCGATGGTCTGGCGCAGGCCGTATTTCTTGGGAATCTCAAAGTCGGTCACGGTGCAGGGCTCGTACAGGCCCACCTGAATGGCGTTCACCACGTAATTGGCCCCCCGCAGGGCGGCTTTCCGGTTTTCCACCCCGCAGTAGGTTTCGATCTTCGCCTTGTTGCCCAAATTGCTGTTGATGGCGGACAGCATCAGATGGGATTCTTCCAAGCGCTTGGGGTCGATGTCGTAGAGCGCGATCACGCTGCTTTCAAGCGCCGGGGTGCACATGCTGTCGCCTAACACGTTCTTGGCGAACACCGTGGAGCCCGCGCCCATGAAGGCGATTTTCGGCATGATGGCTTCCTCCTCATTTGCATGCTGCTATTGACTATATGGACGATTTCCTGTAAACTCATACTGAAAGTGTTTGATGGCCCACCCACGGATTCGTTTTCCGCCGATGGGAATGCAGCACTTTCTTTATTTGCAGCATCAAGAAACAAATGACCAGCTTCTTTATGGCTTTCTTGGAAAGGGGAGTGGGGGAAACCATTCTTTGGCCCCCAAAGAATGGTTTCCCCCACAAAAATCTTATATTATTACTTTCCCACAACTTCCTTAGCTGCCTTTACCGCGTTTTCCACGGTGAAGCCGAATTCCTTGAACAGGACGGAATAAGGGGCGGAAGCGCCGAAGCGGTCGATGCCCAGGGCCTTGCCGTCCAAGCCGGTGAAGCGGTACCAGGGCATGGTGACGCCGGCTTCCATGGAAACGCGGGCGCGGACGCAGGGCGGGATCACCTTGTCCTGGTATTCCTTGGGCTGTTTCAGGAACAGTTCCATGCAGGGCATGGAAATGACCCGGGCGTCGATGCCGTCTTTCTTGAGTTCTTCCTTTGCGCCCATCATCTGCTCCACCTCGGAGCCGGAGGCCATCAGCAGCACGTCGGGGGTTTCCTTGTCGGAATCGGCCAGGATGTAGCCGCCCTTCATGGCTTCGCAGCCGCTGTTCTCATACTGGGGCAGGTTCTGGCGGGTGAGCACAAGGCAGGTGGGCAGGCCGGCGGTGAGGGCGGTGAGCCACGCGGCGGTGGTTTCCTTGCCGTCGGCGGGACGGAACACCAGCATATCGGGCACGGCGCGCAGGCCAGTGAGATGCTCGATGGGTTCGTGGGTCGCGCCGTCCTCGCCCACGCCGATGGAGTCGTGGGTCAGCACGTAGGTGACGGGCAGCTTCATGATGGCGCTCATGCGCATGGCGTGCTTCATGTAATCGCTGAACACGAAGAAGGTACCGCAGAAGACGCGCAGGCCGCCGTGAAGGGCGATGGCGTTGCAGATGGCCGCCATGGCATGCTCGCGCACGCCGAAGTGCAGGTTGCGGCCCGCCCGGTTTTCGGCGGAATAATCGCCGCCGTCCTTGATGTAGGTCTTGTTGGAGGGGGCCAGGTCGGCGCTGCCGCCCACTAAGTTGGGCAGGAGTTTGGCCAGGCGGTTGATCATTTCGCCGGAGGTGGCGCGGGTAGCCATCTTGTCGCTCCACTGCCACAGGGCGTCGTTCAGGGCTACTTCGTCGGGCAGCTCGGTGCTGTGCCAGGCTTCCCATTCCTCGGCCAGCTCGGGGTACGCCTTGCAGTAGTTCACGAACAGGTCGTTCCATTCCGCTTCGGCCTTTTCGTTCTTTTCCATCAGGGCTTTCACATGCTCGTATACCTCGGGCAGCACGCAGAAGTCTTCTTCGGGCATGCCCAGGTTCTGCTTGGTGGCCAGCACGTTGTCCGGGCCAAGGGGTTCGCCGTGGGCGGAGGACTTGCCTTCCTTGGCGGGGCAGCCGAAGCCGATCTTGGTGGGGCACACGATCAGGGAGGGCCGGTCGTCCTTCTTGGCTTCCTCAATGGCGGCGGTAATGGCTTCCGGGTCGTTGCCGTCGGTCAGGCGGATCACCTGCCAGCCGTAGGCTTCAAAGCGGGCGGGCACGTTCTCGCGGAAAGCGATGTCGGTATTGCCTTCAATGGAGATTTCGTTGTCGTCATACAGCAGGGTCAGCTTGCCCAGCTTGAGCGTACCGGCCAGGGAGCAGGCTTCGCTGGAAATGCCCTCCATCATGCAGCCGTCGCCGCAGAAGGCATAGACCCGGTGATCCACGATGGGGAAGTTGGGGCGGTTGAAGTGGGCGGCCAGCATGGTTTCGGCGATGGCGAAGCCCACGGCGTTGGCGACGCCCTGGCCCAGGGGGCCGGTGGTGGTTTCCACGCCCACGGTGTGGCGGTATTCGGGATGGCCGGGGGTCTTGGTGCCCCACTGACGGAAGCCCTTCAGATCGTCGATGGTCAGGCCGTAGCCGGTCAGGTGCAGCATGGTGTACATGAGGGCGCTGGCGTGGCCGCTGGACAGCACGAACCGGTCGCGGTCGGGCCAGGTGGGGTCCTTGGGGTTGTGCTTCATCTGGTTCATCCACACGGCGTAGGCCATGGGAGCCATGCCCATGGGCGCGCCGGGATGGCCGCTCTTGGCCTTCTGTACGGTGTCGGCGGCTAAGGTGCGGA
>JAFSNT010000141.1 GCA_017443295.1 Clostridia bacterium
CTGGACGCCCGCTCCGGCGTGCCCGCGGGTGAAACCCTGTACGATTATCAGGCCGATCCCATCGGCATCTCCACCGGCATCACCGCCTACTGCGAGCATCCCGAAGCCGTGATGATGTACATCAACTGGATGGCCCAGCCCGAAGTGCTGGAATACTTGGAATACGGCGAGGAAGGCAAGCACTATAACGTGGTCAACGGCCTGAAGGTGCTGAATTCCGAATACGACGGCCCCGACCGCTTCGTGTCCACCAACGCCAATATCGACCTGTTCGTCATGGTTTCCCAGACCCGCCGCGACGCCGTTTCCCTGGAAGCCATGAGCGCCACCTACTGCCCCAACGGCTTTGAATACCTGATGGAGCAGATCTTCGAGAACAACGCCAACAAGACCTACATCCGAAACTACCGCTTCACCACGCCCATCGAAAGCCAGGCCGAGTACGGCGAAGACCTGCGCGCCCGCTTCCAGGCGATTTCCGCCCAGGTCATCACCTGCCCCGAGGATCAGTTCGACGCCCTGTACGATGAACTGGTGAAGGAATACTGCGCCGCCGGTCTGGACGAAATTCACGCCGAAAAAGCCCGGGTGTACGACGCGGAAAACTGATCAACCCTGAATAACGCAATATGGCCGGGGCCTTCGGGTCCCGGTCTTTTTGCGTTCGGGAATGAAGCGAACGTTTGGAAAGCAAAGGAAACAACTATTCCGCGGGTGGCGGGCGGATATTTCCCGCACCCTCAATAGTCGCAACTTCCCGCAGCCTCAATCGGCGCAAGTCCGCTTCATGCGGACATTGCTTGTTTCGGCTGATCTCACCTTGGACGGTATATCCGCCACAGGCGGCCGTCCAAGGTTCGTCCCTTCATGGGGAGATTGCTCCTTTTCGGGTGATCTCACCGCCGATTTGATTTCCGCCACTGGCGGAAATCGGCGGTTCGTCCGCCCCTACGGTCTTGTATTCAAACAATGTGGATAAATCATGCTTGACTGAACAGCTCAGAAATTTTTTTTATTTATCCCAACAGACGCTGATATTCTCGCACTGCTCGGTTTCCGTCAGCGTGCCGTTCCAGGCTTCACGCTCCCCATAAAATTCCGCCGCGCTGCTTTGCAGGGAAAGGCCCTTCACCCACCGGGCGTACAGGGCGGGGATGCTGTGGGGGTAAACGTGCCGGGCGGAGGGCTGCTCGTCAAACAATCCCCCCGGCTGGGTGCCCTGACGGATAAACCGCAGGCGGATTTCATTCAGCCGCACGTCCTCGATGACGCTTTGCGCTTCTCCCCCTAAGAACAGGCTGCTTTCACAGTCCAAATCCATATGGGAAAAGGACAGCCGCCGGATCATTCCGGGGGAGGAAAGGGCGCTGCCCTTGCGGAAGGTGGCGCTGACGAAGATCGGTTCGCCCTTGCCCCACCAGCCGGGCGCGCCGGGCAGATCATAAGCGTCGGCATAGCGGCGCACGCTGCCGGTCAGGTGGTGGGCCTGAATATTTTCCACCGTGCCGCCGTCCCGCACCCAAACGCCGATGGCGCGGGAGCAGTCCTTGATGATGCTGTCGGCAAACACCACCCGGCGGATGGTTCCGTGGGTCTCCGTGCCGATTTTCAGTGCGGAATCCCGGCTGTGCAGGATGCAGCCGGTGATGGTCAAGTTTTCGCAGGGGCCGTAGCGCTTCGCCATGGGCGCGGTGGATTTCAGCACCACGGCGTCATCCCCCGTTTCCACTAAGCAATGGGAAATGATCACGTCCTGGCAGCAGTCCGGGTCGATGCCGTCATTGTTGGCCCCCCGGTCGTTGTTCAAAATCTGCATATCGTGAACGCGCACCCGCCTGCAGCCCGCCAAATGCAGCGTCCAGAAGGCGGCGTCCTTCAGCGTCACCCCCGTGATTTCCAGGCCCGTCACGTTTTCAAACAGCATGAGCCTTGGCCGGAAGGGGGCGCACCGCAGGGGGCATTCATGGAAACCGGCGTCCACGTTCCCATCGGAAAATACCTGGTCGCCCTGGCCGTCGATGACGCCGCCGCCGGTGACGCGAATATCCTCCGCGTCCCGCGCGCCCAGGAAAAAACCGCCGTTCCAGCCGTCGATGGGCTGTTCCCCCGGCGCGGCGGGGAAGGACTGGATTTCGTTTTCGTCTAAGCTGGAAACCAGCACGGCCCCCGTTTCCAGGCGCAGCTCCACGCGGCTTTTCAGCAGCACGGAGCCGGAATAGTACCGCCCGGGGGGCAGCAGCACCGTGCCGCCCCCCGCCGCCGCCGCCTTATCCACGGCGGCCTGAATGGCCGGGGCGCAGTTCACGCGCCCGTCCGGCACCGCGCCGAAATCCAATACAGAATAGATCATTTTTCTCGCTCCTTAAAGTTCTTTGTCGGCGGGCACGGCTTCCGCCGCCGTCCAGCCGGTGAAGGTGAGCAGGGAGGGCCGGGGACTGTCCACGGCGGTTTTTCGCCAGGCCGTCGGCGTGCAGCCCATGGCCTGGGCAAAGTGGCGGTTGTAGCTGCTCAGGGAGTTATAGCCCACCTTTCCGGCCACCTCCGTGACCGACAGGCCGGAGGAACGAAGCAGGGCGCAGCTTTTCAGAATCCGGGTCTGATGCAGGAAGGCCAGGGGAGAGGTGCCGATTTCCTCCTTGAACAGCCGCCGGAAGTGAGTGGCGCTCAAATGGCAGGCCTGGGACAGGCGCTCCTGGGGAAAATCCTGCATATAGTTTTCGTGAACGTAATCCAGCGCCGGGGAAAGAAAGGACATATCGGGATCCCGCACGCTTTCCGTTTCCTCCTGGCTGTACACCCGAAGCATGCCGATGAGCAGGGCCACGCATAAGCCCTGCACCCGGGCCTGATACCCCGGCGGCTGATCCACCATTTCCTTCACGATGTCCTCGGCGTACCGTTTGGCCCAGCCGTCCCTGCTGCCGTGCAGCAGCAAATGGCAGTCCGATAAAAAGTAGCCCGCGTCCTTCAGGCCGCTGATTTGCCGCAGGGCGGCGGGGCCCAGCAGGGCGTCCGGGTCTAAAAACAGATAGCTCCAGCGGCTGGCTTCCTCCGGGTCAGACCAGGTGGTGTGGGGCACGTTGCGGGCGATGCAGGTCACGTCCCCGGCGGTAAAATGAATGTGCTGGTTGTTGAACACCATGGTGCCGCCGGAGGTGTGGCAAACGCCGATCTCCAAACAATTGTGAATATGCAGGTGCTTGCCCGGAATGGGGCTGATGTGCCACTGATCCCCCGTCAGCACCAGGATGGGGAAATCGGCGGGCAGTTCGTAATTCCGGTATTCCAGCACCTTTCGCTTGGGACGGGCCATAACGCAGCCTCCTTTCTATGCTTCCCGATATCTGCTCTATCGAAGAAGGCGGAAAGTGAAAAGTGGAAAGTGAAAAGTTAAGATTTAAATGGTCTATGATCATGGATGCCCGGCAAAGCGCCGACAATTCAAATTTCCACTTTTCACTTTCCACTTTTCACTTTTTAACGCCCGCGCACGATCCTCGCTCGATCAGCTCCCATTCCACGGTTTCCTTTTTATCCTCGCCGCTGACCAGCAGCTGCACGGCCCGGGCACCGGTGCGCTGCTGGTGGGTGTTGATGCTGGTGAGCGGCGGGCACAGGTACGGCGCGCAGAACAGGTCGTCGCAGCCCACGATTGAAAGCTTTTCCGGCATGTCCAGGCCCCGTTTGCGGGCCGCGGCCTGGCAGCCCATGGCCACCAGATCGTTCAGGGCGATGACGGCGGTGGGCCAGTATTCGGGCTTGAGGGAATCCAGCATGCCGTTCAGGGCCGCTTCCCCCGCCTCCGCCGTGCCCTTGCCGTATATCCGGTAGGAGGCCGTATAGGGCAGCCGCGCGTCCCGAAGGCCCGCCTCGTAGCCCACGTCCCGGCGCAGGGGGTCCTTATCCTCCCGCACGCCGCCGATGAAGGCGATTTTTTCATGGCCTAAGGAAACGAGATACGCCACGATCTGGCGCATCATGGCGGCGTTGTTGTCCGATACCGCCGGGAAATCGTACCAGGGGGGCACGCAGCCGATCAGCACCACGGGCATGAAGCGTTTCAGCTCCCGCAGGGAGGCAAGCAGCTGTTCGTCGTGGTCAGGGGACAGGTACTCCACGCACACGATCACTCCGTCCAGCCGCCGCTCCACCAGCATGGTGGCGGGGTCGTAGGCCCGCGTGTCGATGCTGGACCAGGGGAACAGGCTCATGGAATAGCCCATTTTGCGGGCTTCCTCGTGGGCACCGGAAAAAATCATGGCGTAATGGGGATTCAGCAGCTTGGGCAGCACGATGCCTAAGGAATGGGTGGTTTTGCTGATCATGCCCCGGGCGATGGAGCTGGGGCGGTAATTGTGCCGGTCGATGGCGGCCTGCACCTTTTCCCGGGTGGCGGCGGAAACGTTGGTTTCCCCACGCAGCACGCGGGACACCGTGGCGATGGACACCCCGGCGTCCGAGGCGATATCATAAATGGTAGCGTTATCATTTCGCATGGGAAACCTCCGCTCAGCCAAGCCTTTCATCCGATTTGCGCGGGCCGATTTGTAAGCGCTATCATTATACAATGCATGGAGAGAAAATGCAAGCGTCCCCCAGAAAAATCTGGTTTTGACGGTTTTTTATGAAAAAGCATATTGACAGGGGCGGGTGATCGGACTATAATGAAAGCGCTATCATAAAGGAATGGCTTCAAGCGAAGATAAAGACAGGCAGGTGACTTCCCCCATGCGTGAATTCTATCGGCAGACGGCGAACAGGGTGCTGGATATGCTCAAGCGGGCGGACGGCAACGACCCTTCCCGCGGACATCTGACCATGAACAACTGGGAATGGCCCACCGGCGTGGCGCTGTACGGCATCTATAAGACCTATCAGCAGAGCGGCGACCAGGCGATCCTGGACTACCTGACCGGCTGGTATGACGATATGCTGTCCCGGGAGCAGCAGCCCCACCGCAACGTGAACACCGTGGCCCCGGTGCTGACGCTGACCTGCCTGTACCAGGAAACGAAAAACGAAAAGTATCTGCCCGTCATCGAAAGCTGGATCGACTGGGTGATGAAGGAAATGCCCCGCACGGAGTACGGCGGATTGCAGCACTGCACGGTGTGGAACAAGCACTATCAGCAGCTTTGGTGCGACACCCTGTTCATGGTGGGCCTGTTCCTGGCGAAGGCGGGCGTGGCGCTGAACCGGCCGGAGCTGATCGAGGAAGCGGAATTCCAGTTCCTGATTCACATCCGTTACCTGCAAAATAAGGTGAACGGCCTGTTCTACCACGGCTGGACGTTCGACCGCCGCCACAATTTCGCCGAAGCCTTCTGGGCGCGGGGCAACGCCTGGTTCACCGCCGCCGCCATCGAATTATTTGATATCACCAAGCGGGACAACGCCGCCATGCGCATGATCCGCGCCGCGTGGATGGATCAGGTGCTGGCCCTGTGGAAGTATCAGCGGGTGAACGGCCTGTATACCACCCTGCTGGACGTGGAGGATTCCTACTGCGAAACCAGCGCCACCGCCGCCATCACCTACGGCGTGTTCAAGGGCATCCGCCTGGGCTGGCTGCCCCAGGAACCCTACCAGCAAATGGCCATGCTGTCCGCAAACGCGGTGCTGGAGCAAATCGACGAAACCGGCGCGGTGCAGGGCGTATCCGGCGGCACAGGCATGGGCCACAATTTGCAGCACTATAAGGATATCATCGTCACCCCCACCGCCTACGGCCAGGGACTTACCTTCCTGATGCTGACGGAGCTGATGATTCGGGAATAGAAAAAGGATGAGCGCACGGGCGAAGCCGTGGCGCGTCCTGCCGCTTCCGAATGGATAAGCGGCAGGCATCCAAAAGGGAGGAAGAATCGCCCATGAGTACCAGAGCGGCGGAACGTAAAAAGCTCCACGGCACGGGAATCGTGTACTGGCACCGATTAGGCGCTGATATCAAGCGGGACAAATGGCTGTATCTGCTGATGCTGCCGGGCTTTATCTACTTTATCGTGTTCAAGTACCTGCCCATGTTCGGCATCGTGATCGCCTTTGAAAACTACGTGCCTTATTCCGGGGTGCTGGGCAGCCAGTGGGTGGGCCTGAAATGGTTCCAGTATTTCTTCAAGTTCCCGGCCTGGCTCACTTATTTGGGCAACACGCTGATCCTGTCCCTCATGAACATCGTGTTTTATTTCCCCGCGCCCATCATTTTGGCCCTGCTGCTGAACGAAATGCGCTCCCTGCGGTACAAAAAGCTGCTGCAAACGCTGCTCTACGTGCCCCACTTCATTTCCATCGTCATCGTGGTTTCCATCACCTTCGTGATGTTCGGCTCTTCCGGCATCGTGTACAAGGCCACGCAGAACATTTTGGGCTATCCCATCAACTATATGGGTTCCCCCGATACCTTCCGCTGGATGATCATCGGTCAGACCATCTGGAAGGAAACGGGCTGGGGCACCATCATCTTCTTAGCGGCGCTGACCAACGTGGACACCCAATTGTACGAAGCCGCCATGGTGGACGGCGCGGGCCGCCTCCGCCGCCTGTGGCATATCACCCTGCCCGCCATTCGCTCCACCATCGTACTCATGCTGATCCTGCGCATGGGCAGCGTGCTGGATACGGGCTACGACCACCTGATCCTGATGGCGAACGCCCTGAACCGCAAAGCCAGCCAGACCATCGACGTGTTCGTGTATCAGCAGGGCATTCAGCAGGGCCAGTACAGCTACGCTTCCGCCATCGGCCTGATGAAATCCATCGTCAGCGTCACCCTGGTGGTGGCCTCCAACAAGGTCGCTCACCTGCTCGGCGAACAGGGCCTGTACTGAGGAAGGGGGGAGAAAATATGGCAGAACAAACGCTGACCCCCAGGAACAAAAAAATGCTGGAATCTTCCGGCCCGGTGGGGCAGAACGCCACCGTGGGCAGCCGCGTCTTCGACGCGTTCAATTATCTGTTTCTCACGCTGATCGCCTTTACCACCATTGTCCCGTTTATCTACATCATCGGCGCTTCCTTCGCCACGGAGTATGAAATCGCCACCCGGCCAATGTTCTTCATTCCGCAAGACGTGACGCTGAACGCCTATCAGTTCATTTTCTCGTCGAATAAGATTTTGCAGGGCTTTGGCAATTCCGTTTTCATCACCGCCTGCGGCACGGCCATCAACCTGTTTTTCACCGTCACCATGGCCTACGCCCTTTCCAAAACCCGACTGCGGGGCCGGAACTTCTTCCTGAATATGGTCATCTTCTCCATGTTCTTCTCCGGCGGCATGATTCCCGGCTACATCGTGGTGGCGAACATTTTGAGCCTCAAAAATACCTATTGGAGCGTGCTGCTGCCGGGGGCCATCAGCGCCTATAACATGATGATCGTGAAGAACTTCTTCCAGGGCATTCCCCAGGAGCTGGAAGAATCCGCCGCCATCGACGGCTGCACCGATATCGGCGTGCTGCTGCGCATCGTGCTGCCCCTTTCCCTTCCCGTGCTTGCCACCTTCGGCCTGTTCTACGCCGTGGGCCACTGGAACGCTTACTTCGGCGCCATGATCTACATGACCGGCGCAAAGGAAAAATGGCCCCTGCAGGTGCTGCTGCGCGAACTCATCATCATGAGCAACGGTTCCGCGGGCGACCTGAACAACATGGACCCGGATTTCGTCAAGCCGCCGGAACAGTCCATCAAAATGGCGGTGATCGTGGTGTCCACCGTGCCCATCATGTGCGTATACCCCTTCCTGCAGAAGTACTTCGTCAAGGGCGTGATGGTGGGAGCGCTGAAAGGGTAAAAAAGAAAGTGAAAAGTGAAAAGTGGAAAGTGGAAATGATTCATGCTATCATAATCATTGCGGACGCAGACGGATGAATGAACAGACAATTCATATTTTCACTTTTCACTTTCCAATTTTCACTTTTACAGAATGGTTATCCGCGGCGCTGAACGGCCGCTGAATGATAACAACATCAAAAGGAGGAAAGAACCATGAAGAAACTCGTTGCCCTGTTCCTGGCGCTGGTGATGACGCTTTCTCTGGCGAGCTTTGCCGCCGCCGAAGAACCCTTTGAAATCACCGTGATGCTGCCCGAATTTGCCGTGGACGTGGATTACGTGGAAGAAAACAACCCCGTCCTGCAGGCGATTCAGGACGCCACCGGCGTGAAGCTGAAGATTCAGTACAGCCCCAATTCCACCTACGGTGACATCATGAACACCACCCTGGCGGATAAGAATCCCCCCATGCTGATGGCGCTGACCGATGCCAAGGCCCCCTCCATCATCGACGCCGCCCGTGCAGGCGCGTTCTGGGATCTGACCGATTTCATCGCCGACGCTGAAAACTATCCTTATCTGGCCGCCGGTCAGGAAGGACTCTATAAGAAGATCGCGGTGGACGGCCGCATCTACGGCATTTATCGTTCCCGCGCGTATCCCCGCGCCGGTATCTACTACCGCCTGGACATCGCCAAGGAAGTCGGCTTTGACAGGGAACTCAAGACCGTTGCCGATCTGACCGAACTGGCTGAAAAGCTGGCTGGCTACAGCGAAGACACTTACGCCCTGAACATGATCGGCGGCTATGTGGACGGCACCATCAACATCATCACCGTGGCCATGGGCGCGCCCAACACCTGGGGCGTGGACGAGAACGGCGATATCTATCCCGCGTTCAAATCTCCCGCTTACCTGGAGGGCCTGAACTGGCTGCGCCATCTGTATGAAATCGGCGGCATCGACCCCAACTTCATCCAGATTTCCACCAACGATTGGAACAATATCGAACGCACCGGCAAGGCTTTCATGCGCTTTGACTGCATGGACAACGGCTACCGTCAGCAGGAATGGTTTGAAACCAACGCGGGCGTGACCGAGCAGATTTTTGAGATCGCCGGACCTCTGGCGAAGGAAGACGGCTCCATCACCATTTGGCCCCAGACCCTGGGCTTCGCCGGTGAAATCGTAGTCACCAAGAGCGTGTCCGAGGCCGACCTGCCCAAGGTTGTGAAGTTCCTCGACTGGTGCAACAGCGCCGAAGGCCAGACCATCATCAACGCCGGTCTGGAAGGCTTCAATTACTGGGTGAATGAAGACGGCTATCGGTACGTGCCCGAAGAAAAGAAGGATGAAGCCAAGGCCAATCAGGATACTTACTGGCATGACCTGAACCAGCTTGGCATGGGCGTGCCCGGCAATCTGGAAAATCCCCCCGCCATCCTGAACCAGGGCGTTACCGCGCTGCGCGAGCTGTACGCCAAGCGCAATGAAGAACTGACGCCTTACGCCGTTACCAATCCCTGCGCGGATTTCGTGAGCGAAACCTACACGGCTTTCGGCGCCCAGCTTGATCCCATCATTAAGGACGCCGCCATGCAGTACATCGCCGGTCTGATCGGCGAAGACGAACTGCGGGCCGCCTGGGAAGAATGGGCTGCCATGGGCGGCGACATGATCACCGCCGAATACAACGAGCAGTATCACGCCGCGCAGAAGTAATTATCAGGAACATGAATCACCGGGGCTGCCGTTTCGTGCGGCAGCCCCATCCTATGCGGAGGAAGTATGAACAGAGTATACTGCTGCTTTCCCGGCGGGAAGCATAAGGCGCTGACCATGAGCTATGACGACGGCCGCACCCAGGACCGCCGCCTGATCGACATTTTCAACCAAAACGGCATCAAGGGCACGTTCCACCTGAACAGCGGCCTGTTTGACCGGGGCGACCGCGTGCTGCCCGAGGAAATCCCTTCCCTGTACCAAGGGCATGAGGTGGCGTGCCACACCGTCACCCATCCCACCATCGCCCGGTGCCCCCTGCCCGAGGTGGCCCAGGAGGTGCTGGAGGACAGAAAGACCCTGGAAAAGTATACGGGCTACCCCGTGCGGGGCTTAAGCTACCCCAACGGCTCCGTGAGCCGCGATATCGAAAACCTGCTGCCCGCCTTAGGCATCCGCTATTCCCGGGTGGTGGGTTCCTCCGATAGCTTTGCCCTGCCGGAAAACCCCTACCGCTGGCAGGCCACCTGCCACCATAACCACAGGCTGCTGGAGCTGGGCGAACAGTTCTTAGACCTGTTCAAAAAGCAATACCTGTACCTCATGTACGTGTGGGGCCACAGCTATGAATTTGACGATAAGGGCAACTGGGACTTGATGGAGAGCTTCTGCCGACAGATGTCCGGCAAGGAGGATATCTGGTACTGCACCAACATCGAGTTCCTGGATTGCATGGATGATTTTAACCGCCTGCAATTCGCGGCGGACAACAGCTTTGTGTATAATCCCAACGCGCGGGACTGCTGGATCTCCGTCAGCGACGGCGCGCCCATTCGCGTCCCGGCGGGGCAAAATATCAAACTGTAAACGGGAGGAAACGGATATGGAAATCTATCGGGACAAAATCACGGGCTATGAGGTTCGCCGCTACGCCAACGGGCCGGAGCGCAACGCCAAGCTGTATTTCACCTGCGAAAACTTTTCCATGGACGATCAGTATTTCTTCTTCATGAAGCAGCAATTGGAGGGCAAAACCGACGGCGGCTGCTATCGGGCCAACGTAATGACCGGGCAAATCGACCGGGTGACGGATTATTCCTTCCGGGGCTTCGCTACCGACAGGGAAAAGAACATCGGCTACACCTGCAAAAACGAAACCGAAGTGTACGCCGTGGATCTGAACACCATGGAAATGACCAAAATCGGCGATCTGCCCAAGGGCGGCCAGATCACCGGCCATTTGACCGCCGCCAATACCGGCCGCATCGCGTGCAGCTATCACCTGGCGAATAAATACTACGGCCTGGTGATCTTAGATCCCGGCAAGGAAGCCGAAGTGGTGTATCAGAGCGACTACCGTTTAGGCCACGCCCAAATCTGCCCCACGGACGAAAACCTGATTTTCTATATTCATGAAACGGAGGGCGACGCCTTCCAGCGCACCTGGATGTTCGACGTGAAGGAGCGCTATGTCCGGCCCTATTACGTGGAGCATCCCAGCGAATGGATCACCCATGAGGTCTGGTCCGCCGACGGCACGGAAATGGCCTTGATGAAGCTGGACCCTGCGGGCTTCGTAGACGGGGAAAAGGGAGAAACCCACACCGGCAACATCATCATCGGCGATAAGGACGGGCGGCATTTCGACGTGGCGGCTTCCAGCCTGCAAATCCTGCATCCCTGCATCAGCCGGGACCACAAATGGCTCTGCGCCGACCGCATCAGTTACTTAGGCACCACGGTGCAGGAGGGCGTGGTGCTGATCGAACGGGCCACGAAGAAGGCCAAGCTCATCGCCTCCACCGGCCCCTGCAAAACCGGCGCGGATCACCAGCACCCCTCCTTCAACCGCAAGGGCGATATGATCCTGTTCTCCAACCCCGATGAAAACGGCGTGGGGCAGGTTTGCACCATCGACCTGAACCAGGTCTGGAAGGATTGGTGACCCATGTCCGTCATCTGGATCATCGGTGATTCCACGGTGGAGGATAACCAGCCCCCCTTCCGGGGCTGGGGCTGGGCGCTGCCGCGGTATGTGCGCCCCGGCGTTACGGTGCGCAACATCGCCTTAAGCGGCCGCAGCAGCCGCAGCTTCCGGGCGGAAGGGCTGTTCGCCCCAGCGGAAAAAGACATGGCGGCGGGGGACCTGCTGCTGATTCAATTCGGGCACAACGACGAAAAGGACGACGAGCGGCACACCGACCCGGACACGACCTTTAAAGAGGAGCTTTGGAAGTATTGCCAGTTCGCCCTGGATCGGGGGGCGCAGCCCGTGCTGCTCACCCCCGTTTCCCGCCGCTTTTTCGTTGGCGGCGGCAGCATGCTCTATACCCACGGGGAATATCCCCGGGCGATCCGGGAGCTGGCGGCAAAAAAGGGCGTGCCCCTGTGCGACCTCAAAAAGGACAGCCGGGCGCTGTACCTGTCCCTGGGCGAGGAAAAAACGGCGGAGCTGTTCGTGCGTTTGGCCCCCGGCGAAAACCCGGATTTTCCCGACGGCCACGACGACAAAACCCACTTTAGCGCTTACGGAGCCAATGAAATCTGTAAGCTGGTGGTGGGAGAGCTGCGCCGGTATCCCGTCTGCGCCGCGTATCTCAAGGAAGAAAAAAACTGACCCGCTGCTTTGCGAAGGAGGTTTTTCCCCATGCGTTTTTCCGTTGATCTTACGTCTTACCGCCCGCAGCCCGTCTTTTCCTTAGGTGCGGATTTCCAGGGGAACGCTCCCGGCGGGGACAGCCTTTCCTTCAATAACTATTACATGGAACGGAACGGCGCGCCCTTCTTTCCCGTTTCCGGCGAATTTCATTACAGCCGCATGGACGAGCGCCGCTGGGAAGACGAGCTGATCAAAATGCGCATGGGCGGCGTGAATACCGTTTCCACGTATCTGTTCTGGAACCACATCGAGGAAGAAGAGGGCGTTTTCGATTTCTCCGGCCGCCGGGATTTAAGACGCTTTGTGGAGCTTTGCGCAAAGCACGGCCTGTATGTGATCCTGCGGGTGGGTCCCTTCGATCACGGCGAGGTGCGCAACGGCGGCCTGCCGGACTGGCTGTACGGCAAGCCCTTTGAGGTGCGCACCACCAACGAAATGTTCCTTTCCTATGTGCGCCGCCTGTATGAAAAAATTGGCGAACAGGTACAGGGTTTATTCTTTAAGGACGGCGGCCCCATTATCGGCGTGCAGCTGGATAACGAATACATGCACTCCTCCGCCGCCTGGGAAATGACCACCGGCATTTCCGACGAATGGGTGTTCCGGGGAGACGAGGGGGAAACGTACATCCTGGCCCTGCGGGAAATGGCGCTGCAATGCGGCCTGACCCCCGCCTTTTTCACCGGCACCGCCTGGGGCGGCGCGGCCTATTCGCCGAAGGTCATGCCCCTGTGGGGCGGATACGCCTACCGGCCCTGGATCTTCTATTCCCACAGGGGCGAGCATCCCGCCACGGAGGAATACATTTATCAGGATTACCACCGGGATGGGGTCAAGTGTACCGATGATTTTGAACCGGCCTACCGGCCCTCGGAGAGGCCCTACGCCTGCTGTGAAATGGGCGGCGGCATGATGTGCTGCTACTATTACCGCTTCATTTATCCCTACAAGAGCGTGGACGCCCTGGCGAACATCAAGTTGGGTTCCGGCTGCAACTGGCTGGGCTATTACATGTTCCAGGGCGGCACCAATCCCATCGGCAAAAACGGGACATACCTGAACGAGGCCCAGGTGCCCAAAATCAGCTACGATTATCAGGCGGCTTTGGGCGAATTCGGACAGCTTCGGGAAAGCTACAGCCGTCTCAAGGCCGTTCATTTCTTCACCCGCTTCTTTGGGGACCGCATCGCGCCCATGGAAACGGCGCTGCCGGAGGGGGCTTCCCACATCGACCCCAACGACCTGTCTACCCTGCGCTTTGCCGTGCGCGCCGACGGGGAAGGGGGCTTCCTGTTCATCAACAATTTCCAGGATCACCGGGCCATGCCGGATAAAAAGGGCGAGCGGGTGGAGATCCGAACGGCAAAAGAGACTTATGTTTTCGACGTTTCCATCGCCGGGGACGAAAACGCCATCCTGCCCTTCCATTTTGACATGGACGGCATTCTGCTGAAGCAGGCGAATGCTCAGCCCGTACTGAGAACGGAAATCAAGGGCCGAAGCGTGTATGTGTTCATGGTTCCCGACGGCATGGAAGGCGCGTTCCGCTTTGAGGAAGACGTGAAAGTGTCCGGCGGACAGCCCTTCTTTACCGTCCGTAAGGGCGAAAGGGAAGTGGACGTATTGCTGCTCACCCGGGCGGAAACCAACCGGCTGTTCATCCTCCGGGACGGCAGCCTGATCTTGACCGACGCCGCCCTGCTGGAGGATGAAAGGGGGGCGCTTCGCCTGGAAACCGCCGAAGAAGAAAACACGGTGCTTACCTATCCCGCCGACCGGCTGACCGGCAGCGCCGCCCTCCGCCTCGCCGACCAGGGCGTGTTCGGCGCGTACCGGGTGGCGGCGGTCAGGCGGGAAATCCCCGTGGAGGTGCGCCCCGCCGCGCCCCATCGCTGGACGGTGTGGGTGCCGGAAAACGCCCTGGACGGCCTCAAGGACGCCCGGCTGCAAATCAAGTACCAGGGCGACATCGGCATGCTGTTCCTGAACGGCGTGATGATCAGCGATAATTTCTGCAACGGCGATACCTGGGAAGTGGGCCTCATGGAGCATAAGGACAGGCTGTCCGGCGGCATGCTGCTCAAAATCGCGCCCATCCGGGAGGGAGCCAACGTGAACGTGGAATCCGCCATGGCCGCGCGGAACGAGGAAGTGAAGGCTCTGATCGCGGACTTATACGAAATCAAAGCCCAGCCCGTGTATGAAATCAGCCTCTAAGGAGAGATTGCCTTGAACAAGACGCGGATTTACGAGCAGACGGTCACCATCCCCACCTATCGGGCTGCCGAACCGGAAAAAAGCCCGCTGTTCATCGAAAAGCGGGCCTATCAGGGTTCCACGGGCAAGGTGTACCCCGTGCCGGTAACGGAAAAGATCAGCGAAACCAAGGAGGACGTGCAGTACAAGGCCGTCATCCTGGAAAACGATTACCTGTATGTGATGATCCTGCCGGAGCTGGGCGGGCGCATCCAGCGCGCCCTGGACAAAACCAACAACTACGATTTCGTATACTATAATCGGGTCATCAAGCCCGCCCTGGTGGGGCTGGCCGGGCCGTGGATTTCCGGCGGCATCGAATTCAACTGGCCCCAGCATCACCGGCCCTCCACCTTCATGCCGGTAGATTATACCCTTTCCGAAAACCCCGACGGCTCCGCCACCGTGATTTTGGGCGAAACCGACCGCATGAACGGCACCAAGGCCAACGCCGCCATCACCCTGTACCCCGATAAAGCCTATATCGAGATCAAGGGCAGGCTGTTCAACCCCACCGATTACCCCCAGACCTTCCTGTGGTGGGCCAATCCCGCCGTGCGTGTGAACGATCACACCTTTTCCGTGTTCCCGCCGGATGTGAACGCCGTCATGGATCACGGCAAGCGGGCCGTTTCCACATTCCCCATCGCCACGGGGGAATATTACAAGGCCGACTATTCCGCCGGGGTGGACATTTCCCGGTACAAGAACATCCGGGTGCCCACCAGCTACATGGCCGCCCATTCCGATTTTGATTTCGTGGGCAATTTTGACGAAAGCCGGGACGCGGGCCTGCTCCATGTGGCCGATCACCATATCAGCCCCGGCAAGAAGCAGTGGACCTGGGGCTGCGGGGACTTCGGAAAAATGTGGGATAAGAATCTGACCGACGAGGACGGCCCCTACATCGAACTCATGACCGGCGTGTTCTGCGACAATCAGCCGGATTTTTCCTGGCTCAAGCCCCAGGAGGAAAAGACCTTCACCCAGTATTTCATGCCCTATAAAACCGTGGGGAGGGTCAGCAACGCCACCAAAGACGTGATTTTTGGCATAGACTGGATAGATGATAAGGGGCGGACGATCATTCCCGATCCCTTCGCTTACGGCAGGGAAGCCAAGGCCGCCGTTCAAAAGAAAGCCGCTGCCGCCCGGTTCAAGGTATACGCCACGGGAATATACAAAAACACGCAAATCGTCATTTGCTCCGGCGGGAAAGTGGTGTATCAGAAAACAGCCGATCTGTCCCCCAAAGCCGCTTTCGTGGACACTGTAAAGGAACTGCGGGACTACGAAGTGACGGTAACCGGCGAAAACGGCGAGCCGCTTTGCGCGTACAAGGAATACATCAGGGAAAACCGGCCCATTCCCGACCCTGCCGAGGCCCTGAAAAAACCGGCAGAAATCCAGTCCTTGGAAGAATTATACTTGGCGGGGCAGCATTTAGAGCAATACCGCCACGCCACCTTCCAGCCCACTGATTATTATTTGGAGGGCCTGCGGCGCGACCACACGGATATTCGTCTCAATAACGCCTACGGCTTATATTTGCTCCGAAATACGCAAATTGAAGAAAGCATCCCCTATTTCCAGACGGCGATCAAAAAGCAGACCTGGCGCAATCCCAACCCCTACGCCGGGGAAGCATATTTCAATTTGGGCCTGACCCTGGAGCTGCTGGGCAGACTGCCCGAAGCCTACGACGCTTTTTTCAAGGCTACCTGGAGCGCGGAAACGGCGGGTCCGGCGTATCATCATTTGGCCTGCGTCTGCGTCAAGCAGGGCGATTTGAAAAAGGCCCTGCAATTCGCCGATGAAAGCCTGCTGCGGGGCTGGCACAACATGAAAACCCGGTCGCTGAAAGCCTCCATCCTGGCCCATTTAGACAAGGAAAGCGCGGATTACTGGCGTTTCCTGGAAGACGGTCTGGAAATTGATCCCCTGTATTTGAGCCTGCTGTGCCGCCACGAGGACAAAGGGGCCTTTGACAAAGCCACCGGCGGGCGCATGGAAGAATACCTGAACGTGGCCTATGAGTATATCAGCTTCGGATTCTATGCGGACGCCATCGAGGTGCTGAAAGTCTGCCGGTTGGAAAGCCCCATGAAGCATTACGCCCTGGCTTACGCGGAAAGCCTGCTGGATTTCTCCGCGCACCTTGCCCAAAATGCCGCGGAAGCCGGTGAAAAGGCCCCTGCCGATTACTGCTTCCCCAACCGGGTCATGGAATGCCTGATCCTGAAAAACGCCGTCGACCTGCTGGAAAGCAGCGGACAGAAAGCGCCTATGGCCCATTATTACTTAGGGGAATTGCTCTACGACAAAAAACAGTATGCGCAGGCCGTTTTCCACTGGAAGGAAGCCGCGAAAGCCAAGCCTGATTTGGCCTTGGCCCACCGCAATCTATCCATCGCTTATTACAATCACGGGGAAATGGCTTTGGCCCTGCCCGAAATCGCCGAAGCCGTGTACTTGGAGCCGGACAACAGCCGTTTCCTGCTGGAGCAGGAACAGTTGCTCAAACGCCTGGAACGCCCGGTGAAGGAACGGCTTGCTGTTTTAGAAGCCCATCAAAATATCCTTTCCGACCGGTACGCCCTCATGCTGGCCTATATTTCCCTGCTCAATCAGGATGGGCAATACGAAAAGGCCCTTGAATTGCTCATGGGCTACACCTTCCACGTGTGGGAAGGGGGAGAGGGCAAGGTGGCGGACGAATACAAAACCGCCCTGTTCGCCCTGGCAGAAAAGGCCCTGACGGAAGGAAAGCCGGAAGAAGCCCTGGCCTATGCAGAGCGCACCCTTTCCTACCCCGACAATTTGGGCGAAGGCAAGCTGGACAACGTGCCGGACAATCAGGCGTATTATCTCATGGGCCGGGCGTACCGCGTTCTGGGGAACGAATCGCAAACCAAGGATTGCTTTGAAAAAGCGGCTTTGGGTTCCCAAACGCCGGAACCCGTGCGGTATTACAACGATCAGCCCTCGGATTATATCTATTGGCAGGGCCTGGCGTTTCACGCTTTGGGAAACGATGAAATGGCGAAAAAATCCTTCCATCAGCTCATCATCTTCGGCGAGCGCCACATCTTTGACAGGGTGGGCTATGATTTCTTCGCCGTTTCCATGCCTGAGCTGGAGGTCTATCAGGACGACATTCAAAAGCGCAGCGACGATTACTGCCGCCGCCTCACGGCCCTGGGGCGAAAAGGCTTGGAATTTTTGGACAACAAAAAAAGCTGTTGACAAAAAATTGAATTGGGTTTACAATGTAATTGAAAATTGTAACCGGTACCAATGGAGGAAATAACATGGCTGTTACGATTCGGGATGTGGCGCGTCACGCCGGCGTGTCGGTGGCGACGGTGTCCCGTTATCTGAACAACAGCCCCCTGATTGCCCAGGATTCCAGGGAAAAGGTGCGGCGCAGTATCGAGGAACTGCGCTATGAACCGAACTTCCTGGCCCGGAATATGCTCACGAAGCAGTCCCAGTCCATCGCCTTTGTGATCGAGGAATCCAGCCCGGAAACCTACGGCAACGAAAACTATCTGCGCATCCAGTACGGCGTGGAGCAGGCCCTTGCCCAGCACGGCTATTACCTCATGATCATTTCGGTCAGGCGCAGCGACCATTTTCAGAGCCTGAAAAAGGTGATCCTGGAAAACCGGATCGACGGCGTGATCCTGCCCGTGCAGATGGCGGGGAAAAGTCTGGTGCGGTTCCTGCGGGAAAAGCAGACGCCTTTCGTGGTGATCGGCCGGACGGAGCTGGGCAGCTGGGTGGATATCGACAACGTCAGCGGGGGACGGGCGGCGGCGGAAGCCCTGCTGCAAACCGGCGCGCGGGACGTGTGCTTCCTTGGCAACGGCGAGGAAAAGGTTTTCGTTCGGGAGCGCGCCGAAGGGTTCCGGGCCGCGGCGGAGGCAAGCGGCGCGAAAAACGCCATGCGGCTGGATTGTCCGGCTTCCGCGGAGGCGGGCCGGGAGATCGGGCGCGGGGACGGGCTGCATGAAGGGTATGTGGTATCCGATAACGTGACGGCCTTCGGCTTATTGCAGGGCTTGAGGGAGCGGGGAATTTCCGTTCCCGGTCAGGTGCAGGTCATTTCTTTTGACGATGGGATCATTGCGCAGCTGTGCGCGCCGAAGCTGACGGTGGTGGATATCGACGTTCATCAATTGGGCGTCTGGGCCGCGGAGCTGCTGTATCAGCAGCTTCAATCCGCCGCCGACGCGGACCAGCAACGGCTCTTGCCGGTTCGTTTAATTCGCCGTGCCAGCAGTCGCTGATTTATTTTTCCCCAATTTGTAACCGGTTACAATGAAAGGAGGGGCAGGAGAACCGGTCGTTTCCACGGGATACTGAACGAAGCGTACAATCATGATGAAGGAGGCTTTTCCATGAAGAAATTGATGGCTGTTCTGCTCGCTTTGACCATGCTTCTGACCATGGCCTGCTCCGCCCTGGCGGAAACGGAAATCACGTTCTGGCACACGTACAGCGAAGGCGAAGAAAAAACGTTCCTGGAACAGGTGCTGCCCGCTTTCGAGGCTGCTTACCCCGAAATCAAGGTGAACCCCATTCGGATGCCCTACGAAGGGCTGAATCAGCAGATCATTACCGCCGTGGCCGGTGAAACCGCGCCGGACCTGGTGCGCATGGACATTACCTGGGTGGCCCAGTTCGCAAAGCTGGGCGCGCTGCTGCCCATCGACGAAATGGAAGGCGCCGCCGAGGTGCTTGCCGACGCGCTGCCCGGCCCCATGGCCACCACGGTGTATCAGGGGAAGCACTACGGCGTGCCCATGAACACCAACACCACCACCGGCGTGTTCAATTTAGAACGGCTGAAGGAGCTGGGCTTTGACGCGCCGCCCGCCACCCTGGACGAGCTGCTGGCCGCCGCCGACAAGGCCGACCCCGCCAACGAAAAATGGCTGTTTGCCGTGCAGGGTTCCTTTAACTGGGCCATGCTGCCCTTTATCTGGACCCTGGGCGGCTCCATTACCGACGACGATTTCACCACCGCCACCGGGTATCTCAACAGCGAAGCCACGGTGAAGGCCCTGGAAACCGTCAAAGCCTGGATGGATGAAAAGATCATCAGCACCTCCGTGCTGGGCGAGGAACCCGGCACCTGGGGCGGCATTGAAGCGGGCAATTACGCCATGGTGGTGGAAGGCCCCTGGTTCTACAGCGCGGGCGAAGCGAAGCCCAATTTCCCCTCCGCGCCCATTCCCTCGGTTGACGGCCGCAGCGTTTCCATCGTGGGCGGCGAAGACCTGGTGATGCTGAAGGGCACGAAGAACCAGGAAGCGGCCTGGACGTTCATGAAGTTCATGCTCAGCGAAGAAGCCCAGATCCCCATGGTCAACGCCGGCATGATCCCCACCATGGCCAGCAACCTGGACAAGGTGGATACTTCCGCGTCTCCCTGGATGGACGCGTATCTGGAGCAGCTGAAAACCGCCGCGCCCCGCATGCCGTCCGCCGAATGGCCTTCCATTGAAGAAGTGCTGAACACCGCCTTTGAAAGCGCCCTGCGCGGCGTGATGTCCGCCCAGGAAGCCTTGGACGCCGCCGCCGCCGAAATCGACGCGCTGCTTGCAAAGTAAACCGTTATAAAGTAAACTTGGAGGAGAGGAAGAACCGGCTTCCTCTCCCTCCTATTCTTGCGGAAAGGGGAATGGCCATGCGGAAGGGAATCCGCCAGTGGGGGCAGGCGCTGCCGTTCATCGCGCCGGCGCTGATCCTGCTTTGCATGTTCGTGCTGTATCCGCTGGCGCGGAACATTCAAATCAGCTTTTCCGATTACGATATTTTAGCCAATCGGATCACGGCGTCCGTGGGCCTTAGCCATTATCAGGCGCTGTTTCAAAGCAAGCGGTATCTGCTCGCCCTGCGCAATACCCTGCTTTACGCCCTGGTAACGGTGCCCGGCCAGATGTTTTTGGGTCTGGTGCTGGCGTGCCTGATCAATAACGTCCGGCGCGGGCAGACCGTATGCAAGGTCATTTCCTATCTGCCGGTATTGACCAGCTGGGTGATCGTATCCCTGATTTTCCGGTATCTGTTCATGTCCGGCAAGGGCGGGCTGATCAATTACGCCCTGATGCAGACAGGCCTTTTGTCCTCGCCCGTGTCCTGGCTGCAAAGCGAATGGACGGCGAATCTGGTGCTGTGGCTGTTCGGCATTTGGAAGGGCGTGGGCTGGGTGATGGTGATCGACCTGGCCGCGCTGCAGGGCGTGCCCCGGGATCTGTACGAGGCGGCGCAGATTGATTCCGCCAACGCGGTGCAGATTTTCTTCCGGATCACCATTCCCATGGTGCGCAACACCACGCTGTATCTCTTGACCGTGCTGACCATCGGCGCGTTCGGTGCGTACATCCACGTGATGATGATCACGGAGGGCGCGCCGCTTGGCACCACCAACGAGCTGATGAATTTCATGTATGACACGGCGTTTTCCAAGTATGAATTCGGTTCCGCCGCCGCGCAGAGCGTGCTGATGGGCCTGATGATCTTCCTGCTGACGCTGGTGCAGCGGCGGGTCACGACCGAGATGGTCAATTGACGGGAGGCGCTGGAGGATGCTTCAAAAATGCGTTTCGGCGCTGAAAAAAGCGCCGTCCCGGCTGCTGCTGCTGGCCTTCATGGCCTCGGCGCTGATTCCCTTCTTTTACATGACCGCCACGGCCATGACGCCCCAGGCGTTCACGCTGCCCTATCCGCCCATCCTGTTTCCCCAGCGGCTCTATCTGGATAATTTCGCGGAAGCCTGGGGTTCCAATCATTTTTCGGATTATTTTCTGAACAGCGTTCTGGTCAGCCTCATTTCCACCGTGCTGATCATTCTGGTTTCCTCCCTGGCGGGGTACGGCTTCGCGCGCATCGCGTTCCCGGGGAAAAACATCCTGTTCATGATCCTCATGTTCAGCATGATGGTGCCCACGCTGACCAACCTGCTGCCCCAGTTCCTGTTGATCAAGGGCCTGAAGCTCATGGACAAATATACCGGCCTGATCCTCACCTATTTGGGCACCGGCATCGCCGCCAATACCTTTTTTCTGCGGAGCAGCTTTCTGTCCGTTCCCCACGCGCTGGAGGAATCCGTGGTGATCGACGGCGGGGGACACTGGACGATTTGGCTGCACATTGCCATGCCGCTTTCCGCGCCCGCCGTGGGCACGTTTACCATCATGGCGTTTTCCAACGTCTGGGACGAATTTCTGTACGCCCTGACGATCATCAAAAGCCCCGCCAAGCGGACGCTGCCCATCGCCCTGCGCATGTTCCAGGGGCAGAACGTGAACAACTGGAGCCTGATTTTCGCGGCGTCCCTCATCGCGCTGCTGCCCATCCTGCTGGTGTATATCACCATGCAAAAACAACTCATTCGTGGCGGAATCACGGATGGCATGCTGAAGGAATGATCGTATGAAATGGATTCACAGTGTACAGGCCCCCTGGCTTCTGTCCGACCGGCCCGACGCGTTCACCCTCCGCTGCTGGGCGGAGCTGGGGGCGTTTGCTTCCATGCGCGTATATTACAGCGACCCCTATGATTATATGCCCGGGCCGGGGAAGCAGCTGAATTGGGCGGCGGCGGAGATGGCGCCGCTGGTCGAAACCGGGGACTATGCGGTGTGGACGGGGGAAGTGCCGGTACCCACCCGCAAGCTGGCCTATCATTTCCGGGCGGAGGACGGGGCGGGGCGCGTCTTCTGGCTGGGTCGGAAAGGCATGACCGACCGGCAGAGCGAAACGGACAATTTTCGCATCGGGTATCATTTTGGGGAAGACCGGCTTCCCGCGTGGACCGGAAAATCCGTCTGGTATCAGATTTTTCCCGATCGCTTTTTCGGCGGGCCGGAGACAGGGGATTTTGTGCCCACCACGAAAAACGTGTGGGGCGGCACCCTGGAAGGGATTCGGCAAAGAATTCCGTATCTCCGGGAGTTGGGCGTCACGGGCGTGTATCTGAACCCCGTCTTTTCCAGCCCGTCCAATCACCGGTACGACACGCTGGATTATACGCAGGTGGACGCACGGCTCGGCACAAACGAAGATTTGATCCGCATGGCGGAGGAACTGCACCGAAACGGCCTTCGGCTGATGCTGGACGGCGTTTTTAACCACGCCAGCGACCGGCATCCCTTCTTTCAGGACGTGAAGGCCCGGGGCGATGGTTCGCCCTATCGGCACTGGTTTTTGATTCATGATGTACAGGCGCTGACGGCGGAACCGGCGGAAGCGCTGACGCCTGAACGGATGAAAAAAGCTCCGCCCTACGAATGCTTCGCTTACGCCGCGTGCATGCCCAAATGGAATACGGACTTTCCGGCGGTGCAGGACTATCTGATCGGCGCGGCGGAGCAATGGACGCGGGTTCTGAACCTGGACGCGTGGCGGCTGGACGTTCCCGACGAAGTCAGCCCCGCCTTCCTGCGTGCTTTCCGGAGACGGATCCGGGCGATTCAGCCGGAATGCCTGATCATCGGCGAAATCTGGACGGACCCCACGGGCTGGACGCAGACCGGCCTGTTTGACGGCACCATGGATTATCCGCTGTACGACGCGGTTTCCCGCTTTCTGCTCAAGGGGGATGCGGATGCTTTCGCCTTCTGCGAGGCCATGAACCGGCGGGAAGGGCTGATGACCCAAAGCATGCAGCGGAACCAAATGTTGTTTATCGGCAATCACGATTTGCCCCGGTGCCTGACCCTGGCCGGGGGAGACGCCGAACGGGTTCGGGCGGCCTGGGCGCTGCTTTGCCTCATGGATGGGGAAATGAACCTGTATTACGGCGACGAACGGGCCATGCGGGGCGGGGAAGACCCCGCCAACCGCGGCGTGATGCGGTGGGACGGGCAGGACGCGGCGCTGGAAATGGAACGGTTCACCCGGGAAACGCTGGCGCTGCGGGCGCGGTTGCTGTCCACCGGCTTGACGGACATACGCTTTGAAGCGCTGTCCCTCCATACGGCCCGCGTTCGCCTGATTCGCGGGCATACGGAATACGCGCTCTTCCTGACGGGGGGACGAAAGGCGCATCCCCTGCCGGAATTGCCGGAAGCGCGCTTGCTGCTGGATGGGGAACGGTTTGCTTTATGGGAAAAATCGGTCTGAAATTAATCAGATCAACCGCCATTCTCCCGCTTCGCCTTCCGGAATTACCCATTCCCTGCCGTTTCCGCGCAGGCGGAGGGCATTCTTTCCGCCGCGCCGAACGGTGAGATAGGTCAAAAGGCCGTCGGAAAAATCAAAGCTCACCGTCACGCCGCCGGGCGCGCGGAAGCCGCGAACACTGCCCGTTTTCCAGGCGCGCGGCAGGGCGGGCAGCACCGTGATCCAGCCGTCCCTTTCCTGCAGGAGTATTTGGCCGATCGCCGCGCAGGATCCGAAATTTCCGTCGATCTGAAAGGGCGGATGGGCGTCCAGGAGGCTGATATAGCTTCCGCCGTGGTTCAGGTTGCAGGCGGTTCCCGCCTCCACGGGCTGCAATTGGCGGCGCAGCAGGCGCAGGGCGTGTTCGCCGTCCCCAAGGCGCGCCCATGCCGCGGCCTTCCAGGCCAGGCTCCAGCCCGTGCCCTCGTCCCCGCGCAGAAGAAGGGACTGCCGGGCCGCCGCGCACAGCTTTTCCTCCGTGCTTTCTCCCGGATACAGGGCGTACAAATGCGAAATATGCCTGTGATCCGGTTCGGTCTCCGCATACTCTTTCTCCCATTCCAAAACCTGGCCCTGGCTGCCGGTTTGAAGGGGGGCCAGCTTGGCAAGGGCGGCCTCCGCTTCCCGGGCCATGGGTTCTTTTTGATTGAGGCGGCGCAGGATCAGCAGGTAGTTTTTGAATACCTCCCCCATGATTTGGGTGGTCATGGCGGCGCGGGCGGAAACCCGGCATTTCTGGCCCCGATATTGGAATTGGTTTTCCGGGGAGACCGCCGGGGCGATGGTCAGATACCCGTCCTGATCCACGACCGCCGTATCCAGGAAAAACCGGACGGCCAGCCGATGCGGCTCCAGCGCCCAATCCCGCAGGAAAGCATCGTCCGGCTGATAGCGGTCATGCTCCATGAGATGCCGAAGCAGCCAGCCCAGCCCCAGGGGCCAGAACGCGCAGCCCGCAAAGCCGCTGTGCTGTTCCCCCACGGGATTGGAAAGCCGCCACAGGTCGGTGTTGTGGTGGGCCACGGCCCCCCTGGCCCCGTAGTGCGTCATGGCGGTGCGTTGGCCTGTTTTGCACAAATCGGCGATCAGCTGAAAAAGCGGCTGGCACAGCTCCGGCAGGGCCGCCTGCTCCGCCGCCCAGTAATTCATTTGGGTGTTGATGTTGATGGTGTAATTGCAGCTCCAGATGGCCCGAAGATCCTGGCTCCAGATCCCCTGAAGGTTTGCCGGTTCCCCGCCGGGCCGGGAGGAAGCGATGAGCAAATACCGCCCGAACTGGTACAGCAAAGCGAACAGCCCCACATCGTCCTCCCGGGGATCGCGCAGGCGCTCGTCCGTGGGGAGGCGGTCATAGCGGCCGTCCCCCAGGGTCAGGCAGACCCTGCCGAACAGGGCCTGGTGATCCGCCGTGTGCCGGGCCAGGGCTGCCGCCCAATCAAGCCCCGCCGTTTTTTCCGCGTCCTTTCGGCACAGCTCCTTTTCATTCAGGCCATCCGTAAAGGGCTGGCGCTCAAAGCCGTTGAAGCTGGTGCGGGCGAATACGCGGATTTCCGCTGCGTTCGCCCCTTCCACCCGCAGGCCGCCGGGGCAGGGGGATACTCGGCCCCCCTCTGCGTTCACGGAGACCAGCACCCTGGCGCGCATGCCCCGTTTTTCGGGCGCGTCCTCATATTGAATGGGATGGTCGCAGGAAATGTAGGAGGGCGCCACGTTGGAAGGGGCCTCCAAATCCATCCAGAGCAGGTGATCCCGCGCTTCCGTCTTTCCCCGTACCGGGGTTCTGAGCAGCACGTCCAGGCCCAAAGCGCCGGGCTGATCCGCCGTAACGCGCAGGAAAAGCGCCTGATCGGGATGGGAAAGAAAGGCGGTGCGGGTGTAGCCCACGCCGTTCAGCTCATATTCTGTTTCATGCACCGCCTGATCCAGCCGCAGCCGCCGGGTCAGCGTTTGCGCTTCTCCGGAACCGTGATGGCAGAGCAGCAAATCCCCCAGGGGCAGATAGCTTTGGGTGAAGCGCCCCAGCAGTTTGTCTTCGGTCAGCGCCTGCGCGCCGTGGAAATCTCCCTTCAAAGCCATATCCCGGGCCTGCGGATAATAAGCCGCCGCGCCGGGTCGGTCGGTTTCCCTGGGAGAACCGGACCAGAAGGTTTCCTCGTTCAGGGCGATCCTTTCCTCCCGGCCTCCGCCGAACAGCATGGCCCCCATCCGCCCGTTGCCGATGGGCAAGGCCTCCTCCCAGTGCTTGGCCGGTTGGCGCATCCAAATCTGCATCTCCATGGCTTTCTTCCTTTTTCCGATAATCATGCCGCCTGTTAAAAGCGTGCCCCTCCCGGCGGGGGAGGGGCAAAAGCGGCGTATAGCGGCTGGGATCATCCTTTTACCGCGCCCGCGGTCACGCCGTCCATCAGATACCGGTTGAAGAACAGGAACAGCAGGAACACGGGAATCAGCGACAGGGTGGACATGGCGAACATGGGGCCGAAATTGGTGCCCTGCGCGTCCGCGAAGCCCTTGATCGCCAGGGACACGGTGTACAGCGCCGGTTTGCTCAAATAGAGCAGGGGGCCCATGTAATCATCCCAGATCCAATAGAAGGAAATCACGATGGTGGTGATGATGGAGGGATAAAGCAGCGGCAGCACGATCCGGGTGAAGATGGAATACTTGTTGCACCCGTCGATCATGGCGGCTTCGTCCAGCTCCTTGGGCAGGCCCCGGATGAACTGCATCATCATGTAAATGAAGAAGGGCCAGCCTAAGAATTTGGGCAGGATCAGGGGAATGAAGGTGCCCACGAAATTCAGCCGGTTCCAGATGATATACTGCGGGATCATCAGCACCTGGCCGGGCAGCAGCATGGTCATGATCATGGCGGTGAACCAGAATTTCCGGCCCTGGAATTTGATCCTTGCCAGCGCGTAGGACACCATGGCGGAGGAAATCACCGTGCCCAGGGTGCCCAGGCAGGATACGATGATGGAATTGCGGAAGTAGGTGGCGAAGGTCAGGCTGCCGCTGCCCTGCCAGCCGTTGGGATAGTTTTCAAACACCCATTTGGAGGGCAGGAAAGGGGCGTTGTTGCCCAAAATTTCGCTTTTCATTTTGAAGGATGACAGAATCATCCACAGCACCGGGTAAACCATCAGCAGCCCGAAGGCCACCACGAAGAGATGGTAAATCGTATTGCGGACGGCGCGTTTCGTTTGCATTGCTTCGCCCTCCTCAATTCTCGTAGAACGTCCAATGGGACGAGGTTTTGAAAATGATGCCCGTGATCGCCGCCATGATGAGCAGCATCACCCAGCTTTCGGCGCAGGCGTAGCCCATGCGCTGATAGGAAAAGCCTTCCTTGAAGATGTTCAGGGCGATGTAGTTGGTGGCGTAATTCGGCCCGCCGTCGGTGATGATTTGGGCCTGGGTGAAGGTCATGAAGCCGGAAATCAGCTGCATGATCAGGTTGAACAGAATGATGGGCGACAGAATGGGCAGGGTGATGGAGAAGAACCGCTGCACCCCGTTGGCCCCGTCGATTTCGGCGGCCTCGTAGTAATCCCGGGGAATTTGCTTTAAGCCCGAGGCGAAAATGAGCATGGAGGAACCGAACTGCCAGGCGTTGCACAGCACCAGGGGTACGAACGCCCACACGGTGGAGCCGAAAAAGCTGAAATTCTTTACCCCCAGCGCTTTGATCAGCGTCACCACAGGCCCGCGGCTGCCGAACAGCTGCTTCCATACCAGCGCCACGGCCACCGAGCCGCCGATCAGCGAAGGAATGTAATAGACCGCCCGGTAAAAGCCCTGCAATCGAGTGGGCTTGGTGAGCAGCATAGCCACCAGCAGGGCGAAAACCAGCTTCAGCGGCACGCCGATGATCACGTATTGAATGGTGACCAGCAGGGAATTGCCGAAGGTGGCGTCTTTCATGAGGTCGGCAAAGTTCTTCAGCCCCACCCACACCGGCTCCGCGGCGATTTTATAATTGCAGAAGGAATAAAACAGGGACAGCGCCATGGGGATCATGGTCAGGCACAGGAAGCTGATCACGAAGGGGGCGGCGAAGAAATAGCCCACCACGTTTTCGTTTTGCAGGATGCTGCCCTTCCCGCGGACGCTTCGCCCGGCTTTTGCGGCTTGCATTGCGTGACCTCCTTTGGTCAGTCGGTTCTTCATTAAGCACTTTCAAGCAGGTAGGAGGTAGGAAGTAGGAGGTTTTATCTTGTTCATCAAGATACATGCTCCCGTCCTTTGAGGACTTTATATACTTCCTACTTCCTACCTCCTACTTCCTACCTTACTTAAAGTGTTCTTTATAGGGGCGGCTGAACTGATACTGGAAAACAGGGCACCCTGAAGGAAAGGATCAGGGTGCCCAAATTCCGTTAGGACTTATCGCCCTGACGCCGGATCACTGGTGCTTGGCCCAGATTTCCTGCGCTTCGGCCCAGAACAGATCGGCGGCGGCCTGCGCGCTTTCAAACTTGCCCTCGGCCAGCCCCTGGAAGTAGGTCTTCTTGAGCGTGTCGGAGATTTCTTCGTTGGCGGCAGGCTCGGCGGGGCTGGTGTTGGCGGCGTCGGCGAAGGAGCCGATCAGGTCGATGATGGTGTACACCTTGCCGGTGACTTCGTTGGTCTTTTCAGTGTCAGCCTTCAGGGCGGCCAGCACGTCGCTGTTGATGGACACGCCGCGCTCGCAGTTGAGGATCATGTTGGCTTCCACGCTGTTGATGAAGAAGTTGATGAAGTTGGCGGCCATTTCCTTCTTTTCAGAACCCTTCCAGATGCTCATCTGCTGGGAGGAGCGAACCACCATGCCGCTCTGCCCATCGTGGGACACGCGGGGGATGGTGCAAAGCTCCAGGGTGATGCCGCTTTCGGCGGCCACGTTGCTCAGCGCCTGGAACTGATTGGAGGACAGCATGATGATGGCGGAGTCACCGTAGGCGATCCAGTCCGCTTCGATGTTGGAGCCGATTTCGTTCTGGATGCCGTAGTCGGCGATGGCGCCTTCCTGCTGCAGGGTGGTCAGCAGGTCGAACAGGTAGGCCAGGGGCGCGGTGTCGCCGTCAAAGGCGAAGCCGGTGCCGTCCATGGTGTAGAAGTTGTAGCCTTCCTTCCACTGGGTGAACACGGAGTAGGCCAGGGAGTTGTATTCCAGGGTGGTGACGGCGGGATTGCCGGTGGCCGCGGAGATCTTGCGGCAGGCGTCCGCGAACTCTTCCCAGGTCCAGGTGTCGGTGGGATAGGGCACGCCGGCTTCGTCGAAGAGGGCGGGATTGTAGGCAAAGCAGCGGGCGTTGGTGCCGTTGGAAATACCGGTCACGTCGCCGTTGGCCTGATTGACGGTGGTGGCGATCATGGCGGGGCCGATGGCGGTGGTGTCGATGATGCCCGCGTCAATGTAGGCGTTCAGGGGTTCGATGGTTTCGTAGTAGGTGAGCCAGTTGTTGCCCATCTGGAACACGTCGGTCAGGCTGTTCGCGGCCATCTTGGCCTGGAACTGGGTCCAGTAGGTGCCGCCGTCATAGTACTCGAATTCGACCTTGGCGCCGGTCTTCGCTTCCCACAGGTGAATGACTTCTTCGGTCATCTTGGCGCGGGTGTCGGAGCCCCACCACATGATGCTCAGGGTCTGGCCCGAGTAGTCGGGGAACACGTAGCCCTCGGCGTTCACGTTGTTCCAGCCTTCGGCCTTTTCTTCGGCGACGGCGGGAGCGAACAGGGTACACAGCATGGCAGCGACCAACAGAATCACGACGGTTTTCCTCATTGAGGGATGCCTCCTTTTTGTTTTTTTTGCTCATTTATGAAATCATATGAGCTTTTCTGGATTGAATTGTAGCAGTATTTCACCGCTTTGTCAATGCGTTTGCGCGTCGATATCCACGCGGCTGATCCGGTGCTGCGCCTCCCTTCCCCGCAGATTGAAGCCGACGCTCTTTCAGCCACTGTATTTCAGGAGCAGCGCCCAATCGTTCTGCCCATTCCGGCGGTTCGGCGGGGTGAAGCGGGCGCGTTCCGTGGGGGCGATTTTCCCGATGTAGCTTTTTCCGCCGGATACGGGATCGAACCACCAGGCCTCCGTTGCGCCCAAGGCGCGGGTATCCGCCGTAAACGGCTTGCCGGAATAGCTGTAAACGCAGAAGGCCCGATCCGTTTTCAGGGCCAGATTGTAATCGTATTTTTCCCCGGTATTGTCCGGCAGGTATTCCTGGGCGGGCTTGCCGGTCTGCCAGTTGATTTCCTCCATCAGGCGGCGGACGTGGGTCATCTGCATGCTGCCCGGATTGTGCAGCGCCTCCTGCCAGGTTTCCAGCACGCCGAAGGAGCCTTCCTCCGTGCCCCGCCAGAACTGCATGATGGCGTTGCTGCCGTAGGTGAAGCCCGCCGCCCCCGCCAGCAGCGACCAATAGGCGTAGCGCCGCACGTCGTGGGTCTGCCAATAGGGCTGGGTGGGATCGTGCAGCCCCTGGAGGATGAACTCATAGCTGGGTTCTCCGTCCAGCACGGGGCGAACGGGCGTCAGCGCCCGGTCATGCCGCACGTATTTGTAATTGTCCTCGCCCACATAGGTTTCCGCGTCCACCTTGTCGTCCCACTGGTTCAGCTTCATCTGGTCGTACCGCCGGTGGCCGGACTGGAACAGGTGGAAGTCCAGCCAGGGCGCGTCCTGGAACCATTGGGAGGAGGAGCAGCGGCCGAAGGGGTGAAAGCCGATCAATTGGTTGGGGCATTTTTCCCGGAGCCTGCTTCCGATGCGGTGAAAATCCTTCGGCGCGTCGCTGCCCCGCACGTCGCCGCCCGCCAGCCAGATCACGTT
This sequence comes from Clostridia bacterium, assembly GCA_017443295.1. GTDB lineage: Bacteria > Bacillota > Clostridia > Christensenellales > Aristaeellaceae > RUG563. Next base: position 30,399 of record JAFSNT010000141.1, read on the forward strand.
TTCACAGTCCCCAAAATGCCAGGCCAGAAAATCAATATACACGTCGACGGTGCTGCCCGCCAGCTGCCCGGCGGAAACAAAGCGCCCCCAGGACGGCAGCAGCGCCATCATGAGGCCCATTTCCGCCGCCGCGTCCACGATCCGCCGCACCGTGGGCCAGTAAGCGTCTTTCGCTAAATCGGGATTGGGCCGGGCAAAATCGTCCTGAAGCAACGCGGGCGAACCGGTCCGGTTCCTGTAATCGTCGGTATGCACCAGGGTGGCCTGGATCACGTTGAAGCCCTTTTCCGCCCGGTTTTTCAGGTAGACCAGGGCTTCCTCAAAGGTGAGCTTCTGGAAGAGCAGCCAGGCCGTGTCGCCCAGCCAGAAAAAGGGCTTTCCGTCCCGCAGGAAGTGCCGCCTGTCTTCGGATAAGGTGAGCATGCGTTTTCCTCCTTCAATCATCCCGGGGCATATCCCAGGCCGCGGTGATGCGGCGGTGTTCCGGCGGCCAGGGGAACGCGGCGTCTCCCTCCGCCGCCGGGCGGCAGGCGCGGGCCGTGATTTGTTCACAGGTTTCGTTCATCTCCCATAATTCAACGGAAAAAGGGAAATTCCTGCCGGATAAGCGATTTTTTAAAAAATTTTTTACTAAACAATTTATTAACAAAAAGCTAATCATGATTTTGCATTGAAAATATCGGCACATTGATGCAAAAATATATTCCAGATTATCCATTTATATGGCGGACGACGCGCTTTATAATGAGAACGTGGCTGAAATTTATTTAGTAATTGTTTAGCGGCAGTTCCTTGCCGCGCAGCCGGAAAGGAGCATGCCCATGCGTACCCCGAAGAAATTTGAAGGAACCGCCGCGGATCAATATACCGGTTTGTCCATCATTTCTTTCGACCGCTTGGAGGCAGTCTTATGAACTGGAGCATGGATTGGACGCCCCTGATGCACGGCGCGCCGCAATGGATGCGGGACGGCAAGTTCGGCCTGTTTTTCCACTGGGGCGTATACAGCGTGCCCGCCTGCGAAAACGAATGGTATTCCCGCAATATGTATTTGAAAGGCTGCAGGCAGAATGTGGAGCATGAAAAAAGGTTCGGGAAGCTGAGCGAATTCGGCTATAAGGACTTTATTCCCCAGTTCAGGGCGGAGCGCTTCGATCCTGACGCCTGGGCCTCCCTGGTGAAGGCCAGCGGGGCGAAGTACGCCGGGCCTGTTACCGAACACGCCGACAATTATTCCCTGTGGAACAGCGCGGTCAACCCCGTCAATTCTGTCAAAACCGGCCCCCATCGGGACGTGGCGGGGGAATGCGCCGCCGCTTTCCGCCGCCGGGGCATCAAGTATCTGGCCACCTTCCATCATCAATGGCTGTGGGGCTGGTTCATGTCCACCGACAGCGAGGCGGACGTGTACGACCCGAAAAACGAAATCTATTACGGCCCCGCCCTGCCCCTGGAAACCAACCGCTATCAGCCCTACCGCCTGCCCGATCAACAATTCTGCGACGTATGGCTGGAAAAGATCAGGGAGGTCGCGGAGCAATACCGCCCCGACGCGCTGTATTTTGACGGGCGCTGCATGATCCTGCCGGAGGAATACCGCTACCGGGCCGCCGAATGCTATTATGGCGCGGTGCCGCAAGGGGTAATCACCTACAAGCAGGAGGATTATCCCAAGGGGCTGGGCGTGTTCGACGTGGAATGCGGCCGGTTCGCGGAAAAGCAGGATTTCTTCTGGCAGACCGACGACCGGCTGGAGGACAATATTACCTGGTGCATCGTGCAGGACCCTAAGTATAAATCCGCCGGGAAAGTGATCCAGCAGCTTGCCGACGTGACCGCCAAAAACGGCTGTCTGCTGCTGAACGTGGGGCCGCAGGCGGACGGCGCCTTTCATCCCGACGCCGTCAGGGCGCTGACCCGCATCGGCGCATGGCTGAAGGTCAACGGCGAGGCGATTTATGGAACCCGGCCCTTTGCCGTGGCGGGGGAGGGCGTTACGGCGGGCGTCAACGAGGATTACAACGTGGAGCGGGTGAAGCGGCAGATGAAGGACGGCCTGGCCATCGAAAGCGGCCGGTACCGCCTGACGGGGGACGACGTGCGCTTTACCCAGACGGACGGGGCGCTGTATGTGATCGGCTTCGGCATTCCGAGGGACAACACCCTGCGCCTGCACAGCCTGCGGGAAGGCGGCGAGCTGGGGCCGGTGCGTTCCGCCCGGATGCTGGGCACGGACGCGCAGGTGGCGTTTTCCCGGGACGGCGAAGCCATGACGATCCGTCTGCCGGAGGAACGCCCCTTTGAGGAAGGGTTTGCCATCCGTTTGGAAAAGGAGTGAGGCTTCGCGGGGCACACGGATTATTTATATAAATTTAGTTCGATTATTGACGAATGTTTACTTTAGGAGTATAATTTTCTTGAAGAATCCAGGCCTCCAAATCATCAGGAAGGGATGAAAACCATGAAATATACGATGCGGGATATCGCGGTAAAAGCCCGGGTTTCTCCTGCCACGGTAAGCAACGCGCTGAACGGGCGTCCGGGCGTCAGCGACGAGGTGAAGGAGCATATTCTTTCCATCGCGCAGGATATGGGCTATCAGGCCGTGCGGGAATCCGGCAAAGCCAGCCGGTATGTGCGGCTGATCGTTTACCGCTCCCACGGCGTGGTGGTGGCGGATACGCCCTTTTTTGCGGAGCTGATCGAAAGCATCCAGTCGGAATGCCATCGGGAGGGGCTGGAGCTGATGATCAGCCATCTGCACGCGCGGCAGGACAGCGATTTTGCCGCCCAGATCCGCGCCTTCTGCAATGAAAAGTGCGCGGGGATCATTCTGCTGGGCACGGAAATGTCCTCGGAGGAGCTGGCCCTGTTTACCGATCTTCATTCCCCCATGGTGGTGCTGGACAATTCCTTCCCTTCGGAAAACGTTCACTCGGTGGTCATGAACAACTGGGACGCGGGCTACAAGGCCGCCCGGGCCTTGATTGCCGCGGGGCACAAAAACATCGGCCATATTACCAGCAGCATTGATTTTCGGAACAACCTGGAACGCAGAGAAGGCTTCCGCATGGGCCTCAGGGAAGCGGGCTTGACGCTGCCGCAGGACAGCCTCTGGCCCGTTACCCCCACCATGAACGGCGCGTATGAGGATATGAAGCGCCTGATCCAGGAGCGCAAAACCCTACCGGAAGCGTTTTTCGCCGCCAACGACCTGATGGCCATCGGCAGCATGCGCGCCATCACGGAGGCGGGTTACCGGGTGCCGGACGACGTATCCATCATCGGCATGGACGATACCGCCATCTGCGAGGCGTGTACCCCCCAGCTGACCACCGTACACGTGTACCGGCGGGAATTGGGGATCACGGTGACGCGCACGCTGCTGTCCCTTGTGGAAGCGTCCACGCCCTGCGCCATCAAAACCACCGTGGGCGTGAAGATCGTTGAGAGAAGCTCGGTGAAGCGCAAGTAAACGAAGCACCACGCCCTTAGCGAGGAGGATCGGCCATGAAGCCGGCGGACAGGATTTATTTCGGCGGAGACTACAACCCCGACCAGTGGGATGAAAAAACGATCCGGGAAGATATGCGCCTGTTTCGGCAGGCGGGCGTCAATCTGCTGACGCTGCCCGTTTTTTCCTGGGCCAGGCTGGAGCCGGACGAGGGCGTGTACGATTTTTCGTGGCTGGACAGGATCATCGACGTCATTTGGGAAAACGGGATTTTTCTCTGTTTGGCCACGCCTACCGCCGCGCAGCCCGCCTGGCTTTCCACCCGTTATCCCGAGGTGCTGCCGGTGGATATTCAGGGCAGGAAGCGCACCCACGGGATGCGGGTGTTTTTCTGCGTCAACAGCCTGAAATATCGGGAGCGGGCCGCCGCCATCGCCCATGAGTTCGGAAAGCGGTACGCCCGTCATCCGGCGCTGAAAATGTGGCACGTGTCCAACGAATACGGCACCTCCTGCTATTGCTCCGTCTGCCAGGCCAAATTCCGGCTGTGGCTGAAAAAACGCTGCGGCGGCGTCGCGGAGCTGAACGAACGTTGGCACACATCGTTCTGGGGCCGCACGGTGTATTCCTTTGAGGAAGTGGCCCTGCCCACGGAGCTGAACGACGATTACCGCTTTAACCCCGCCGTGCAGCTGGACTATATGCGTTTCCTCACTGATTCCACGGCGGAATGCTTCCGGAACGAATACGACGTGCTGAAAAGCTATAATCCGGAAATCCCCGTGCTGACCAACATGAGCGGCTTTATCAAAAAGCTGGATCAGTTCACCTTCACCAAAGAAATGGATTTGGTGGGCTGGGACAATTACCCCTGGCCGGGCGCTCCGCCCTATTTCGTGGCGATGAAGCATGATATCATGCGGGGCCTCAAGGGCGGGCAGTCCTTTGTGCTGACGGAGCAGTCCCCCAACCAGCAGAACTGGCAGCCCTACAATAAACTGAAGCGCCCCGGCGAAGTGCGGCTGCTGTCCTATCAGGCCATGGCCCACGGGGCGGATACCTGCCTGTTTTTCCAGATGCGCCAGTCCGTGGCCGGGCAGGAAAAATTTCACGGGGCCATCATCAGCCACGCGGGCCACGAAAACACCCGTGTTTTCCGGGAGGCGGAGAAGTTAGGCCATGAGCTGAACCGGCTGGGGGGCGCATTCCTTCGGGGGCGCACGCCCGCAAAAGCCGCCATCCTGATGGACTGGAACAACTGGTGGGCCCTGGAGCTTGCCAGCGGCCCCAGCAGGGACATGGATTACCTGAAAACCCTGTCCCTGTACTACAAGCCCTTCCACGACCGGAATATTCCGGTGGATATCGTCGATCCCGCCGCCGATACGGATTATTCCGGCTATGTCCTGGTGGCGGCGCCCATGCTGTACATGACCAAGCCCGGCGTGGCGGAACGGCTGACGGAATACGTGAAAAACGGCGGCACGCTCATCGCCACCGTCATGAGCGGCCTGGCGGACGAAAACGACCGGTGCGTGTTCGGGGAATATCCGGGAAAGCTCAAGGAGGTATTGGGCGTCTGGGTGGAGGAAACGGACGCGCTGCGGCCGGAGGAAAGCAACCGGATGCTGACGAGCGGGGAAATTCCCTTGCCCAAACAGGAATACGCCTGTTCTTTCCTGTGCGATCTGATCCATCTTCGCACGGCGAAGGCCCTGGCGGTTTATGGGGAGGACTTCTACGCGGGCATGCCCTGCGTGACCCAAAACCGCTTCGGCCAGGGAACCGCCTATTATATCGGCACCCAGCCGGAGAACGCTTTTTTGACCGATCTGCTGGATGTGATTTTCTCGGAAACGGGGCTGCACGGCGCGTTTCCCGCCGAACCGGGGGTGGAAATCACCCGGCGGGTCAATGAACAGGGCGAAACGGTCTTCGTGCTGAACCATGAACAAGCGCCCCGGGAGGTCGATTTCGGCGAAACGGCGCTGATCAACCTGCTGACGGGGGAGCGCGTGACCGGGAAGAAAACCGTGGCGGCCCGGGATGTGATGATCCTGAAAGCAAACAGACGGGGAGAATGACTATGATCGAAATTCAAAAGCTGCTGCCGGACGGCATGGAACGCCCGCAAGGCGTGGAAAGCATGCCCAAGCTCACTTGGGTATTGTCCAGTGACAACCGAAACGTTCGCCAAGCCGCGTATCAGGTTCAGTTATCGACCGGCGCGGATTTTGCCGCTCCATTATATGACAGCGGCCGGGTGGAAAGCGGGGAATCGGCCCACGTAACGCTTCCCTTTGACCGTCTGCTGCCTTGCAGGGAATATTTCGTCCGGGCGCGGGTGTGGACGGACGCGGAGGAAAGCCCCTGGAGCGCGCCCGCCTCCTTTTTGACCGGCATGATCGGCGGGGGCTGGCGGGCCAGCTTCGTTTCAGCGGAAACGGAAAACGACTGGGTGAATTCCAAGGGCACGTATCTGCGCAAAAGCTGGCGGGTGGGAAAGCCCGTCCGGGAGGCATTCGTCTGCGCAACGGCTCTGGGGCTGTATCACCTGTATATCAACGGCCAGAGCGTGAGCGAAGAAAAAATGCTGCCCGGCTGGACCAGCTATCACAAGCATCTTTGCTATCAGACCTGGAAAGTGACCGGCCTGCTTCGCTCCGGCGAAAACGTGCTGGGCGCTCACGTGGGCGCGGGCTGGTACAAGGGCATGATGGGCTTTATCCATCAGCGCTGCACCTGGGGAAAACGCACGGCGCTGCTGGCCCAATTGATCCTCCGGTACGTGGACGGCACGGAAGAAACGATTGTCACCGACGAAAGCTGGCTGGGCTGCGCGTCCCCCGTCACCTTTTCGGAAATCTATGACGGGGAGCGGTACGACGCGCGGCTTTCGCAGCCCGGCTGGAACGCTCCGGGCTTTGCGCCGGAAATCGGGGCGGAAAGAGAGGAAGCCCCCGTTCCGCCCCTGCGGGATCGGCTGACCAACGATTATTCCGACGATGAAAAAGCCGCCCAGCGGCGTTTCGCCCAGGAATACCGCCCCGAAGATACGCTTTGGCGGCCTGTGGAACGGGTGGAGTATCCTTTGAACGTCCTCGCGCCCCAACCGGGCAGCCGCCCCAGGATCGAAATGGCCTTGCCCGTTCAAAGCATCCTCACCACCCCAAAGGGGGAAACGGTGCTGGACTTTGGGCAGAACCTGACCGGTTACGTGCGCTTTACCGTGCGGGGAAAAGCGGGGGCGCTCTGCCATCTTCGCTGCTTTGAAACGCTGGACGCGGCGGGAAACGCGTATTTTGACAATCTGCGCGGCGCGTTGGCGGAAATCCGATATATTTGCAAGGATGAAAGTACCGTCACTTACGACGAGCTGTTTTCCTTCCAGGGCTTCCGGTACGCCCTCGTCGAAGCCTGGCCGGAGGAAATCAGAAAAGAAAGCTTCACCGCCTGCGTGGTGTACTCCGACATGCGGCAGACCGGGCGCTTTTCCTGCTCCAACCCTTTGCTCAACCAATTGCAGCACAACATCGAATGGAGCCTGCGAGGCAATTTTCTGGACATTCCCACCGACTGCCCCCAGCGGGACGAGCGCATGGGCTGGACGGGAGACGCGCAGATTTTCTGCCGCACGGCGGCGTATCTGCGATTCTGCGCGCCCTTCTTCCGCAAATGGCTGCGGGACGTGGCCCTGGATCAGACGGAAGAGGGCGGCGTGCCCCACGTCGTCCCCGATCAATTGCGGTATTACCGGAACAACGATTGGCTTTTGAGCCAGGGCACCCATTCCGCCGCCGCCTGGGCGGACGTGGCGGTGATCCTGCCCTGGACGCTGTATTTGACCTACGGGGATAAAACAGTGCTTTCCGACCAGTTTGACAGCATGAAGGCCTGGATCGACTTTATGCGCGCCCACGCCAAAGATTATATCTGGAATTACAGGCTGCAATTCGGCGATTGGGTGGCCCTGGACGCGGCGGAGGGCAGCTATTTGGGGGCTACGCCCAACGACCTGACCTGCACCGCGTATTTCGCCTATTCCACGGGCCTGTTCGTCAAAGCCTGCCGGGCGCTCCATAAGGACGCGCTGGCGGAGGAATACGCGGCTTTATATGAAAAAATCGTCGAAAAGTTCCGGCGCGCCTTCTGCGATGAGCGCGGCGTCATGACCGTGCAGACCCAGACCGCCCACGTGGTGGCTCTGTATTTCCATCTGATCCCTGAGCAGGGCATTCCCGGCACGGTGGCGGGCTTAAAACGGCTGCTGGACAAAGAAAACGGCCATCTGGTCACGGGCTTTGTGGGCACGCCCTATATCTGCCACGCCCTGAGCCAGAACGGCAGCAAAAAGGAAGCCTACGATCTGCTTCTGAAAGAGGATTTCCCCTCCTGGCTGTACCAGGTGAAATCCGGGGCCACCACCATTTGGGAGCATTGGGACGGCTTGAAGCCCGACGGTACTATGTGGAGTCCGGACATGAATTCCTTCAACCACTACGCCTACGGGGCCATCGGCGAATGGCTGTATCGGGTGATCGCCGGGCTGGAAATCGACGAAAACGCGCCGGGGTACAAACGCGCCGTCATCGCGCCCCAGACGGGCGGCGGCCTGACCTTCGCGGAAGGCGGCTTTGACAGCCTGTACGGTACGGTGGCCTCCCGCTGGGAGCGTGAGGGAAACGCCGTCACGCTATCCGTCACGGTGCCGGTGAACGCCGAAGCCTCCGTCATTTTGGAGCGGGGAGCCGAAAGCCCCCAAAGCGAGCTTGCCTTTGCCCGGAACGAAAACGGCCAATGGCAGGCGGAAGCCGGTTCCGGTTCCTGGACGGTTTCTTACGTACTGCATGAATGACGCATGATATAGAAGGAGGGTTTTCTCATGAGCGCACACATCAAGCTGGGCTTCGCCCCCACCCGCCGGGCCATCTTCTCCGCCCCTGCCGCCGTGGAATACCGGAAGCTGACCGCCGACCGGCTTCGGGAAATGGGCGTGGATTTCGTGGACATCGACGATATCAACGAGGAAGGATTGCTCTACGACGACGCGGGGATGACGAAAATCGCCGAAAAATTCCAGCGGGAAAAGGTGGACGGCCTGTTCATTCCCCACGCCAATTTCGGCACGGAATACGAGTGCGCGCGGCTGGCCAAGGAATTGAACGTGCCGGTGCTGCTTTGGGGTCCCCGGGATGAGCGGCCCGACGCCAACGGCATGCGCCTGCGCGATTCCCAGTGCGGCCTGTTCGCCACCGGCAAGGTGCTGCGCCGCTTCAAGGTACCCTTCACCTATATGAATAACTGCAATCTGACCGACCCCGAATTTGAGCGGGGCGTGAAGGACTTCCTGGCCGTGTGCAACGTGGTTCGGGTATTCCGCCACACCCGCGTTTTGCAGATCGGCCCCCGGCCCTTCGATTTCTGGTCCACCATGTGCAACGAAGGGGAGCTGCTGGAAAAATTCAATATTCAGCTGGCTCCCATCCCCCTGCCGGAGCTTTACGCCGAAATGAAGAAGTGGCGGGAAGAAAAAAGCGAAGTGGACAAGGTGGTGGCCTATTGCCGGGAAAACATGACCTGCAATATTTCGGACGATTACCTGCGGAATGTGGCGGAATTGAAGGTGGCCATGAAAGCCCTGGCCGAAAAATACGGCTGCAACGCCATCGCCATCCAGTGCTGGAACGCCCTCCAGGATGAAATTCATATCATGCCCTGCGCCGCCAACAGCCTGCTCAACGAAGAGGGCATTCCCGTCGTCTGCGAAACGGACATTCACGGGGCTATTTCCCAATTGATGGCCGAGGCCGCCAGCATGAACGAGCGCCGGGTCATGTTCTCCGACTGGACGGTGCGCCATCCGGACAACGACAACGGCGAGCTTTTGCAGCACTGCGGCCCCTGGCCCATTTCGGTTGCCAAGGAAAAGCCCGCCATCTGCGTGCCCGTGGCCTTCCCGGAAAACGGCGCTGTATCCGCCGAAGCCAAGGGCGGCCTCATGAGCCTGCTTCGCTTTGACGGGGACGAGGGGGAATATTCCATCCTGCTGGGCCACGCCCGGGGCATCGAAGGCCCCTGGACCCGGGGCACCTATGTCTGGGTGGAAGTGAACAACTTAAAGCGCCTGGAAGCCAAAGTGGTGGAAGGGCCTTACATCCATCACGTAGCCGCCATTCACGGCGACATCGTGCCCATCGTATACGAAGCCTGCAAGTATATCGGCGTGAAGCCCGACCTGTACGATCCCATCGAGGAAAAAGTCAAAGCTTACCTGCATGGCGAAGATGTGGCGTTTGACGAGGTATGAAGCAATGAATCCGCTTTCTGTAAAAGCCTACGATCTCAGGCAGGACGTATTGGATATCATCGTGTCCGGCGGGGGCGGTCACATCGGCGGGGACATGAGCAGCATGGAAATTGTGTTGACTTTATACAGCCGCATGAACGTATCGCCGGAAAGGGCGGATGACCCCGACCGGGATCGGTTCGTGCTGTCCAAGGGCCATTGCGTGGAAACGTTGTACGCGGTGCTGGCCTGGAAGGGCTTTCTGAACATCGAGGAAGTGAAAGCCAAGTTTTCCCGGTTCGGCAGCGAATACATCGGCCATCCCCACAACACCCTGCCGGGCATTGAAATGAATTCCGGCTCCCTGGGCCACGGCCTTTCCGTGTGCGTGGGCATGGCCCTGGCGGGGAAAATGGACGGGAAGGATTATCGGGTCTATACCCTCATGGGCGACGGCGAATTGGCGGAGGGTTCTGTGTGGGAAGGGGTCATGGCGGCGAATCATTATCATTTGGATAACCTGTGCGCCGTGGTGGACCGGAATCATTTGCAGATTTCCGGCACAACCGAGCAGGTCATGACCCCCGGCGACCTTTCCGCCCGCTTCGCCGCCTTCGGCTGGCACGTGATCGAAGTGAAGGACGGAAACAGCATCGACCAGCTGAACGCCGCGTTTGACGAAGCGGAAAACACCAAGGGACAGCCCACGGTGATCATCGCCGACACCGTGAAGGGCAAGGGTTCCGCCCTCATGGAAAACAAAGCCTCCTGGCACCATCATTTGCCGAGCGCCGAAGAATATGAGATCATCAGCCGGGAGCTTCGGGAGAGGAAGGAGGCGCTGCCGCGTGAATAAAATCCCCAACCGGGCGGTCATGTGCGAAGTATTAAAGGAAGCCGCCACCCAGGACAGAAACGTGGTGGTGCTGTGCAGCGACAGCCGGGGCAGCGGCAGCATGACCTCCTTTGCCGAAAGCTATCCCAACCAGTTCGTGGAAGTGGGCATCGCGGAGCAAAACCTGGTTTCCATCGCGGCGGGCCTGGCCTCCTGCGGCAAGAAGCCCTTCGCCGTATCTCCCGCCTCCTTCATTTCCACCCGCGGCTATGAGCAGTGCAAGGTGGACTGCGCCTATTCCAACATGAATGTAAAACTTGTTGGCATTTCCGGCGGCGTCAGCTACGGGGCCTTGGGCATGACCCACCATTCCGCCCAGGACATTGCCGCCATGAGCGCCATTCCCGGCATGCGGGTGTATCTGCCCTCTGACCGCCACCAGACCCGGAAGCTGTTTGAAGCGCTTTTACAGGATAAACAGACTGCCTATATCCGTTTGGGCCGCAATCCCGTGGAAGATGTGTACGAAGAAGAAAATGTTCCTTTTGAAATGAACAAGGCCACCGTGCTGTCCGAAGGCACGGACGTGCTGCTGGTGGCCTGCGGCGAAATGGTGCGCCCCATCCAGGACGCGGCGAAGCTGCTGAACGAAGCGGGCATTTCCACCGGCGCCCTGGACATGTACTGCGTAAAGCCCCTGGACAGGGAAGGGCTGCTGAGAGCGGCGAAGGGTAAACAACTCATTGTCACGGCGGAGGAACACGCGCCCTTCGGGGGCCTGGGCAGCATGGTTGCCCAGGTGATTTCCGAAAGCGACCCCAAACGGGTCATCAATCTGGCGCTCCCCGACAGTCCCGTGATCACCGGCACGTCCAAGGAAGTGTTCGCTTATTACGGCCTGACGGGAGCGGGCGTTGCGGACACGGTGAAAAAAGCGCTGGGGAAGTGAGGGAAAACCATGGCGGATTATATCATTGCCATCGACCAAAGCACCCAAAGCACCAAGGCCCTGCTGTTTGACGGGCAGGGGCGCATCCGCCTCCGGGTGGACAGGCCCCACCGACAGCTCATCGACGAAAAAGGCTGGGTGGAGCATGATCCGGAGGAAATCTGGCAAAACGTGTTCAACCTGATCCCGGAGCTTTTGCAAAAAAGCGGCGTTTCCCCCGAAGATATTCGGGCGGTGGGCGTCAGCAATCAGCGGGAAACGGCGGTGATGTGGGAAAGGGCCACCGGAAAGCCCGTATACAACGCCGTGGTGTGGCAGTGCGCCCGGGGCGCGGCCATTTGCGAAGGGTTGGAAGAACACGCCGAAGCCATCCGGCAAAAAACGGGGCTTCAAATGTCTCCCTATTTTTCCGCCGCCAAGCTCGCCTGGATTTTGCAAAACGTGCCCGGAATCAAAGAACGGGCGGAGCGGGGCGAAATCTGCTGCGGCACCGTGGACAGCTATCTTTTGTACCGGCTGACCGGGGGGAAAGCGTTCAAAACCGATTTTTCCAACGCCTCCCGCACCCAGCTTTTCAACCTCCATACGCTCGCTTGGGACGAAGATATCCTTTCCCTTTTCGGCATTCCCGCTTGCTGCATGGCGGAAGTGACGGATTCCGACGGGGTGTTCGGCGAAACCGATTTTGAAGGCACGCTTCCCCGCCCCGTTCCCATTCACTGTATGCTGGGCGATTCCCACGCCGCCCTGTTCGCCCAGGGGTGCCTGGACCGGGGCATGATCAAGGTGGGCTACGGCACCGGCTCCTCCATCATGATGAACATCGGGGAAAGCCCCTTGCTGTCCGACAAAGGCGTGGTCACCTCCCTGGCCTGGAAGCTGAAAGGGAAGGTCAGCTATATCTTGGAGGGCAACGTGAATTATTCCGGGGCCATCGTCACCTGGCTCAAGGATCAGGCGGGGCTGCTGAAAACCAGCGCGGAATCGGAGGAGCTGGCCAAGCGCGCCAATCCCCTTGATAAAACCTATCTGGTGCCCGCCTTTTCGGGTCTGGGCGCGCCCTACTGGCGCAGCGACGTTTCCGCCGCCTTCATCGGCATGAGCCGCGCCACCGGCAGGGCCGAACTGGTGAAGGCGGGGCTGGAAGCCATCGCCTACCAGATCACGGATATCGTGGATATCATGCGGGACGAGGCGCGAATTCCCGATATTGAGCTTCGGGTGGACGGCGGCCCCTCCCGGAATGGATGGCTCATGCAGTTTCAGAGCGATATACTGCGCTGCCCGGTGCTGATACCGGAAGCGGAAGAACTGTCCTGCGTGGGCGTGGCCTACGCCGCCGGCATGGCGCTGGGGATGTACGGCGAAGAGATTTTTGAAAACAACTGTTATTCCCGGTACGAGCCGCGCATGGACGAGGCTGCGCGAAAAGCCAGGCACGCGGGCTGGAAAGCCGCCGTTCAGCGGATTTTGTAATGCTGTCAGCGGGCCTGAATAAGGCGCCGCAGGCGAAAGGACTGATTGCATGATCACCGATACCTCCCGATCCCCCTATGCCAAGGCCGCCGCCATTCCCTTTAAGGACGTGGAATGGACGGGCGGCTTGTATCGGGAGCGGTTTGATACCGTGGCCGCCGTGACCGTGCCCCACCTCCAGCGCATGTTTGAAGAAAAGGACGTCAGCCATGTGGTGGAAAATTTTCGCATCGCCGCGGGGGAGGCGGAAGGGGATTTCGACGGCACGGTGTTCGGGGACGGGGATTTTTACAAATGGTTTGAGGCCGCGGTGTATACGGCGGTGAAAACGGGCAACGAAACGCTCCTTGCCCGGCTGGAAGATTATATCGCCCTGTTTTCCCGCGCCCAGCGGCCGGACGGCTACCTGTCCACCAAGCAGATCATCGGGGAAAAGCGGGGCAGGGGGGCCATGCGGCAGGGGGATATCAACGATTTTGAAGTGTACAACATGGGCCACATGTTCACCTCCGCCTGCCTGTATTTCCGCCTGACGGGGAAGGACAGCTTTTTGAACGTGGCGGAAAAGGCCGCGCGATATCTCAAAGCGCTGTATGAGGAAGCGGCCCGCACGGGGGAGGTGAAAACCGCCGTGTGCCCCTCCCATTATATGGGCCTGATCGAGCTGTTCCGCACCACGGGCAAAAAAGAATACCTGGATTTGGCCCGGCTTTCCGTGCGGCTGCGGGATTCGGTGAAAAACGGCCTGGACGACAACCAGGATCGGCTGCCCCTCAAGCGGCACCGGAAAATCATCGGCCACGCGGTGCGGGCCAATTACCTGTACGCGGGCCTGGCCGACCTGTACCTGGAGGAAGGGGACATAGATTACCGCACGGTGCTTGAATCGGTCTGGCATCACCTGGTGACCCGGAAGCTGTATATCACCGGCGGCTGCGGGGCGCTGTACAACGGCGCGTCCCCCTACGGCGATTTCTTTCACCATCAACTGGTGCATCAGGCGTACGGCTATGAGTACCAATTGCCCAACGTGACGGCCTATAACGAAACCTGCGCTTCCCTGGGCGGGGTGTTCTGGGCCTGGCGCATGTTCCTGACGGAACCCAGGGCGGAATATATGGACGTCCTGGAGCGCATGATGCTGAACGTGAACATGGCGGGAATCAGCCTGGACGGGAAAAAATTCTTTTACGAAAACATGCTCCGGCGGGCCAAAACGCTGGATTACGAGCTGCTCTGGGGCCGGGAGCGGACGGAGTATATCACCAGCTACTGCTGTCCGCCCAACCTGGCCCGCACCCTGGCACAGACAGCGGAATACGCCTATGCCGCCGACGCGGACGGCGTATGGACGGGGCTGTACGGCGCCAGCAGCGCCCGGTTCAGCCTGAAAAACGGCGCGGCCTTCACCCTGACCCAGGAAACGGATTACCCCTTTGACGGCAGGCTTTCCTTCACTGTTTCCGAAAGCAACGGCCTGCCCTTTTCCCTGCGCCTGCGCGTGCCCGCCTGGGCCGAAAACGGGTCGGTGACGGTAAACGGGAAAAGCAGGCCGCTGACCGCAGGCACGTATGTCAGCCTGGAGGCCGGCCCGGATTTTACCTGCGTTCTTAACCTGCCCATGTCTCCCCGCCTGACCGCGGGCCACAGCATGATCGAGGAGGACAGAAATCAGGCCGCCGTGGAGGCGGGGCCGCTGGTGTACTGCATCGAATCCGCCGACGCGCCCCCGGATACGGAGCTGAGCGATCTGCTGCTGCCCGCAAACGCGGCCTTCCGGCCGGAAAAGCTGACGGTGGCGGGGCGAACGGTAAACGCCTATGAAACCACGCTGCTGTGCCGGGACAGAGCGCCAAACGCCCTGTATTATCCCCTGCGCGGCGAAGCGCTCCGGCCCGTTCGCGCCCGGCTGATCCCCTACTATGCCTGGGATAACCGGGGCATGGGCGAAATGATGATCTGGCTGCCCCTGGCCTGGCGGGAGGTGTAAGAAAAGCGCCTCGCTGAACGGCTGGCGCGGCTCAAATCGCGTCCAGGGGCAGGAATACCGGGTGTTCCTTGAGATGCTCGTTGGGCTGGTGCAGCGCGAGCATGAGCCGCTTTTCCTTCGTCCTGAACAGCATGCCGTGGCCGCCGTTTTTCATGAACAGCGGCTTTAACTGGGAAAAATGGCTGTCGATGGTCCCGTTATCAGACGCCGCCACCGCCTGGGTGTAGCCCTCCGACGAGAAAGAGGACCACAGGCAAAGCAGCTTTCCGTCTTCCGTTCGCCAAAGGAAGGGGCCGTCCGTCACATAGCCCGTTTGGCCGGAGGAATGGTGCATTTCGACGGCCCAGTCCGCCTCCGAAGCGCGGAACAGGAGGCGTGGTTCGCCCTCCGCCCTGCGCAGATCCCGGCTCAGCCGCACGGCCCAAACTTCCCCGTCGCCCGCCTGTACCCATTCGTGGCAGAACACCATCCAGGGCGTCCCGTCCCGATCCGCGTAAAAGGTGCCGTCCAAGCATTCCCACTTATCTGGCGTGACCGGGCCGTCCGACCAGGGCACGAAGGGGCCGAGGGGAGAATCGGCGCGCAGGATGGCGGTGCCGCGGCGGCGGGACGCGCTTTTGAAGCTGGCGAACATGTAGAAGCCGCCCTGCCAGCAATGCACCTCCGGCGCCCAGTAATTGCGGTCCGCCCAGAAGGTGCCGTCGTTTTCAAAGCAGGGGAAAGGCCCTTCCCAATCCGTCAGCCCGTCGCCGGTGTACACGTCAAAGCCGCTGGCAGGCCCCCAGCAGGTGACGCCTCTGGTGCCGTACAGATAGTAAACGCCCTTTTCCAGCAGAACGAAAGGGTCCCGTATGTTGATTTCCCGGGTGGTCGGCATGGTGTTTTCCTCCTCTTTTGCGATGGGCGCAGGGACGGCCCTCCGCCACGATTATACAGAAAAAACCCGCGTTTGCCAAGCCGCAAACGGCGCGGGAAGATTTAAGGAGGTGACTGGGATGAAGCGAAACTTGCCCGAAACAGGCGTGTCCTTCCAATGCGAAAACGAAAGGCTGCAGCGGCTGTACGACGCGGCGGAAAGGAAATGCCGCGAAAATCTGAAACCGTTCGGAAGCCGCCCCGTGCTGGTGGAAGGGGGCGGATATGAAAAAATCTGGCTGGAAACCCAGCCTATGGGCGGCGAAATGTACGCCCTGCGGCATTTGGAGGCGGGGCTGAACAATTGCCTTTTGTTCATGGAGCATCAGCGCCCGGACGGCCGCCTGCCCGGTTCCATCCAATGCGCGGAGGGGACAATCGAACCGCAGTTCAATAAATATCAGGGCTTTTGCTTTCCCTTCCCGGCCCTGAACCTGTATTACCTGGCGGGGGAGGACGCGGAGTATCTTGACCGGCTGAAAAGCACGCTCATCCGCTTCGACGATTGCCTGTGGCGCACCAGGAGCCTTTGCGGCGACGGGCTGCTGCGTTCCTTCTGCGTGTATGACACGGGGGAGGATTTGGCCCTGCGCTACGGCGACGCGCCCTGCTGGTGGACGGAGGACGCGCCGCCGGAGGGGTATCAGGTGGTGCCCATGGCCTCTATGGACGTTACCAGCTGGAGCTACGCCTGCCGGGATACGCTGGCGGCGATTTGCCGCATCCAGCATAAATTTGGCGAGGCGGAAACGTGGGAAAAGCGGGCCGAGGCCGTGGCGGATTCCCTGAAAAAGGGCTTATGGGACGAAAAGCGGGGAGCGCTGTACGACCGGGACAAAAACGGGAAAACGGTGGATATCCTGTGCCACAACACCCTGCGCTGCATGTACTGGGGTTCCATATCCCAGCCAATGGCCGACAGATTTGTGAAGGAACATCTGCTGAACCCGGCGGAATTCTGGACGCCCTGCCCGCTGCCCAGCGTGGCGGTGAGCGATCCCGCGTTCCGCAACGCGCCGGAAAACAATTGGAGCGGCCAGCCGGAGGGCCTGACCTATCAGCGGGCGATCCTGGCCCTGGAAAGGTACGGCTATCACAAGCTGGTGACAGCGCTGGGGGATAAGCTGTTTTCCTGCATCGCGGAAAACGGCTATTGCTTCACCCAGCAGTTCGACCCCTTCACCGGCGCGCCGTCCCTGGTTCACGCCGTGACGCATCAGCCCCTGCGGCCGGGGGAAACCGGACCCATCCAGGACGCTTACGGCCCCACCCTGCTGTCCGTGCTGGAGTATATGGCCCACCGGTTCGGCATTCATCCGCATTTGGGAAACGTGTGGTTCAGCCTGGGATCGGGCGAGCGTTACGAATACGGCGCGCGCTTCTTCGGCCACCGGTACGGGATTTGCAGCGACGGAAAACAGGCCGAGATCCGCGTGGATGGGCAGCCCGTTTTCGCCTATCCCTGCGGCTGCCGCGTGATCACCGACCGGCTGGGGAACGTTTTGGACAAATACGCGATCGAATAAAAGGAGTTATGAGCATGGAAGCGCAGCAAGCAACGCCCGTATGGTGCCAAGAACTGCGGGATTCTCTTTCCGCCATGGCCGAAGCCCTATTGAAGGAAGCCGCGCCCTGGCACGGGCCGGAGCAGGTTTTTTATCCCGAAAGCTACGGGTATGTTCCGGGCCGCCCGGCGACGGCCTCCGTGCAGGCCGCCATCGACGCGGCTTCCGAAAACGGCGGAACGGTTCGCCTGGAGCAGGGGGACTATGTCAGCGGCACGCTGATCCTGCGCTCCGGCGTCCGGCTGGAGGTTTGCGCCGGGGCGCGGCTGCTTGCCAGCACGGATCTGACCGACTATCCGGAAATGCGCGCCCAAAGGCTGACCGTGCAGGATACGAGCATGGGGATGCACCAATCCCTGCTGTTCGCGGAGGGCTGTGAAAATATCTGCGTCTGCGGCGAGGGGATCATTGACGGCCAGGGCAGCCAGCGGAATTTTCCCGGCGCGGAAACGGCCCAGGGCACGCCGGGACGGCCGTTCCTGATTCGCGCGATTGATTGCAGGAACGTTCATATCACCGGGATCACCCTGAAAAACGCCGCCTGCTGGATGCAGAACTATCTGAACTGCGACCGCCTGCTGATCGAGGGGATCACCGTGCGGAACCACTCGAATTACAACAACGACGGCATGGATATTGACGGGTGCCGGGACGTGGTGGTTCGCCATTGCAGGATCAGCAGCGGCGACGACGGCTTATGCTTCAAGGGCGCTTCCCAAAGGAACACCGAAAGGGTGCTGGTGGAGGACTGCGATTTTTATTCCGCCTGCAACGCCGTCAAAATCGGAACGGACACCCAGGGCGATTTCCGGAACATCCTGATCCGCAACTGCCGCATCGGCGGCTTAGCCGAAGACCCGTCCGGGCTGAAGCACGCCTGCGCCGACAGCGGCATTTCCCTTGAAACGGTGGATGGCGGAACGGTGGAAAATATCTGGCTCCATCAAATTCACATCGTCCGGGCCTGGAGTCCCTTTTTTCTTCGGCTGGCCAACCGCGGGCGCGTCAAGCCGGGCGATCCCGTCCCCGGCCCCGGAAAGCTCCGCCGGGTGCTGTTCTCCCGGATCACGGGCACGGGCAACGGCCCCAGAGGCTCCTACATGTTGGGGATTCGGGAACAGCCCATTGAGGATATCGCGTTCTCCCATGTCAGACTGGAGCAGTATGCCTGGGGAAAAGAGCTGCCCGCCCTGTCGGAGTACCCCGAATTGCTGAACGAATACCCGGACGCGCATATGATCGACGGCATCGGCCCGGCCCGCGCCTACGGCCTGTGGACGAGGGACGCGAAAAACGTTACCCTCGACCGCTACGAGATCGTCTGCGGCGGGCAGGAGCGCCGTCCCATGCTTCTTTCCGAACGGGCCGAATGAAAAAATTGAAGAGCGGCTTCGTTTCGATCCGCTGAACCGAAATAGACACAGGAGAAAAGAGAAATGAAACAGAGAGCGATGGACGTTAAACTGGTCGTCCGGCCCATCATGGGCTGGCTCACCCATTCCCACTTCTGGGAAGGCCCCTGCCGCGCGGGGCGTGCGGAGGATATGACCCCCGAGGCGGAAAGCCGCGCCGCGGACAGCGCCTTTGCCGCCGCGAAAAAGCTGCTGGAGGACGCGACGGACGAGATCGAATTCCTGGAACCCATCGACGCGCGCTATGACGAAAAGTTCGTGGTGGGCGAGGACGTGTTCGCGCAAATCGAGCGGGACATGGACAGGGTGGACTTTTTTCTGTGCATGAACTGGCGCGTACCCAAGCTGGAGCGCTACCGGAAGCCCGTCGTCATCCTCCAGAACGGCAACGAGGGCATCGACTTCGCGGCTTATTGCCGTTCCATTGGCGTGGAGGCCCATGTGTGCATGGACGTGCGGGATTTGAACGAGCTGGCCCATGCCCTCTGGGTGCGCAAGGCGGTGGCCAGCACCCGCGCGCTGGTGCTGACCGCGGGCGGACAGCCCACCTTCGGCATCCAAAGCCTGATCCGCGACCCGGAAATCCTGCGGCGGAAGTACGGCTTCGAGGTGGTCAAGCTGCCGTTCACCGCCATCTTTCCCTACATGGACGCCGTGACCGACGAGGAAGCGCGGCCCATCGCCGATCAGCTGGTACACGGCGCGAAGGACGTGAAGGTGAATACCGACTGGTTCATCAACGATATCAAATATTATCTGGCCGCGAAGAAAATGATGGACGTGTACCAGTGCAACGCTTTCTCCACGTCCTGCCACGAGCTATGCACGTCTGAAATTCCCCAGAACCGTAAGTTTACGCCATGCGTGTGCCATTCCCTGCTCAAGGGCGAGGGCATTCCCAGCGCCTGCGAGGAGGATTTGAACGCGCTGATGGCCATGCTGATCATGCAGTATGCCGCCAATCGCCCGGCCTTCATGGGCAATCCAAGCTTTGAAACGGAGGAACTGCTGTGCATCCATCACGCCGTTCCCGCCCTGTGCATGAACGGCTATGGCACCCAGCCGCTGGATTACAGCCTGTGGGCGTTCACGGGCCAGGGCTTCGGCGGCAAGCTGCAAATCGACTTTGCCCAGAACCGAAGCGATTGCGTCACCCTGGGCCGCTTCAATCCGGCGGGAGACACCATGTGCGTCAAGGTGGGCAAGGTATTGCGTTCCAGGTTTGCGGAAACCTATTGCAGCCCCTATTACTACATTCAGCTGGACGACGCCAGGGAATTCATGCACAATCTGGCGGGCTTCGGCCATCATCAGGTGCTGATTTTCGGCGACTACATGAAGCAGATCAAGCGGATCGCCAGGCTGATGGGCTTTCAGGTGCTGGAGGGCTGAGCATGGTCTACCTGAATCAGGCGGCGACCACCTGGCCCAAACCGCCCTGCGTGCTGGAAGCCCACGCATCGGCCCTTGCCGCCGTCCCCGCCGGACAGTTTCGCGGCGGCGCGCCGGGGCAGGGGCGGGACGCGATGGACGAATGCAGGAACCTCCTGGGCAGGATCCTGGGCGTTTCGGATACGGGAAACATCTTTTTTTCCTCCGGCGCCACGGATTCCGCCAACGCGGTGATTTACGGGCTGCCATTGAAGGGCGGGCGCGTACTCGCCACACAAACGGAACACAACAGCATCCTGCGCCCTCTGATGAACCTCAAGGATCGGGTGGGCCGGGTGGATATCGTTCCCTGCGGCGCGTCGGGCCGGGTAGACGCGGAAACGGTGGAGGCCATGCTGGACGCGGATACCGCCGCCGTGTTCCTCAATCATTGCTCCAACGTAACGGGCGTGATCCAGGACGTGGGGGCCGTCGCCCAGGCCGCGCACCGGCACGGCGCGCTGCTGGTGCTGGACGCGGCGCAGAGCGCGGGCTGTATTCCGATAGAGGCGGACGCCTGGGGCGTGGACGCGCTGATTTTCACCGGACACAAGGGCTTGTTCGGCGTTCAGGGAACGGGCGGGTATTACGTGCGAAAGGGCGTCCCCTTTTCGCCGTACCGGTATGGCGGCACGGGCCGCGACAGCCGCCGGCTGACCTATGAGGCGGGGGACTACGAATACGAACCGGGCACCCAAAACCAGCCCGGCATCGCGGCGCTGGCCGCGGGCGCGGCCTATGTGCTGCGGGAAGGCGTGGAGCAAATCGCGCGCAAAGAACAGGCGCTGCTGGAAAGACTGCGGCGCGGCCTGGAAGCCCTGGAGCGAGTCAGGCTGTACGGGGACAGCGGCCCCGGCGGCCCCGTACTGAGCTTTACCATCGACGGCCTGAAACCCGCCGACGCGGCCTATATGCTGGAGGGCGCGTTCGGCATCCGGGTGCGGGCCGGGCTGCACTGCGCGCCGCTGATTCACCGGGCCATCGGCACGGATGCATGGGGCACGGTGCGCGTAAGCGTTTCCAATATGAATACCGAAGCGGAGATGGACTGCCTGATCGAGGCTGTGCGGCAAATCTGCTCCGGCATGGAGGCTGTGCATGCGGATCGTGGATAAGGTTCCTTCCCGGGAACGCTGCGCCGAAGCGGGCTGGTACGCCTGGGATTTTGCGCTGGATCAGCCCATGGACGACGATTTTATCTTGTCTTTGCGTCCCCTGGGCAGCTTCCTGTATCTGCAATCGCTGTCCAAGCCGTTTTTTAAAATCGAATCCCAGTACCTTTTTATCAAGGGCCTTCGGGGAGATTCCTTCTTCCGCGTGGCGGTACACGGCGCATACCCGGAAAAGGCGGCGGAGGTGGAGGCCCTGGTGGCCCGGACAGCGCCGTGAAATCATTTGTTCGTTATTTTTCTCAATGGACATGACGGGAGGTTCAAACGATGCTGACGGCGGTTCACAGACCCGAACGAAAAATTCTGGAAACCCGGTTGACAGACTGCGGCGCGGTGCTTCGCGGCGAATACGGCTGCCTGCGGCTTCAGGCATACGAGCGGGGCATTCTGCGCGTCACCTTCACGCGGGGCGAATCGTTCCCCGAAGCCAGCCCGTTTCTCATAGGCCGCGCCCCGGCGCCACTGACCAGCGCGGGGGAGGATGCCGCCTTCGTTTCCGTATCCACCGGCGCGCTGCGCGCCCGCGTATCCAAAGCCACCGGCGTGCTTGAAACCTTTGACAGACAGGGGGAACCGGTGTTTGCCGAAGGGGGGCTTCGTATTCTGGAGGCTTTTGACGCCCGTATCGCCGACCGAAGCCGTCCCACCGCCGCGGAGCGGGTGGAAACGGCCGACGGTGTGAAGCTACGGGTGCGTGAAGCGGAAAAGATGGATTACAAACGGCTCTATCGGGCGCGCCTGCCCCTGGCCTTCCGGGACGGCGAGGCGCTGTACGGCCTGGGACAGCCGGAGAGCGGGCCTGCCAATCTGCGCGGCAGAACGCTGTATCAGTGCCAGACCAACAAATCCATCGCCCTGCCTTTTCTGGTTTCCACGGGCGGCTACGGGCTGCTGATCGACTGCGGATGTCCGTTCATCTTCAGCGACGGAGGCGCTCCGGAAGGGGCGTACCTGTACTTCTCCGCCGTGGAGGCGCTGGATTACTATATCATCCCCGGCTCCTGCGAGGACGCGGTGCGGGGCTGTCACTATCTGTCGGGAAATCCTTCGCTGCCCCCCGCCTGGCTCTTTGGTTACATCCAGTCCCAGGAGCGCTATGAAACCGCGGAGGAGCTGCTTTCCGTCGTCCGGCAGTACCGGGAACGGGGGATCGGGCTGGACTGCGTGGTGCTGGACTGGTGTTCCTGGAAGGACGGCCACTGGGGCCAGAAATCCTTTGATGATGAGCGCTTCCCCGATCCGCCTGCCATGACGGAAGCGCTGCACGCCATGGACGCGCGCCTGATGGTTTCCATTTGGCCCAATATGAACCCCTGCACGGAAAATCACGCGGAATTTAAAAAGAGGGGCCTGCTGCTGCCGGGCGGCGAGCTGTACGACCCCTTGAATCCCGACGCCCGCGCCTTGTACTGGGAACAGGCCCGGCGCGGGCTGTTTGATATGGGCGTGGACGCCTGGTGGTGCGATTCCTCCGAACCGTGGACCAGCGAATGGGAACGGGAGGAAGCGCCCGTGATGAGTGAAATCTACCAGGAAACCGCCCGGATCGCGGCGGAGGCCATCGGCGCGGACAAGGGCAACGCCTATGCCTTTTACCACGCCATGACCATGTGGGAGGGCCAGAAGCGGACGGGCAGCGAAAAGCGCGTCGTGAATCTGACCCGCAGCGCCTGGCTCGGCCAGCAGCGCTTCGGCACGGTGATGTGGTCCGGCGATATTTCGGCAAAGTGGGAAACGCTGAAAAAACAGATCGCCATCGGTCTGGATTTCTCCGCGTCGGGGATGCCCTACTGGACGCAGGATATCGGCGGCTTCTTCGTCAAGCGCGGCAAGCCGTGGTATTGGGACGGTGATTTTGACGCGGGCTGGGACGACCCCCGAATATCGGGAGCTGTTTGTGCGCTGGTATGAATACGCGGCGTTCCTGCCGGTATTCCGGGGCCACGGCACGGATATCCGAAGGGAACTGACCTGCTTGAGCGGCGCGGAATACGAAGCCGTCCTCCGTTCCAACCGGGCGCGGTACCGCCTGCTGCCCTATCTGTATTCCATGGCGGGCCGCATCGCCCTGGAGGGCGGCGTCATGATGAAGCCGCTGGCTTTTTACGCGCCGGATGACGCCCGCGCAAAAGAAATCGACGATGAATTCCTGCTGGGGGATGATTTGCTCGTTTGCCCGGTCACGGACTATCTGGCCCGTTCCAGGACGGTGTACCTGCCCCGGGGCGAATGGTATGAGCTGCACACGGGACGGCGGCTGGCGGGCGGCGCGGAATACACGGCGGACGCGCCGCTGGACGCCCTGCCGGTGTTTGTGAAAGCCGGGGCGGTGCTGCCCGTGGCGGACAAAAGCACCTGCGCCAGGGAAGCGCTGGAGAAACCGCCGGCGCTGTGGGTATTCCCCGGCGCGGACGGGAAACTGACGCTCTACAGCGACGCGGGCGACGGCAGCGGCTGGGAAAAGGGCGAGTATTCACTGAAAACGTATCTGTGGAACGGCGCGGCGCGCCGCCTAACGGACGAGGACGGAAAAGCGGTTCCCTTTTCCGTTATTGATTCAGAAAATCCTTCCGCATGGGCGTGAAGATATCCAGCAGCACGCCTTTTTCTAAGCAGACCGTGCCATGGGGCAGGCCGGAGGGCACCACGATGGAATCGCCGGGGGCTAATTCCACGGCTTCGCCTTCCACCGAATAGCTGAACCTGCCGGACAGCACATAGCTGCATTGGGTGTGGGGATGGGTGTGTTCCGCCCCCACCGCGCCGGTTTCAAAGGCCACCTCCACGGACATGAGGTTTTCGTCGTAGGACAGGATGCGCCGGGTGACCCCGCCGCCCAAGTCGATCAGCTTTTGTTCATCGTGAAGAGCAACTTTTCCTTTCATGCCTGCATTTCCTCCTTTTTCAGCGGGATGTGGAAATGGTGAATATGGTTTGTAATGGAAACAATTGGTAACCGCTCAATAACGCACACCTGCCAATAGCCTCCGAAACATGGGATAATGTGTCTAAACGATTCTAATAGAATCCAATAGAATCTATTAGAAAACAATGAACACGGAGGTCATGACAATGGGAGTGCAGACTTTGCTTTCTTGTATCGTGACAGCCTGACCGGTATTACGATTCCGGACAGCGTGACGAGCATTGGAAAAGGGGCTTTCTTTCACTGCGACAGCCTGATTAGTGTCACACTCCCGAAAAGCTTGAAGGAGGTCAAAACAGTTGCTTTTTACGGTTGCAGTAAACTGACCCGAGTGATGGTTCCAACGAGTGTGAAGCGAATCAGCCGACACGCCTTTTACAGCTGTCTCCACGTGGCGCTTTCCTGGTATGGTGCCGACATGGAATCGGTTTTCATCATGTGCGCGGCGTTTCTGCCATAAAGATCGTGTTCAGGCCGGTTGAAGCCACGGAAGAAGGTGCGGTCGAAGTCATCAAACACGTCCATCAGGTTTTCGCCAAACACGGCAGGAAGATAAGGACTCATCATGCGAACCTCCAATCATTTGGCCTTGTACCGCTTGGTTCTTCGCCAGTGTTGCAGGGTCGCATTTTGTTTTCCCATCGTTGGGCCGGTTTTCTTTCGATCCCCTTCCCTTGATGACGCCTATAGTATAATTTCAAGATCAAAGGAAGTCAAATCAATCCGTAAGCAGCCTTCTTCCTCACCCTTCCAGCTGCCCTTTATACGCGGCAATTCCGCCAATGCTCTTTGCGGTATACCCCATTCGTTTCAGTGCGGCGACAGCCCGCATGCTCCTGGTGCCGCGCAGACAATAGACGAACAGCGGCTTGTCCTTCGGAATGCTGATCGAATGAATCACGGAAAGGGGAACGTTTACAGCGCCGGGAATATGGCCGGATCGGAATTCATCGGCCTCCCGGACATCCAGCAGGACGGCGCCGGGCGTGTTCCCGCAATCCTTCACCGCTTCATTGATATTGATTCTATTGAAGAAAAACATCATTGCACCTTCTTCATTGGTTTCTGCCGCCGTGTCCCTTCGGTAAATCCCGTTTTTACGATCATACTTCGCCCGTACCGGCGCTTTAAGGCCGGAAAGGGGAAAACCACGTACACTGCGCCGGGTAAACCACGGCGGATTGAACGGGATTCATCTCGTATGCCTTGGACGCGGCATAGCTGTACGCTTCGGCGAACGTCACCACGCCGTCGCCGCTGCTGTCGGCCAATGGACTGATCGCCTGGTTTTTCACGCCGTCCCACCCGCAGCCCTGGCACAGGGAATAGGTGAAAAAGCCCATGGAACGCCCGGAGCTTCCGGAACGAATGTAGCCCTCTCCGCATTCCTCGGCGGCCTGGCAGGCGGTCATGACGTAGTAGGAGGTGCCTTTCAGCGAACGGGTGTTGGAATAGAACGCCGCCGCAAAGTCCTGGGCGAAGGAACCCAGGGGTGAACCGCCTTTCCGGGTGACGCCCTTTTGCCCATCCTCCAGCAGCCCGCCGGAATAGCAGGCGTCCACCAGGATGACCTTTCTGCCCGGAATTCGATCCAGGGCGGCGCGAAGGGCGTCGGGAGACACGTTTTCAATGTCCTGGCCCACCAGATAGCCGCCTTCCAGGCCGTGGCCCGAATAATAGAGCATGGAAATATCGTCCGCCGTCGCCCCGCTGAACGCCGAACCGATGGCGGACAGAATGCCCTCCGCCGTCAGGTTGGTTTTTTCCGCAACGGTATAGGTCCTCGTTTGAAAATGGCGCAGCAGACCCGTCACGGCGTGCATATCATAAACAGGCCCCTGCAGGGCGTAGCCTGTGCCCGTATAGCTTTGCCCGATGACCAGCGCCCTGCACACCGTTCCCGCCGACCAGTCAAAGCCGCTGGCCGCCGCCCATGCCGCCGCCGGGGTTTCCGGCTGGCACAGGATATAGAGCGCTTCGGCGCAGCCGTCGAAGGCCTGATCCCCAACCGTTTCCACGGACGCGGGCAGCACGGCCCGCCGCAGCCCCGAACAGTTCTGAAACGCCCCGTCGCCGATGGAAACTAAGCCCTCGGGCAAAACCGCTTCCGTGATTTCCGCGCAGCCTGAAAAGGCCTCGGCCTCTATTTCCAGCAGGCCGGGGGGAAAAAGCCACGATTCGGCACCCGCGCGCGCCGCAAGGCACAGCGCCGCCAGACAAAGGAAAACCGCTTGCAGCCGACGAAAACGCATTGCCTGCATCCTTTCCTCTCGCGGAATAACAGCTTCCGCCGCCCTCATCATACCATATTTTCATATTCTGTACAATGCCCCGCCGGACGGAAAAAACGGCGCGGGTCGTCTTTATCCTTGAAGAAAAACGCGCTTTATTGTATGATGGGATGGCGGAAAGGGGGAGAGTACTATGCCGGAAATTACCTATCAATGGACGGACGGGAGCCACCCGGCTTTTCGCCATTTTTACGCCGTGACGGAAGCGTATTACAGCCGCATCGTGGGCGGAAAGGAAAACCGGGCGGGCTTTATCCCCTTCAACGCTTCCGCTGAAATTCCCGTTGTGCTGCTGGCGTATTCAGACGGACAGCCGGTGGCCTGCGCGGGCCTCAAACGGTATTCGGATTTGGACGCGGAGGTCAAGCGCCTGTGGGTGGAACCTGCCTTTCGGGGACGGCGTATCGCCTCCGCGCTGATGGAGCAGATCGAGGAAAAAGCCCGCTCCCTGGGCTATCGCCGGATCATCCTGCAAACCCGGCCCATTATGCCGGACGCCGTGGCGCTTTACACGAAGCGGGGCTATGCGCTGATTTCTAATTATCCGCCCTATGACAAGCTGCCGGGGGCTGTCTGCTATGCAAAGAGCCTGGAATAAACGCATTGTTTTTTGATTGTTCATCCCCTTGACAAAAGCTTGAAGTTCCCTTACAATGCACCCATTCCAGCAAGGCGCAAGGGTGTGCTTGAAAGCACCCAGCGCCTTTTTTGTTGGAAATTTTACGAAACGGAAGTGAGAAAGATGACGTATTCTCCTGCCAACACGATCTGGGTGCTGCTGGGCGCGGCGCTGGTTTTCTTCATGCAGGCGGGCTTTGCCATGTGCGAGGCGGGCTTTACCCGGGCCAAGAACACCGGCAA